>JAZUNV010000123.1:0-22535 GCA_045604305.1 Anaerovoracaceae bacterium | reverse complement strand
ATAGGTCTGGTTGAGGGTATGGCACCTAACATAGCTGCGGAGTGGTTTGCAGGCTTTGTAGCCAAGTATCCCAATATACGCTTCAGGATACTCGACGGCAGCACCGACGATCTGCTCGAAAAGATGCGAACGGGCTTGATAAGTCTGGCCGTGATCACATCTCCGTGCGACAATTCGCTGTTTCACAGCTTCCGCATCGGAGAGGAGAGGATAGGTATCCTCGTCAACGAGAAGCATCCTCTGGCGATGAAGGAAGGAGACGAGGTAGATATACCGGACCTGGCCGGAGAGAATCTCATGGTGCCGAGCAGGAAGGCTCTTATCGAGACCATATACGGCTGGTTCGCCGACTTTGGAATCGAGCCCAGGATAGTATACGAGACAGACAGCTATCTCGATGCAGCTGCGCTGGCGGGCAGGCAGGCCGGGATCAGCATCTATCCGAGGACCGGATTTATTCCGATCGACTCCCTGAAATTCAAGAAAATATCGGGAGATGACAAGAGGCTGGAGTACCTCTTCGTCTGGAGGAAGGGTCGTCCGCTGCCGACTGTTGAGACGAAATTCATCGATTTCGTAAAAGAGATGGCAGACAGATAGACAGCTTCCGACCATAATAATTATCGTATTTATAGAGAGCCTGAGACGGCTCTCTTTTCATATGAATAAAATATGATAAGGCTAAAGATATACGTATTTCATTTATCAAGCTGACGGGATTATTGTTCTTATGTATGTATACGACTATCAGTATCTGATGAAGATCACTGTTGCATCCGTCGGTCATGATTACAGGCCGGGTGCCCGAGGGGCTCCTGCCTGTGGTCGTTTCCGTATTGGACGGGGAAAAAAGGGAATTCTTTCGAAGAAGGGAAAGATAAGATGGACAAAAAGTATATTTTCGTTACAGGCGGTGTAGTATCCGGGCTAGGCAAGGGTATCACCGCCACCGCTATGAATTCAACAATGATTACAGGGAACGCTTCGAAGAGGCGGGGCTCACGCTCAGCGGCATCTCCCCGGACGGAAGGCTCGTGGAGACTGTCGAGATCAGTGATAAGCCGTTCTTCATCGGAGTGCAGTTCCATCCGGAATTCAAGAGCCGTCCCGACAAGCCTCATCCTCTCTTCAGAGGACTCGTCGAGGCTGCGATGGCAAGGAAGAAAGCAAGATAAAAGGATCGAGGAAGGAGATAATATATGTGCGGGATAGTAGGATTTACAGGAACACAGCAGGCGGCGCCGGTGCTGCTTGACGGCTTGTCAAAGCTGGAGTACAGAGGCTATGATTCAGCGGGACTCGCGGTTCGCGACGGAGAGTCGCTGGCTGAGGTGGTCAAGGCGACGGGCAAGCTCAAAAACCTGGCTGAGAAGACCGCCTACGGTGCTGATTTGCCGGGCACCTGTGGTATAGGACATACCAGATGGGCCACTCACGGAGAGCCTACACAGACCAATGCACATCCGCATGTCAGCGGCAATGCGAAGAGCTCTGCATCCGGTCCGGTCGAATCGGACGTAGTCGGAGTCCACAACGGCATCATAGAGAACTACGAAGAGCTCAAGAGCAAGCTCATGAATAACGGTTATGAGTTCTACAGCACCACCGATACGGAAGTGGCGATCAAGCTCGTGGATTACTATTACAAGAAATACGAGATCGGCCCTATAGACGCCATCAACAGGATGATGGTGCGTGTCAGGGGCTCATACGCTCTCGCGCTGATGTTCAAGGACTATCCTGGCGAGATATATGCTGCGAGAAAGGACAGCCCTATGGTCATAGGCACAACGGAAGGAGAATCCTTCCTCGCTTCCGACGTGCCTGCTCTGCTCAAATACACCAGAGACATTTATTATATCGGCAACATGCAGTCGGTCAGGATACTTCCGGGCGAGGTCCATTTCTATGACCTCAACGGCGATGAGGTCGAGGTGCAGAAGACTCATATCTCCTGGGATGCGGAAGCAGCCGAGAAGGGCGGATTCGAGCACTTCATGATGAAGGAGATCCATGAGCAGCCTAAGGCCGTGGAGGATACTCTGAACAGCCTCATAAAGGACGGTCAGATCGACCTTTCCGGAGCCGGACTTACAGAAGACATCCTCAGGGATGTGAGCGAGATCAGGATCGCCGCATGCGGTTCTGCGTGGCACGCGGGCATGACCGGTCAGTACGTGATCGAGGATCTCGCGGAGATACCGGTCAGGACTGAGCTGGCTTCCGAATTCAGATACAGGAAGATGCTCATCGATAAGGATGCTCTGGTCGTGGTCATCTCTCAGTCAGGCGAGACAGCGGACACACTGGCCGCGCTCAGGGCGGCTAAGGAAAACGGCATACGTACTCTGGCAATAGTCAACGTGGTCGGATCGACAATAGCCAGAGAGGCCGACAATGTCCTCTACACTCTTGCGGGCCCTGAGATCGCAGTTGCTACCACCAAGGCCTACAGCACTCAGATGGCAGCACTGTACTGCATTGCACTGGCGCTGGCCAAGGCCAAGGGCAAGCTCGATGAAGCCGACTCCCATTACTATATCGAGGAGCTTCAGGCTCTGCCTGCCAAGATCGAAAAGGCCATCGGCAACAAGGAACGCATACAGTGGTTCTCTTCCAAGTACTCCAATGCCAGGGACACCTTCTTTATAGGCAGAGGCATAGACTACGCGATAAGTCTCGAGGGCAGCCTCAAGATGAAAGAGATAAGCTACATCCACAGCGAGGCCTACGCCGCAGGCGAGCTCAAACACGGGACTATAAGCCTGATAGAAGACGGCATACTCGTGATAGGCATACTCACTCAGGAGGAGCTGATCGAGAAGACCATCAGCAACATGGCGGAATGCAAGGCCCGCGGAGCCTACCTGATGGGAGTGACCTCCCACGGCAACTTCAGCGTTGAGGATTCGGTCAACTTTACTATATACGTACCTAAGGCGGACGAGCACTTCGTCGGCAGTCTCGCAGTGATCCCGCTGCAGCTGCTCGGATATTACATGAGCGTTGCCAAAGGACTGGACGTAGACAAGCCGCGCAACCTCGCAAAATCAGTTACCGTTGAGTGATCTATCTGTGGTATCATTACTATATCTGATGCGATGATACCACAGAGAGGAGAATGCTTATGGATGATATCCTGAACGAAGCAGAAGAAAGAGTAGTAAGACTGGCGAAACCTGTAAGGAAAGGCTTACTGCGACTTGTGTTCAGCAGGTTCTTTGTCATAGCGGTACTGCTCGCAGTGCAGGTGGCGCTGATGGTTATGGTATTTCTGTGGTTCAGAGATAAGATGCATATCATGCTGTATGTACAGTGGATATTCACCTTCGCGATGATAATCTATCTGTTCAACAGCGGCATGGATTCATCCGCCAAGCTGACATGGATGCTGCTGATATCCATAGTCCCTATTGCGGGGGCCTTCCTGCTGCTGTGGACCCAGACGAATATCGGCCACAGGAAGGAGACCGAACTGATCCACAGTCAGATAGAAACCACCAGGGACAGGCTGGAGCAGCCGGAGAACGTGTTCAAAGAGGTGGAGCATGACGGCTCAGGCACGGACGATCTCTGCAAATACCTGAACATTACGGGCTGCTTCCCTCTGTACGATAAAACAGAGGTCACGTACTTCAAGCTCGGCGAGGATAAATTCAAGGCGATGCTCGAGGAACTCGAGAAAGCCGAGAAGTACATCTTCATGGAGTACTTCATCGTCGAAGAGGGATACATGTGGGGCCGCATACTCGACGTACTGACGCGCAAGGTAAAGGAAGGCGTCGAGGTAAGGGTCATGTATGACGGCATGTGCGAGATGGCTCAGCTGCCGCCGAATTACTGGAAGCTGCTCGAGAAGGAAGGCATACACGCAAGGGCGTTCTCGCCAATAGTACCGCTGGTATCTTCGCATTATAACTACCGTGACCACCGCAAGATCCTGGTGATCGACGGCAAGGTGGCATTCAACGGCGGCGTCAACCTCGCAGATGAGTACATCAACCACATTGAGAGGTTCGGCCACTGGAAGGATACTGCGGTTATGCTCAAGGGCCCGGCTGCCAGGAGCTTTGCTCTCATGTTCCTCCAGATGTGGAACATGAGAAACTATGAAAACGCTCCGGATGATTATGACAAATGGCTCTCGCTTTCTACGGAATATCATGAAGACGCGAAGGGCTATGTGATGCCTTACTGCGATGATCCTCTCGACAAGATCAAGGTAGGGGAAGCGGTGTACATGGATATGCTCAACCGCGCTACCGACTATGTGCACATCATGACTCCGTACCTCATACTCGACGGAGAGCTCGAGACGGCGATCTGCTATGCAGCCCAGAGGGGAGTCGATGTGAAGCTGATGCTGCCGGGCATACCTGACAAGAAGATGGCATACGCGCTTGCCAAGACTCATTACAGGAAGCTGCTTGCAGCGGGCGTGAAGATATATGAGTATACGCCGGGCTTCGTGCATGCCAAGGTCTTCGTGAGCGATGACATCAAGGCGGTAGTCGGAACCATCAACCTCGACTACAGGAGTCTGTATCATCACTTCGAATGCGCGACGTTCATGTACAGGACTGAATGCATCCCTGAGATCGAGAAGGACTTCCAGGATACTCTGGCGAAGTGCAGGGTAGTTACCGAGGAGACCATCAAGAACGAGGAATTCTCATTGAAAGTCATGGGAAGCCTTTGCAAGATGATATCGCCGCTGATGTAGTGATAGGAAACATAACACAGGAGGGTCCGGACCGGGCCCTCTTTGCAACCGTTTAGTTATCGGAGGGATGATGGGCAAAGAGAGGATCGAGGTAAAGAATTCATTAAGTACGCGGATAACGCTGATGATGGTATTTGCGATCATTATCAGCATGATCATTGCGGCTGCTCTTGGTGTGGTCGCTATCAGGGACACCGGCAAGGCAAGTGCGGATAAGCAGCTGATGCTGCTCTGCGAGACAGGACAGAAGAACCTTGACTCGTACTTCAACCGTGTCGAGCAGTCGGTATCGATGGTGCAGGCATATGTCGAAGAGGACCTGGACGGGGTCGATGATGAGAGCCTGCAGGCACACGTGAACAGAGTCAGCGACATATTCAAAAAGCTTACCTACAACACAAACGGCATCCTGACTTACTATTACCGCATCGATCCGGAGCTGACAAAAAATGTCAAAGGATTCTGGTACGTACATGATGAGGACACCGGATTCCAGGAGCATGAAGTCACGGATATCACGCAGTACGATACGAATGATACTTCACAGCTGGTGTGGTTCACTGTCCCGAAGGCTACCGGCGAAGGGATCTGGCTTCCGCCGTATATCACGGACAATCTGGACGCCAGAGTGCTGTCCTACAATACACCTGTATACTATGACGGTAAGTTCGTAGGTGTCATCGGTATAGAACTTGACTACGAAGCCATGGCTGAGCAGGTCGATAACATAACGCTCTACAACAACGGCTATGCCTTCATCAACGACAAAGAAGGCGTTATCGTATATCATCCTAAGATGGATGTCACCACGATGGAGGAGCAGCCGAAGGTACCGGAAGGACTTCTCAGTGAAGACAAGTACGTCGTCTACTCCTTTGATGGCATCGAGAAGGAGGCTGTATGGCTTCCGCTCAGTAACGGAACGCGCCTCAACGTCACGGTCCCGGTAAGCGAAATAAATGAGACGTGGCACAAATGGGTCTACCAGCTGGTCGTGGTATTCTCGGTGCTGCTGCTTCTCGTTATATTCATTACGAACAGATGGACCGGCCATATCACGAAGCCTCTGCGGGAGCTCACCGAGATGGCTGAGCAGGTGGACGAGGGCAACTACGAATGCTCACTTGACTATGAAGGGCAGGATGAGATAGGAGTCCTCACGCAGACCTTCAACAAGCTCACTTCACACCTGAAATCGTATATCACTGATCTGAACGATCTGGCTTACGCCGATGCGCTCACATCACTGCGCAACAAGGGAGCATTCGACATAACCATAAACAATATGCAGGCTGACATGGACTCGCCGGGCGGTACTCTGGAGTTCGCGGTCTGCATGTTCGACTGCAACGACCTCAAGTCTGTGAATGACAACAACGGACATGACAAGGGAGACATATATCTGAAGGAATCGGCATCGATAATCTGCGAGGTATTCTCCCACAGTCCTGTCTTCAGGGTTGGCGGCGATGAATTTGCGGCGCTTCTCCTCAACAATGACTATAAGAACAGGGACGAGCTTCTCAGGCTGTTCGATGAGAAATGCGCTGAGAAGAGGGCTGAAGCAGATATGCGCTGGGAGAAGGTCGACGTCGCACGCGGCATGGCGGTATACGATCCGGAGCTTGATGAGTCCGTCAATGATGTAGTACGCCGTGCAGACAAGCTGATGTATGAGCACAAATGGCATATCAAGGGCTATGTCATAGGAGAGTAGGACCTTGATACGGAGGGATCAGGTGGAGTTGACAACTGAACGACTGATACTGCGTCCGTGGGACGAATCGGATGCGGAGTCGTTGTATGAATACGCGAAGGACGAACGCGTCGGACCCGTAGCGGGATGGCCGGCACACTCCGGTATCGAGGAGAGCCTGCAGGTCATAAGGACCGTCTTTTCGGTCCCGGAGACCTATGCGGTCTGCCTTCGTAAGGACAACAGGGCGATAGGCAGCATAGGATTTATGATGGGCGATCACAGCAATATCGAGCTCGGGGAGGCTGAAGCCGAGATAGGCTACTGGATAGGGGTCCCTTTCTGGGGGCAGGGACTCATCCCGGAAGCATGCCGCGAACTGATACGGCACGGCTTTGAGGATCTCGGGCTTGAGACTATATGGTGCGGATACTTCGAGGGAAATGACAAGTCGAAGCGCGTGCAGGAGAAGTGCGGTTTCAGATATCATCATACCAATAAGGACATACAATGGAAGATGATGGATGACATCCGCACTGAACATATCACGAGGCTTACAAAGGATGAGTGGCTGAGAAAAAAAGATTTGTGATAGAATCTGTATGTACGCATCAGATGTGGATCAGAAACTAATGAAAGGATCGAAAGCAAATAATGATAGACGGTCTAAAAACGATATATAACGATTTCTACGGGCCGGCCGATGACAGCGAACTCGAGCTGCATGCAGACACTTCGAAGAAGAAGCCGGCGACGTCTCCCGCAGCGGGGAAGCCGGTAAAGGTGGAGCCGGTCAGTGAGACACCGGTCGTGGAGACCGAGGTGGTGACTGAAGCCTCCGATGAGAAGCGCTATGCGACAATGCCGGAGAAGGAGCCCGAGAAACCGAAGGAGCCTGAGAAGTCCGGGATTGAGGAGCTGGAAGAGCTGATCGGACTCGAGACGGTCAAGCACGATGTAAAGGAAATGATCGGGCTTGCCAAGGTAAGGAAGATGCGCGAGGAGAAGGGCATGAAGGAAGTCCCGGTCTCGCTCCATCTTGTGTTTCTCGGTAACCCGGGCACGGGCAAGACCACTGTAGCAAGGATACTCGCCAAGCTCTACAAGGAGATAGGCATACTCGAGACGGGTCAGCTGGTCGAGACGGACCGCTCGGGGCTCGTGGCGGGTTATGTCGGACAGACCGCTATCAAGACCCGTAAGAAGATCGATGAAGCGATGGGCGGAGTGCTCTTCATAGACGAAGCGTACATGCTCAACCAGGAGGGCGAGAACTACGGACAGGAAGCGATAGATACCATACTCAAGGCCATGGAGGATCACCGCGACAAGTTCATCGTCATCGTTGCGGGCTACACCGACCTGATGAAGGACTTCGTCGAAAGCAATCCGGGTCTCAAGTCCAGGTTCAATAAGTACTTCGAGTTCCCTGACTACACGGTCGATGAGCTCCAGCAGATCTTTGAGATGCAGTGCAGGAAGTATCAGTACAAGCTGACTGATGAGGCTGACGCAGCCGTCAAGGAGGAGATAGTCAGGCTCGAGAAGGCGAAGGGCGAGAACTTCGCAAACGCCAGAGAGGTGCGCAACCTCTTTGAAAAGATCATCACCAATCAGGCGGCGAGGATATCAGAGCTCGAAAATGTGGATGAAGAGACCCTGATGACCATAACCATAGAAGATCTGAAGGATCTGGATGATCTTACCTTAAAGGATGATGATGCCCGCATCAGGAAGAAAGCGATAGACGATCTCTTCACCGAGCTGTCCCGTGAGGCGAGGGAGGCCATCGAGAAGGAGGACGCCGAGGCGGCCGACAAAGAAGCAAAAGAGGACAAGAAGCCGGATAAAGAGGCAAAGCCAAAGAAGAAGGCCTCGAAAAAGAAATAACTGCCGGAAGAGGCAGCAAAAAATGTGATAAAGGTAAATAAAAACAGCTGTGCAATCATTGAACGTTGCGCAGCTGTTTTCTGAGAATTGATTGGATCTAAGGTTTAAGCATTTGACTGCTTATTATTTGTAAGTGACATTGCCGCCGTTGTTGCCGGAGATCCATCCGATCCAGGTCTTGCCCTTGTTGAGGGTCTGGATCACGTAGCTGTTGGCTGCGGCATCTTCCTCGTCCTCTCCCTCAGGAGAAACGACGATGTAAGGCTTGGTGTAAGTCTCTTCCTTGTTGTCCTTGGCTGTCTTGAAAGCTTCATCATTGGCTGCGATCGCAGTCTCGGCATCAGTGGCAGGATCCTTGAGGATCAGCTTGTTGTCTTCGACTGTCCACTCGATATCCTTTGCAGTACCCTGGCTGAAGAGCTTGCCCTTGCCGCCCTTGAGGGCGTAGTTGCAGTAAGTGACGCTTCCGCCGCCACCGCCCTGGTAGTTGTCCTTTGTGATGTACTCAGTATCATCATAGAGGACGAGCAGGTTGTCTCTAGCGAAGTCGTTCTCGAAGTCGCTCGTGTGATACTTGCTGTCGGATTCATCGTATGTCCAGTACGAATCCTCGAATGCCTTCTCAGAGTACTTGACACCGATCTGTGTAGCTGCCTCATCTCCGGCTGGCTTGGCCTCGGAGTTGAAGTAGAGCTTCGAATAATCATCAGGAGTAGTCCTGATGCCTTCATTCTCGATGGTCTTGGCAACCTTGTCGCCGTAGATGATACCGCGGTGCTCGACATTGACCGCTCTTGTAGTATCTCTTCCGTACATGCCTTCCTGATCGTCGAGAGTCATCTGGTTGATGTGATCAACATTGTCTCTCTTGAAGACTGTGGTAGCTCCGACGTAGTCGCCCTTCGAATGGCTCATGCCCCAGTGGATGAAGATGGAGTCAAAGAGCTCGGAGAACTTGATGAACGGAGGACGCGCACTTCTTGTAGGCCCGATCACCTCAGGCAGCTTGTTGTAGTTCGTATAGAACCAGAGCATTCTGGTGATGCCGCCTTCTACCTCGCCCTGAAGCACGATGTCAGGCGAATAGTTCGCATCGTCCATGCCCCACTGAGGTCTGGCGTCCGGTGCGTTCTCGACTACGAACGCAGCGATGCGCTGGTCTGCGAGTGAGCTGTCATAGCCTTCATCCTCGGTCGCTCCCGTCAGCGGATCGTGCGGAAGCTCGGAAGCTTCTGTAGGATCGGAGCCGCATCCCGACATGAATGTGGCAGCGAGCATGGTGAAGCAGAGGAGCATTACCAGCGAGATCTTATATTTGGAATTCTTCATAAGTATTCCTCCTTGCATATTATTATTTGAACATATTCTTTCGGGAGTATAATACAATATGCAAACGCGGTAAGCATGACATCTTAATAAAATACAAGCTAGATATTAACTAAAGAGCCTGAGGTTGACGATCTGTAGTGAACTTAGGGAATAAAAGTGTTATCATTAGCGAGTCAAGAAAAAGGTCCCGCAGGGGACCGGGCAAAGATAAGATCAAAGATTACAAGGAGCTGACGCAAAATGAAAAGAATACTGACTATCCAGGATATCTCGTGTCTCGGTAAATGCTCGATCACGATCGCGCTTCCGGTCATCTCGGCACTGGGCACTGAGTGCGTGATACTTCCTACTGCAGTGCTATCAAATCACACTCTTTTCAAGAGCTTTACGGTCAAGGATCTGTCAGATCAGATAGAGCCTATCACTGAGAAGTGGCTGGATGAAGACGTGAAGTTCGACGGGATCTATACAGGCTATCTCGGCACTGTCGAGCAGATCGAGATGATGAAGAAGATCTTCGACACCTTCGGCAGGGACGGCATAATCTTCGTAGATCCGGTAATGGCCGACAACGGCAAGCTCTATCCGGCATTCGACATGGAGTATGCGAGGAAGAATACGGAGCTCTGCTCGTGTGCTGACATCATCGTGCCGAATATCACCGAGGCCTGCTTCATGACCGGCATGGACTACCGCGAGGAGTACGACGAAAGCTATGTCAGGGCGCTGCTCGACAGGCTGGTGAGGCTCGGAGCTAAGATCACCGTCCTGACGGGAGTATCCCTCAGCGAGGGCAAGACCGGCATCATGGGCTATGACAGGGATAAGGACGAGTTTTACACCTACCAGAACGACAAGGTCGGCGCCATGTTCCACGGCACGGGAGACCTCTTCTCGAGCACTGCGCTTGGCGAGATCATGAAGGGCAGGGACTGGAAGGATGCCATGAGGATAGCGGCTGACTATACGGCCCACACCATCAGGGTGACCATGGACGATCCGAAGAAGCCGTGGTACGGAGTCGACTTCGAGACGACTCTGGCTGATCTCATCACAATGGAGTAACAGATAATATGGTCAGATTCAATGAAATGAAATATGAAAGACCTGACATGGAAGCAGTGAAGGCCGGGATCGCCCGGCTGACTGCTGCATTCAGATCTGCGGACACGTATGAAGAGGCGAGGGCGCTTTTCATCGAGAAGGACGATATCGAGAGGCACGTGGATTCAATGGCGACGCTCGCCAATATCCGCCACTCGATAGATACGAGAGACGAGTTCTACGATGCGGAAGCGATGTACTGGGACGAGGCGGAGCCGGAGCTCGAAGGATCGCTACACGACTTCACTCTCGCAATGCTGGCTTCCCCGTACAGATCGCAGCTGGCGGAGGAATTCGGGGAGGTCGTCTTCCTGAACGCTGAGATCGATGAGAAGAGCTTCGACCCGTCCATAGTGCCTCTGATGCAGGAGGAGAATGCACTGACGACTGCTTACCAGAAGCTGCTTGCAAGTGCTCAGATACCATTCAGGGGCAAGGTGTACACGATAGCTCAGCTTGGCAGGTACAAGACCGATGCCGATGATGAGATCAGACGCGAGGCATGGATCGCTGAAGGCGGCTGGTACAAAGAGCACCGGCACGAACTCGATGAGTTCTACGACAAGCTAGTCAGGATACGCCACGAGATGGCACTGAAGCTGGGATGCAGGGATTTCGTGGAGCTCGGCTACTACCGCATGCAGCGTAACTGCTACGACAGGGATATGGTGAGCCGCTTCCGCGAGGCCGTCATCAAATACCTCGTACCTGTAGCGGACTCCATCAAGAGGAGCCAGGCGGAGAGGATAGGGGTATCGTATCCGATGAGCTTCGCCGACGCCAATCTGATGTTCCGCTCCGGCAATGCGAAGCCGGTGGGAGATGCGAACGATATACTCGAGGCGGGCCGCAGATTCTACGAGGATCTGTCACCGGAGACCGGCGAATTCTTCAATACGATGCTCGAGTACGAGCTGATGGACGTGCTCTCAACGGAAGGTAAGGAGGGCGGCGGGTACTGCACGAGCATACACGACTACAAGGTCCCGTTCATATTCGCCAACTTCAACGGCACTACATCCGATGTGGAGACCGTGACCCACGAGGCGGGCCACGCCTTTGCTGACTGGATGAACAGGGACCGCGTGCCGATGTCCGTGGTCTGGCCTTCGCTGGAGGCATGCGAAGTGCACTCGATGAGCATGGAGTTCTTCGCGTGGAAGAGCGCGGAGGATTTCTTCGGAAAGGACGCCGGGAAGTTCTTATACAGCCATCTGGCCGGGGCGATCACTTTCATACCGTATGGCACCATGGTCGACCACTTCCAGCATACGGTGTATGAGCATCCGGAGATGACTCCGGATGAGAGGCATGCTGAGTGGAGGAGACTGCTTGGGATTTATATGCCGTGGATGAGGCTGGACGGCGAGATACCGTTCTACTCGGAGGGAATGGGCTGGCAGAGACAGCACCACATCTACGTGAGACCGTTCTACTATATAGACTACTGCCTGGCGCAGACCGTGTCACTCGAGTTCTGGGCGCTGCTGCGCGAGGATGAGGACAAGGCCTGGGAACGTTACATGGCGTACACAAAGCAGGGTGGTACCGATGTGTTTACCGGACTGCTCGAACGTGCGGGTCTAGGGAGCCCGTTCGATGAGGTGACGCTCAGAGAGGTATGCGCGAAGGCGGAGCGCTGGCTGACCGCGAGGCTATCGAATCGATGATTTGACATGACATGATATGTTATAATCTTCTTAATGGACAAAGGCAATAAGAAGAAAAACATTATATTGCTGACGCTGATCTATGTCGCTGCAGCTGTGCTGGTCACGACGATATTTGTCGTGACTTTTTATTTGAACATACAGCTCAAATCGATAGAGCGCGACAGCTTCCACATACTCAACAAATTCGAAGCTACATATAAGTTCATGATGAGCAAGGTGGACGAGACTTCCTCGGAGGTCGAGAACGACCTGTGCGTACCGGCCAGGCTCACTGCGTCAGCACTCAGGCACAGCGGCTTTGAGAAGACGACCGGCAGCTACGGTGGCGGATGGATCATCCACAAAAACGGCGATAAGATCGAGTACCCTGAGGGCTACGATCCGGGTTTCATGATCAAGGCCACGGAGCTGCCTGAGGAGTACGCAGTCATATCCACAGAAGCAGGACCGGTATCCTGTGCCGGCATAGGTGAGGGGTATTACTATGTAGAGATCCAGGAGACGTCCGAGGAGGATGATACCATCAGGGACGGAGTCAACTACCAGGAAGCACTCGACGATTATGCAGATGCAATGGGCTATGACTTCATCAGCCTTAATAAAAACGATAAGGGAAAGTATATCATCACTGCCGGCACCAAGAAGTATTCGCGGTTCAGGGATGCGGATGAGCTCGGGGTCAGCGAACTGATCGACAGTACAGACCGCCTCTCCTCTAAGATAATGCGTATCAACGGGAAGTACAATGTGGTCACATGCTCCAGGAAGTTTGATACTGTCTATGAGAACGACGATGCTGCCCTGATGCTGATACCCCTGCGCAATGCCCTGCTGCGCACCGCTACGCTCACTTTCTCACTTGTGTTCTTCGTTCTGATGGTCTGCGCCGCGATAGCGGTGTGGCTGATATCCATATACAGGAGGACCCTGAACGGACTCTTCAGCGAGGACCAGTCGGATGACTACACCTATGACAAGCTCAAGATGAAGCTGATCTTCACGGTCATAGCCATCACGATCTTCGCATACCTCTTTGCAAACTTCGAGCTGGACCTTGACGATCTCTTCATACAGACTTCCAGGGGCACTTCGACCATCGATGCATATATAAACAGGCTGGAAGGTGACAGGCTGCGCAGCCGCACACAGTGGAACAGCAGCCAGGAGCGCTATACCGAGAATGCGAGAAGGCTGGCCGCTCTGCTCGACGCCGACAAGAGCCTTAGGAATAACAGGAAGTGGCTCGGAGAAGCTGCGAACATAATCGATGCAGACTATATCATGCTGTTTGATGAGAACGGCAATGAGCTCATTTCGGATTCCGATTACAAGGGGATCACTCTGAATGGGCGAAGCAATCCAGAGATGGAGGATTTCAGCCGCCTCTTTAACGGAGTTGAGAGCATATCTCATGCGGGAGTAAAGGATGAGGTGACGGGACAGACGAGGGACTATCACGGTATCTGTCTCCGCGGCATGAGTGATAAGGATTCCTATGGGGCGCTTCTCATCGCTGTGGATCCTAATGAGCACAGCTGGGTGAACTTCCGGGATCACAACCAGATAGCCGATTCGATGGAGGCACCGTCAGGATTCGTGATAGAAGTCGACCCGGAGACGGGGGTCATAAAATACTCGAGCAAGAAGTACCTGCTTGGCCACAAGATCAAGGCGGAGGATCTCAAAGGTTCCTTCATGGGCTTCATGACCCTGCGTCACAGGGATTATTTTGCCCTGTCTAAAATGCACAAGAGCAAGCTGTTCTATTACGGTGTAGGGAAGACCAGAATGTTCATGTACAATCAGTCTTTCGCTATGTGCTATACACTTCTGTTCCTTCTCATAATCGGGGTGCTCAGTTATGCACTGCTCAGCATCTACCCGGGAAGCAGGAAACAGGAGAAGCGGAAAGAGGAGTACGATCTGCCGGACGACAAGCTCGATTTCCTGTCATCTTTAGTACTTAATGCGGCAGAGAGCAATGAGAGCCTGGTGAGCCTGGCGGAGGAAGAGAAAGCCCTGCTCCGGAAGCGCCCGCTGACAGAGATATACCGCAGCATCACGCCTGAGCGGGAGGCTCTGTCGATATTCGAGCTGCTGCTCTCGCTGTTCACCCTTATAGTGGGTCTGGTCATGATCACTCACAACGATGAGGGGACGGTGATCGCATACATATCTGAGGGAGGATGGTCGAGAGGACTCAACCTCTTTGCGGTGGCTGCGGTGTTCTTCCTTTTCTGTGCGCTGGTAGTATTCCTCGCGTTCCTGAAGCTGTTGTCCGCGGTGGTCTATCCTCTCCTCAACATGAGAAGCCTGACGATATTCGCTCTCGCGATCAATATTCTCTGGTATGTCTCGGTCGTGGCATTCGTGATACTCTCGCTCAGCTATCTGGGTGTGGATACGAGGGCACTGATCGCCTCAGCCGGCTTCATAGGACTGGCCATCAGCATGGGCTCCAGAGACATCATTTCGGATATCTTTGCGGGCATCGCCATAATAGCAAGCAGGCAGTTCGAGGTCGGAGAAGAGGTGGAGATCAGCGACTTCGGCAGGGGCAGAGTCAGGATGATAGGCCTTTGCAGGACGGTCCTCGAGTCGGAAGACGGAAGCACGTCATCCATCCACAACAGCTCGATCTCCAGAGTCGTCAATCTTTCGCGTGAGGGAAAGAAAGAGTCTTGATGTGACTGACTCTACAGAGAGTCATATCCATGCATGATCCTCCTGAGCAGAGGCTCGTTCACATCATATGTTACATCTCCGATGCGCGCTATCGGCATGACTGCAGGAGACGTTCCGCTTATAAATGCAGCGTCAAAATCCGCGATGCTGTCCGCCGCCACGCATTCTTCATGCAGGGCCGCTCCCGTGTCCCGGATGATCCCGATGATCTTCGCTCTCGTGACACCGAGAAGGACTCTGTCCGGAGGCGCAGTGAACACCTCGCCGTTCTTTATGAAGAAGACATTTGATCGGCTTCCTTCTGTTATCCGGCCTTCCCTGTCGACCAGCAGCACTTCGAAGAGCTCATCCTTCTTCATTGCCGCATCCGCTGCGTCGCGCAGTCCCGTATCCATCATCTTGATATTCGGATTTGCCCGCTCGCCTCTTAGCAGGCCGGCCTTTACGCCGGTCATGTACATCTCTGCGTCTGGATAGTGCGTCGGATTTAGATGCATTGATGCGTATCCACTCACATCCACATCCACCCTGATGTTGTGATCCCTGATCCCGCTCTCCTGAACGAGATCCGCGATACTGCTGCGCAGCTCCTCCAGTGTGAAGGGCGTGAGCATCCCTATAGCCGCGAGCGATCTCCCGAGCCTCTCATAGTGATCCTCAAGGAATTTCGCTTCGCCATCTGTAAGGCGTATCACTTCATACACAGAGGGCATGCTGAGTATGCCTCTTGTCACTGCTGATCTGAATTCCTCCGTCATTATCCTGACGGCCTCCCGGATCTTCTTCAGCGGTATCTGGCTGTAATAGAAAGCGAGATAGATCTGTCCGTCATGATCGAGCTGATCTATATCTCTTACCTTTATCCCGGCATCCGCCGCCTTACTGATCAGCCTTTCGGCCAACTCCATACGTATCTGCCCGACTCTGGCGCTTCCCTGTGTCCCCTCGCTGAGGACCCTGTTGAAGGTGTCGAGGCGGAGAGTCAGACTGATGCCCGACTGAGTGTTTTCCGCGGTAAGAAAATTCCCGCTGCTGCCATACTCATTGATCACTGACAGAGCCTCACTGAGCTTGCGTGAGTAAAGTGTCCTGACCCTGCGGAGATTTGCCTGATAGCAGCCGCTCTGCATGAAACGGGCCAGAGTCAGCTGCTCTGTCTTGGAGCAGGTCTGGTCATAATTCATCCTGATACTGTTATACAGACCGACCATTACGGGAGGCAGTACCATGTAACTGATCCTGACAGCCGGGAACAGCGTCGATGTGAAAGATCCTATGTAGACGACCCGGCCGTCCCTGTCTAGACCCTGCAGCGCCGGCACCGGCATCCCTGTATACCTGAGCTCGCTGTTGTAGTCATCCTCGATTATGATGCTGTCATTTGCCTTCGCCCAGTCCAGCAGCTGACGCCTTCTCCCGACAGGCATCAGCGCTCCGGTCGGGAACTGATTCTGAGGGCAGACATATGCTGCTGTCCTGATATTCACAGGCAGCCTCTCGATGTTTATCCCGTTTTCCCTGACCGGGATGCAGCTCATGCTGAACCCCCAGTCGCGGAAGATGCTCCTTACCGGCATATATCCCGGATCTTCAACAGATACATGTCCGATGTCCATGAGCTTCAGTATCCTTGCAAGATGGCTGACAAGCTGCTGAGTCCCGGCGCTGATCACGACCTGCTCCTGAGTGCAGATGACGCCTCTCGACTTATATATATACGCTGCGATCTGCTCTCTGAGTTCGGGCTCGCCCTGTCTGTCCGCTTCTGTCAGCAGGAGCTCCGGCGTCTCATTTAGAACCGCAGCCATGCATTTCTTCCATTTGATGAAATCAAATGACTCCGGATCGCAGCTCAACTTATCCCGGCCGGTGCTTTCCGTTTCTCTGCCCGCTTCTGTCGCGAAGGCCTGCGGGTCGTCAGATCCCGAAGCGACTGCTCCGGGTCCTGTGCTTCCGCCGGCACCCTGCGCTGCATAGAAACCCGATTGCGGTCTGCTGATGACATAGCCTTCGACCATGAGCTGATCATATGCGAGCTTTACTGTCGTCACGCTGATCCCGAGTATGGCCGCCATGCTGCGAAGAGACGGGAGCCTCTCGCCGGGATCGATCCTGCCTTCGGATATCTCATTCCTGAGATATTCATAGAGCTGTACATACAGACTTTTGGAAGAATTGTTATCGAATTCCAGTGAAATCATATTATCTGCCCTCATATACCCTGAACTGTACTAGGTAAAAAACGATATAATGTATATTTTTCTGATTACAATTTGCGATTATTATAGTATTGATCAGAAAAAGGGTCAAATCGATCGATCTGCAATGGGGAAAGAGGAGAGAATATGGGTAAGGGACCTTCTTATAACAAAACTTCCGCCTTGGTCTACACGGCACTTATGATCTGCCTTGTCCTGCTCGGAACGATCCTGTTCAGGATACCCGTTCCGATGACTCAGGGCTATGTCCACCTGGGGGACACGATGATATTTCTCGGGGTGCTTGTGCTGGGAAAGCGGTACGGAGCTGCTGCCGCAGGGCTCGGATCCGCACTGGCAGATATTCTGGGCGGATTTGCTTTCTGGGCGCCATGGACGCTTGTCATCAAGTTCCTGATGGCATTTGTCACGGGACTGATCATTGAGAGATCGTCCCGCAGCCATAAACGCAGTCGCTCGGCTGACAGACTTGTTAAGCTGATGGCCATGACTGCCGGAGGGGCACTCATGTGCGCAGGATATCTTGTCGCTGAAACTGTGATGTACGGAAGCTTTGCTCTCGCAGTCGTCGGTCTGCTGTGGAACATGGGGCAGGCTGTAGTCGGCATGGCGCTGTCAATGCTGATCTATTCCGTACTGCGCAATCTCCCGCTTGCCCCGAAGACGTTCGTCTGACAGCCTCCCGGCGAACTGCCTTAAGCTGTGACACTATCGTTTCAGCGCGTTCCATTGACAATAATAATGTAATTAAATACGATATACCTAACAGTGTAATTCCCCGGGTGTTCGCGTCTGATAGGGAAGAAACGCGATAAAGATGAACCAAAGAAATCAAGAGTAAGATATGAACAGCAGAACAAAGGAAAGGACAAAGAGTATTCTGGCGATCCTGGCGGTCGCGATACTTATCGGCGCCATCGGTCATGTCGTGTCGGTGATCACTTTTAACAGCAAGGTCCACAGGACACAGGGCAGGGATGACAGAAGGCAGATCGAAATGATACTGCACGACAGAGCGGACAGCACGAGTTCGTGGCTCAAGCGGGATTTTGATATGGCCGGCAAGACAGTGGATCTTATCGGGCAGACATTTGACGGAACACTGTACAACCAGTCTCGGTATGAAATCTCGGAATGGACGATGCGCATCAACATAAAGGGAGACTGCTACTTTAACAATGCCTGGTGCGGAAAGGTCGAGATCCACCAGCACGCCGGCGCGGCCGATGAGAAGGTGCAGACGCTCGATCTGAGAAAATACGAGCTGGAAGATGTCAGTCTGGACTACGTGTATGACGGAGATCTGCTCATACCTCTTTCGGATGGCGATTATGTCATGTATTATCCTTCAGCCGATGAGAGTGAAATGCCGGTAGCAGGCAAAAGCGATCTTACGATAGGCATGATCCTTTACTATCTCGATGAGGTCGATCTCTCGGATTATTACATCTCATACAGGCTGCATAAAAGCTATTTCGAGGGAAAGAGCTTCTATGCACTGCTGGCCTTTGTCATTCTGTGGATCGCGGGATTCTTCGCGTATGTCGTTGCCAGCCTGTCGTACAAAAGAGCCTGGAAGGACATGGAACTCAGGAAGACGGGCATTTCATACATGTCAGACATTTACGACATGATCTGCATGGCTGACCTTGTGAACAAGGAGATCACCGTTATCAAGGGGCCTGAAATATCCCGCAGGAGTACTCAGGACGGCGTCGTTGAACGCCTTGAGGATCTATTTATCGATGATGTAGCCGACGAGTACAGGCCGGTCGTTGAGGAGTTCATGGATCCCGCTACGTTCGGAGAGCGCTTTGACAGGGAAAGCATAGCCTGCCAGTACATGAGCAAAACCAAGGGATGGTGCCTTGTCAGACTCTTTGCGATAGACCGCAAGGAGGGGGATGATCTGCGCAGGTTCATCTTTACCATACAGAACATCAACGAAGAAAAGACCGAGATGGACAGGATAGAAGACAGCATCACGATAAGCGAAAGTGAGGCCGTCGGCATACATGTGGAATCGATCCAGTATTCGTTAAAGAATATCATAGATGAAGCTCTGTCTGATGTTTCGGAAGAGGCTGATCTCAGGGGCACGGAAGTGACTTCGGATATCGCCGCGGCGCTTCCTGACAGGCTCATGGGCGACCCGGGCAAGCTGCGCATGGTGATCGCGTGCATGCTGTTGAGCGCTCTGAAGCACGCTGCCGGCAGAAGCATAAAGCTTTCACTCTTTGCAAAGGAGACGAAGGACGGTAAAGAGCATCTGCTTGTCTCTGTCAGGGACAGCGGGGACGGAAAGCCGGATAATGGTGAAGACTTTAGCGGCCTCGGGCTGAGCGTTGCAGAAGAAATGCTCAGGACTATGGGGTCAGAGCTCCACTCGATAACCGAGGCGGGAGAGGGAAGCGAGATTTATTTTGAGATAGAGCAGGAGAAAGCATGGTAACCGCTATATACGGACTGTGCCTGTTCATATGCATCCTGATGCTTGTGAGTATGGCGCAAAAGAACTACAACAACATAGACATCTATCACTGGACCATTCTTATCCTGATACCTATCGTCATAATGGCATACTGGCTCAAGACGATGGTGACCAACCCTGACGCCGCTTACGCTCTTATGTGTTTCCAGTATCTTGACAGCTCATTCCTGTCGATCGCGGTGGTCTTTTACCTGTTGCACAACGTGGGCGTGACAGCGAGGCCGTGGATGAAAACGGCGCTGTACGGACTGGGGACTGTCCATCTCCTGATCGTGTGTCTCTGCATCAACACAGACCTGTATTACAGCAGTGTCGAGGTCACGGAGAATCCGGCCGGTAATATCGTCCGCGTGAGCGCCGGCCCGCTCATGGTGTTCCATTATATCTATCTTGCAGTTATGCTGCTTTGCCTTGCAGCGGTCGTGGCTATAGGCATCAGGCGCAGGGGAAGCTATGCGAAAGCCAATATGCTGATATATCTTATCCTTCCGCTGATCAGCTTTTCCGCTTATCTTGTCGACGGAATGACGGGCGCGGGTTATTCCACGCTTCCTGTGACATATGCCATCATGGATGTGGTCATAGCGCTGTATTACGATGGTGCTCATACTCACGATATTTCCTTTCTTATCGCTGACCATCACAAATCCGATGCATCAAGAGCCTATGCAGCTTTTTCGATGAACGGAAGCTTCCTCAGCTGCAATGAAAAGAGCTATGAATTCCTTCCGTTCCTGAAGGATATAAAAGTAAATGACAGGCTTCCTGAAGGAGACAGGACAGCGGATATCATCCGCGGTCTTTTCGATTCTTTTGAGCGGGAAGAAACGGACTCAGTGAGATACCGCCTGGGTGATCAGACATGCGAATGCAGGATATCCTACTTCTCGCTGCGTGAAGGCGGCAGCAGACACGGATATCTTCTCGACATACATGATGCGACAAAAGAGCAGGAAGCATACGATCTGATACAGAGCTACAACGAGAGACTCAATGAAGAGGTAGAGGAGAAAACCGAGAATATACGCGAGATCCAGCGCAAGATCGTTCTCGGGATGGCCGATATGATCGAAAACCGTGACAACAACACGGGCGGTCATGTAAAGAGGACCAGTGATATCATAAAGATCATCGTCGACGAGATAATGGCGCGCGGCAGCATGGACATCAGTGAGCAGATGGCAGAGGATATCGTACGCGCGGCGCCTACGCACGACATTGGCAAGATCACTATAGACAACAGCATCCTCAATAAGCCCGGCAGATTTACGGATGAGGAGTATGAGATAATGAAGACTCACTCGACAAAAAGCGGCGAGATGGTGATGATACTGCTCGACGGCGTAGAAGAGGAGCGTTTCGTTAAGATCGCATACAATGTAGCGCGCTATCATCACGAGAGGTGGGATGGACGCGGTTATCCGGAAGGTCTTGTCGGATCCATGATACCTCTTGAGGCCAGGATAATGGCGATCGCTGATGTATATGACGCGCTTGTCAGTAAGCGTGTGTACAAGGACCCTATGAGTTTCGAAAAGAGCGCATCGATAATGTGCGAGTGTATGGGCACTCAGTTCGACCCTAATCTGAAGTCCGTATTCCTCGGATGCAGGGAAAAGCTTGAAGAATACTATTCGACTGTCGATCAAAGGTGATCATCTGCCGGCGTTCCGGTGCGCCGATGTTCACTTCTTTTTCGCTGATGCAGGCAGCTCATCGTACATTGCTTCAACAAGCTCTCGCAGGAATGATC
Organism: Anaerovoracaceae bacterium; assembly: GCA_045604305.1. Classification (GTDB taxonomy): domain Bacteria; phylum Bacillota; class Clostridia; order Peptostreptococcales; family Anaerovoracaceae; genus Crickella. The sequence goes on along the minus strand of JAZUNV010000123.1, from coordinate 972 downwards.
TGTCCTCTACATCAACAACAAGCAGCATCTCCTTAGCGCCTTCATACGGAAGCTCCAGACCTGCATTTGGCATCATTTTTATTCACCCATCATTGCTCTGAAAGTGATCCCATCAAGCTCTGAGAGTTGCTCTAAAATATAGTTCAGGTATTCTTTGCCGGATGCCATAACTATCCTCCTCAAATTGCTGGTACTTCATCAGCTGTTATTCGACAAACGGGAATCTGCACAGCTCTTTTCATAGTATGTTTTTTATCTGAACAAGACTGATCACCACATAATCTGCTTTGATGTTATTCGGGTCATGCAGCTCGTTCTTTTGATATAGACAGGTTTGCATGCCATAATCGATCCCGCCTGAAATATCGGAAGAAATCGAATCCCCGATAATGATCACTTCATCAGGCGCCAGATCAGGGAATCCCGTTTCTCTCAACACCCTGAAGCAATGGTTAAAGAATTGTCTGCTTGGCTTTTGTGCGCCGATTTGCGAAGAAATAAAATAATGAGTAAAGTATTCACTCATATTACCGATCCTAAGCCGATTCAGCTGTTGCTCATAGGGACCATTGCTCGCTGCGCACAGAGTGTACTTTCGGCTGAGATATTTCAGCAAGTCCTCAGCTCCATCCACCTGCACTTTTCCAGCTCTTCAAAAGTCAGTGTTCCCTGTTCGATTCGTCCCCATAGGGGATTATTGATCATTTCAAAGACAGAAAACATATCTTCGGTATATGGCTTTAATCCGAAGAATGAAAATCCCTCCCGCATGGTTTCTTTTACATATTCTGTAAAACTGAGGAGTGTATTATCGATGTCGATCAATACCACTTTTATCCTCCATGTGCAAGAAGACTCCTTCCTCAACGTTAACGTAGGTAGGAGATGAATTGCGCACCTCCTTCACTGGTATAAACTGTGATAGTAATAACGCTCGCTTCAAGCCCGCCCGAACGGACCCACCCCTGTGGC
>JAZUNV010000122.1:0-3458 GCA_045604305.1 Anaerovoracaceae bacterium | reverse complement strand
GTCCCTGAGCTGTATCGAACCGGTATCGATGTCCGGCACGATATCGGTCAGGCTGCATTTATACAGGAACCTGCCGTCCTCGAGGCTGTCCCTGCTGTCGATGCGTATGTCCGCCCTGCCGCTTTGCGGGACTATGTGGTCCTGTCTTACGAAGCTGAACTCAGCCCCGGCTTTCTTGAGCCTCCTGCGCGTCATTGCCGCCGCAAGCTCCTCGCTGTCGCAGCCCATCCATTTCCTCCCGAGCAGAAGAGCCGCCTCAAGCAGGCTCCCGCTGCCACAGAAGAAGTCCCCGACGAGGTCTCCCTCCCGTGTCGATGATTCGATGATGCGCCGCATGAGTTCAAGAGGCTTCTGTGTCGCGTAGCCCGTCCTCTCGACCGAAGTGCGCCCTACCATGTCTATGTTCCAGACGTCCTTCATGTTGACGAGTGTGTACCATCCGTCCTCGTCCTGATATTCCGTCACGCCCTTGAACCTGTACGGCTTGTAGTCCCTGTTATATGACTTTTCGGAAGGAATATCAATATAGTAGTCGGGGGTTTTCGAATATACGAGTATGGTGTCGTGCTTCCTGGCGAAGTGGCGCTTGCCGGAGCCTCCCGATTTGTAGCACCAGATGATCTCGTTGACGAAATTCTTCTCACCCATCAGCTCGTCGAGCACCAGCTTGATGTAGTGTGATGAATGCCAGTCGAGGTGGACCCACATGAGCCCGTCATCGGCGAGCAGATCTCTCATCACGAGAAGCCGCGCCGTCATGTTCTGTATGTAGTATGCGAGATCGCGGTCGAACTTATCGTCATAAGCGAGATGGTGCACCTTGTGGCTAGCCCCGTCCGCCCCTCTCACATTGACAGAAGCGTTGAAGCTCGAGCGCGTAAAGAACGGAGGGTCTATGTATATGAGGTTGAAAGCGCCTCCGTAGCCTCCGTCGAGCAGGCCCTTCATGTATTCGAGATTGTCACCGAGATAGAGTTCCGGCATCGGGGCAGGATCCCCCGTCTTCTTCGATACCGCATCCGCGACCCCCGTGCCCGGCGCCCCCTGCAGCTCAAGTGAGGTGAGCAACTCATTGTACTCGGCCCTGCCCTTCTGTATTCCAAGTAGAATCTGTTCTATTACTGTCATAATAATTTTATCGTTAACTAATATAGGACTATCCTGAAGCTTTGTCTCGTACAGTCCTATTTTTACTCTTTCAAAATCGACGAATCTAGGACTATTGAGTGATAGCTACCGCTTCAGTCCTATATTTTTACATTTCCAGCCTGTGAATCTAGGACTGCAGCGGAGAATGATGCCAGACAGTCCTAGATCCTGTTATTTTAGGTTTGTAAATCTAGGACTGTGACACAGAAAGCAGATCATTAGTCCTATATTCTATCATTCCATCGAAACGCAGGTGTCGATACGCAGGTAATATGCAAGTATCGGTACGCAGGTATCGGTACGCAGCTCCGAAAGAGGACTGAAGCGCACAGTTCACGCCCTGACCGGTTTTTTAACCGCTTTCCCGGCGTGTCTCACAGACATCCGTAATGCGGCAAAAAATAAAGTGCCCCAGGCCTGGCCCGGGGCTCTGAGTCATTATCAGTTGAGCACTTCCATACCGTCGAAGTTGACCCCAATCATCTCCTCGAGCTCTGCGCTTACGCTGAGTACGAAGTCGATGCCCGATTCCTTGGATATGACCTTGATCTTCTCAATAAAGCTCGGCAGCACCTCAAGAGCGAAGTCTCTGTGTCTCATGATACCATCAAGGAAGATGGTCTCGATATCATTGTCCGAACTCATGATGCCGAACAGGAATCCGATGTACTCATCCTCATTTGTGATATGTGGGAAATCCTCCATGCATACGACTCTGATCTTGTAGTCAAGATCATATATGAGTCTGGAGTTCTTATTGATGAAAACGATGCTTCCTCTTGCAGTCTGAACTGTGTCATTAGCCAGTTCGATCATTCTTTTGGTCTTACCGCTTCCTTTATGTCCGATCAAGAGCTTCACCATTGGGCTCTACCTCCTTCATTGTCCTAAATTGATATTATGGATAAGTATAATACAAGATATGGTGCCCATTCAAGGAAAAGCCCCGCCTTTTTTCGGACGGGGCTTGTTTTTTTTCCTGTTCTTCGTTCACATTGTCATCCTGAACGCAGTGAAGGATCTCATTGAGATTCTTCGCTCGCTTCGCTATCTCAGAATGACATGCGCCTGCGTCTAGGTCTCCGGCATCTGCCTACGCCTTGGCTTCAGCTGCTTTCTCGGCGTCGAGTTTCTTGACCACCTCGTCGATCCTGTGAGCGACTGCGCGGAAGTCATCCTCGAGATATCCTCTGGTAGTCATCGGAGCTGTACCGATACGTACGCCGGAAGTCTGCATCGGGGATCTCTTCTCGTTAGGCACGCAGTTCTTGTTGAGCGTGATGCCTACCTCGTCGCATGCAGTCTGGAGATCCTTGCCTGTGAACTCGTGGTCGCTGAGGTCGAGCAGGAATACGTGATTGTCGGTTCCGCCTGTAACGACCTTGTAGCCCATCTTTGTAAACTCGTCGGCGAGTGCAGCGCAGTTCAGTCTTACCTGATGCTGATATGTCTTGAACTCAGGCTTCAGAGCTTCCTCAGCGCATACGGCCTTGCCTGCGATGATGTGGCAGAGAGGGCCGCCCTGTGCATATGGGAATACTGCGGAGTCTACCTTCTTGGCGAGCTCAGGTCTTGCGAAGATCATGCCGCCGCGAGGGCCTCTGAGTGTCTTGTGTGTGGTAGTCGTTACGATGTCGGCATAGCCGAATGGTGTCGGATGCTCGCCGGCAGCTACGAGACCTGCGATGTGAGCCATGTCTACCATGAAGTAAGCGCCTACGCTCTTGGCGATCTCTGCGAATGCAGGGAAGTCGATGATCCTTGAATATGCGGATGCACCGGTCAGGATCAGCTTTGGCTTGAGCTCCTCTGCCTTCTTCTTTACGTCCTCCATGTCGATGCGGCCGTTGTCGTCTACATCGTAGAAGTGCATGTCATAGAGCTTACCGCTGAAGTTGACTGCGGAGCCGTGAGTAAGGTGTCCGCCGTTGTCGAGGTTGAGTCCGAGGATGGTGTCGCCCGGCTCCAGGATGGCCTTGTAGGCGGCGAAGTTGGCCTGTGAACCCGAGTGAGGCTGTACGTTGACGTGGTAGTCAGTGTTGAATACCTTCCTCCAGAGGTCGCAGCAGTACTCTTCGAGCTCGTCTACGATGATGGTGCCGCCGTAGTATCTGCCCTTGTTGCCGGAAGTCCTTGTGATAGGAGCCTGCGGATAACCCTCTGCATACTTCCATGAGAGGCAGCTTCCGCATGCAGCCATTACGGCCTCGGAGCAGTAGTTCTCGGATGCGATGAGTTCCACGTTGTTCTTCTGTCTCAGATACTCCTTGTTCACGAGATCTGCTACTTTTTCAGAACTCTTGCGGATC
>JAZUNV010000121.1:0-15348 GCA_045604305.1 Anaerovoracaceae bacterium | reverse complement strand
CTTCCATCGCTCAGAATCGTTGAAGTCGAGGAAATAGACCATGGAGACGGATGTGCCTGTCATATTGAGCGCATACATAGCCGTGATCGGTTCGACCGCGCAGGTACCGATCATGGCGACTCTGGCCTGATTGTTTCCCGTTATCCCGAGAGCAGAGAATACGCGTGCATAGCTGTCCCACATGCTGAAGAACTTGCGGTATGTGTACTCCCTTTTGCAGTCTGCAAGAGCGACGGAGTCCAGCCTGTCCTCACTGTATGAGTTGAGTTCCATGATGAACTTCCATGTCTTCTGCTCTATTATCTCTCCGCTTTCAATGCGGGTATTTATCCTTTCGAGTGCCTTCTGTTCTTCCCTGAGTCTTTTCTCTTCCTTTTTCGCCTCTTTTACCTGCTCTTCGAACCATTCTGTCATACTGTCCAGGACATCTATGCTGACTCTGTGGTAAGGAACGATCGCCTGGAATGCGTGGAAGAGTTCATCATTGCTGCCGCAGTATACAAGGTGTGATCTCTTTCCGGCTTTTTTGAGAGCCTCATGAAATGACAGCGTATATCTGTTCATGAAATCTCCCCTGGACGTTGTAAGGAATACAGGCGGAAGATTTCTGATCACCTCATCATTTTCCGGGTCGATATATTTTTCGAATTTCCTGTCCTCCCTGCTCATGCTGCACGCAAAGCGGCTCATGAACCAGCCTGCAGGATCGCAGCGGTCGATGTAAAACGCTCCGCTGTTAAGTCCGAGGGCAGTGAATCTGATATCGGGAGCATCGAGACCTATCGCATCCCGCAGTTTTTCGGAGTTAGCCATGGCAGCTATGTAAAGAGCAAGATAAGCTCCCGAGCTGTCGCCGGTCAGGAGCACCCTGGATGCATCAGCTCCGTCCTCATTCATCCTTGATGACACAACTTCAAGAATACGGCAGATAGTCCTGAGCTGCCCGCGTACGGATATGTCGTCCGATTGCATGTAGTCAAAATAATACGTCAGAAAGCCGCGGCTCGCCAAAGCCCTCATCTGCTGTCTGTAATACTTTCTGTCTTCTATGATAAATGCGCCGCCGTGTATGCAGACAGCCACGGGCAGCTTACGGCCATCACTGAGGACAGGCCGGAATGTTTCCATGACAAACTTCTGCCCATCATCGGTCAGGCACTCTTCGTCAAGTACCGATGCGACTTCGTATTCAGCTATGCGGCTTTTCTTTTCCGGTTCTGAATACTTCGCCTGCAGCCTTTTGATTTCTTTTGCCTGGGTGCTGACCAGTTTCCTGACAAGTTCTGTCTTTATTTCGTCCAGTATGCAGTATTTTCTGTCCTTATCCAAAGTCCTTACCTTCCTTTACCTGCCCCTGACCTGTCCTACAGCGTTATCATCATGTTGTTCATCTCCATGGCCGCCATGTAATTTACACTCCTGGCGAGGCCTGTTACCACCCTTATGCCGAGACCCGATACAGGATCGTCCGAAGAGTTCTTTTCGAGCCACAGGATCGGGTCAAATGCTTTGCCGTCGTCTCTGAGTCTGATAGTCCCGGAATCATCGTGGAATACGAATCTCAGGTCAACGCTCCCGCGCCTGCCGTCTTTATAACCGTGTTCAAGGGCGTTGCCGGCCATCTCTTCGATGAACAGCGCCAGCATGGTCGCTTTGCCCCTTTCCGCACCTCTTTCCAGGCAGAAATTACGAACTTCCTCTGAGACTTCTATAACTTCATTCATATCATGCATGGTAGCCTCGTACAGTTCCTCCGGCCTTGCCCCGAAATCCTCAGGCAGCACAAGAAAATCCTTTGCCGAAGACGGAAGTTTTCTGTTGCAGACTAAAGGTATTGCCAGGCAGACCGCAAAAGTCAGTATTCCGGCCAGAGCGAACCCAGCCTCGGCTCCGTGAAGCCCGAATGCTTTTCCGAGTCCTATCACACATGCGATAGGAAGCACTCCCTCGCGCATGATATCGATCAGGTAATTCAGCTTAAGCTGACCAGTGCCCTGATAAGTACCGCTCAGAGGGAAGCTCAGCGAAATGAACACGAACTGTATTGCCCAGAATCTTATGAAGCTCGCGCCCTGGTCGACTGCGCTCACGGCATCAGCTCTAACAAACAGCATCGCTACAGGCTTAGGGAAGATAAATATGATCACTGACACGACGACAAATATTGCGGCCGTGATCTTCATTCCCAGAGCAAGCGCTTGTTCGAGCCCCCTCCTGTCCTCTTCGCTGTACAGCATGCTGCTCATGATCGAGCAGGACATGAACATGCCCAGAGCAAGCGCAAATATGATCGAGAACGCGTTGTTGGCTATGGAAAGACCTGCTACCGCCGTCGTATCGGCGATGGCAAGTATCAGCATGTTGAAGCTCAGGGTCCTGACAGCCTGGCATCCCATATTGATGGCATTAGGTACGCCGCGCAGGCATACATCCCCGAGGTCGCTCAGCCTCAGGCCCTTTGTAGTGAAGTGTATGACACGGTCCTTCCTGCGGTAATGTGTCAGTATGACGGCGAATCCGACGAAGTAGCTGAATGATGTGGCAAGTGCCATGCCGCGCATCCCTCCGTGGAATACCAAGACATTGGCCAGATCGAAGGTCACATCTGCAACCAGCACCGCGCCCATCGACATCATACTGCGCTTCTTGTCGTTGTCGAGCATCATCAGGCTTGCCAGTGTCATCGTAAAACGCATGACTATCATGCCCAGACAGAAGCCGCGCAGATAGTCCTTTATCATCGCTATTATCTCGGGAGAACCCGTCTTGGCGCCCAGAGTGGAAGCAAGCCACGGAGCCAGACAGAACAGAAGCACCGTCATTGTAATCGTTACAATGAGAGTCGCTATCATTGTGATGCTGAAGACCTGATTGACTCTGTCCTGCTGTGCCTTGCCCATGTAGCGGGTACACATGATGCCCACACCTCCGAGAAGACCGCCCAGAAGGTTTATCAGCATTATCACAGGCTGGAGGAGTCCCTGGGCCGCAACAGCGTCAGGACCAAGGAACTGGCCGGTAATGATACCGTCTATCATTACGCAGGCGATGCCGGCAAGGATGCTGATGGCATTCGTGATCAGGATGCCCTTGAACATCTTGGTGAGCAGATGAGTATCAGATTTCAACTTTCATTTTCCTTTCGAGATCAAAAGACAGAGTAAATATCACGAATACGACCGCATATATAAGCATCGGTACCCATATGAACATCATGGATATGGCTGTATTCACAGACTGCGGCTGCGCGATACCCTGTGAATCGAGAGCGGCGTTAAATCCGGCAGCCGCGACGGCAGCTCCGAATATCACGCTGCCGAGGCCGTTTCCCAGCTTGTCTGTTGCAGACATCGCCGCATTCCCGGCTCCGGCTTTAAGCTGTCCGGTCGTCCTGTCCGTATACGCTACCGCATCTGCGATCAGACCAACTATCACTCCCTTGACAAGGCCGATGCCCGCTCCGTACAGGATATTGAACATCATCATCGGAGTGATCGACGGTGCTGTTATCCCGAAGCCGGCAAGACCGGCAACGGCGATCATCAGACCGGCAGTAAACAGCTTCTGCTTGCCGAATCTGCCGACCAGGACCGGCGTTATGATTATGACCGCTATGGTCGGGATCAGATTGGTCATAAGGATCATGCTCATGTAGGTCATGTTGTGAAGGACATACAGAGAATAGTACGTTGCCCCTGTCGCCATGAACTGGAATACTATATTGAGCATCAGGTCGCATACTATAAGTACGGTCCAGTATCTGCTCTTAAGCAGCAGTCTCAAAGATGCGATCGTTTCCCTTATCAGGCTCTTTTTTGTGCCGGCCGCGATCGGTCTCTGCACACGTTCCCTTGTGCCGGCAACAGTTATGAGAGTCAATACGACCATTACACCGCAGACCACGATCATTGACCGTGTATATGCCGTCTGAGTGTTCTGATTGCCCGGCTCATCAGTGAGCGCGCTGAGGAGTTTAACAAATACGACGCTTCCCAGCAGGCCGCCTATGGATCTCGTCAGTGCCTGTATGCTGCTGAGCACAGACTGCTCAGCTCTGTCATCGGAGATGAGAGAAACCATCGAATAATGGGATATCTGCATGAAAGTCAGCATAAGCGTACTGACGATGTTATACATAAGAAATACATATACGTATTTCAGCAGCTCCGGAAAGCCGGACGGCACCCGGAACAGCAATATCTCCGTCACTGCAAACGGGAGGCACATGCGCAGAAGCCATGTCCTCGCTTTTCCCAGCTTCGCAGTAGTATTGTCTATGATGTTGCCTACCATTACATCCGATATACCGTCAAATACCTTCGATACTCCGATTATCGCAGAACATATAACGATATCGAGCATGGCAACATTAGTCAGATACATCAGAAAGTAGCCGGTGATCACCCCGAAAGCAGCTCTGATCCCAATACCCCCCGCAGCGTAACAGATCCGTTCAGTCCATCCCGGGCGCTCAGTCTTCATAGTCATAATCCACGTCGGAAGCGTCAAACATGCACTTCATTATATCCGTAAGAGGTCCCGGTCCCATGAAGCCGCCTGCTGACTTTTTATCTTCAGCGTCCCCTTCTTTCTCATCGTCCTTGCAGCAATACATCTGATCGCAGCCTTTGCCTTCCTCGTCGTCGGCATCGTCTTCGTCTTCTTCTCCGCCTTCACTGCAGCACGGCACCATGTCACATCCCATGCAGCATTCTCTTTCTTCTTCATCGTCTTCGCGGTCTTCCTTTTCGCAGCAGCCCTCAAAAGGCTTGAAGAACAGACCTGCAACATACTCTAAATCTTCAAAAAAACCCTTATACATGTCTTTCCTCCTGTAGTTTTATATGTCATAGTGTTTCTTCAGTTCTTCCGGCATGGCTTTCTGGTCTGATCCGCGTCTCTTGAACGCTTCAAGCCTTATATCCTTAAGCACGCCGTCTTCCGTCACCGGTACGACAGCATATCTTGTGCCTGCCACCTTTCCGGTAGTGATCTTATAGATATCCACCTTTCCGCCTTCGTTGTACGGTATATCATCTGTGATGGTCACATCGAACGGAAGGTATGAATCCTTTATCATGTCCCGGGCGATAAACACCTCTTTAAGCGCCTTTCTGACTGCAGCGCGCTTGTTTTCGGTCTTTCTGCTCACCTGTACGTACAGAGAAGGCACTGTGTCCCGAATGGCTCTTGAGAATCTCGGGGCCAGTCCGCAGCCTTCTATGTCGGACTGTGCGGACATCGCTGTTTCGACCAGACCCGCATCGAAGCGTATGCCTTCGTTGTTGATGAAGAACTTGTTCATCCTTCCGACAAAGTAGTATGCGCCGTCTTCTCTTACCTCTACAAGATCGTATGTGTTCAGATACTCTTCACCGTCGATCTCCGTGAGCTCGAACAGCACTTTGTCATCTATGCGTCCGCAGCTGATCGAAGGCGAGCATATATGCAGCACTCCCCTGCAAGGTCCGTCGGCCGGATCAAGGAACACTTCCTTTTCCTCGTCATAGAGTCTCACCTTTACTCCCGGCAGAGGGAAGCCGATGGAATCATCTTTTCTGTCTGCCGTTGACACCATTACCGCGCCGCCTGCCTCTGAGTTGCCGTAGCCTATGGTAACGCCGTTCTTAGCGCCGCATTTCTTCAGATACTTATCGAATCTTTCCTTTGAAGCCGGAGATACGTAGCCGCCGCCGATGAAAATGAATTCGAGAAACGACAGATCCGGCTTGAACGGTATCTGCGACATGGCATCCAGCATCGGCGGCAGACTGAACAGTATGTTCGGTTTGACGCGAAGCAGCGTCTGCAATACGTTCCCCCTGTAATCGGCATTCGGCAGCACTGTCACCTTCCCTCCGAAAGCAAGCGGCAGATGCAGCATGTCGAACATGGAGTATGCTATGGACAGCTCCATGATCAGACAGCTTGACACTCTGTTCCTGAGATCCGCAAACTGCGGATCGGCAAGCATCCTCCTCGTGGCCTCATTGAGTCCCCTGTCGGATACAGGCACGGATTTGCGCTTGCCGGTAGTGGTCCCGGATGTGTGTATGATAAGCGCATCGTCAGCGCACTTCTCCGCGTAGTATATCGGCGCCGCCTCATATTTCTTCAGCAGGTCGTCAAGGAACAGCACGCCCGTAGTCTTCTTCATTTCTTTATACTTACGTAAGTTCTCTCTTTCATCCCACGGCTCGAAGCTGTCTCCGAGATGAGGGATATGGATCACGATGATATTCCTGATGCCGAGATCGTCTTTCTCTTTCCTGATCTTTTTCAGCTGTTTTATGCTCAGCCCCATATCAGGTAGTATGAGATCCGTGATGTTTTCTTTTTGCACCATGTCCCTGAGTCTGGAAATATCGTCAGTCTGATCGCGTGTCAGCGATACAGAAGCGCCTGTCATATTCAGGGCATACAGAGCGGAAATGACCTCCGTTGAAGGGGTTCCCTTCATCATCACTCTCGAATGGTTTTTAGCTGTGATGTCCATAGCGGAGAACACCTCTGCGTAACGCTCCCATTTACGGAACATCTGGCGGTATGTGTATTCTCTCCTTCCATCTGCCAGAGCAACAGCATCGAGCCTCTCCCTGTTGTATGAGTTGAGCTCCTTTATGTACTTCCATGCCTTCTGCTCGATTATCTCGGCGTTTTCGATGCGCGAGTTTATTTTATCGAGGGCGTTTTGCTCCGCAGCATGTTTTTTCATATCCCTTTTATAGATCCTGACCGACTCTTCGAAGAAATCCGTCATTCTGTCAATGGCATCGATGCTGGCGGCAAGATGAGGCTGTGTAGCCGCGAACGCATGTCCCAGATCATTATCTCCGAAATACATGAGCTGCGATATGCGCCCCGCCTTTTTGAGTGCATCGTGATACATCAGGGTATAGTTGTTGAGGAAGTCGCCCCTGCTGGTGGTAAGGAATACAGGCGGCAGGTTCTTCAGTATCTCTTCGTGCTCCGGATCAAGGTACTGCTTGAAGTTTTCGTCCGCCATCTTCTCTCCGAAGAACTGGTCCGCGAGCAGCCAGCCAATAGGGTCGTCTCTGTCGGTGTAGAACATACCGCAGTGAAGACCAAGCGCCTTGAAGAACATGCGCGTAGGTTCATAGCCTATGGCTTCCTGCATCTTCTTCGAGCCCTTCATTGCGGCCACATATATAGCAAGGAAAGCCCCGGCGCTCTCGGCAGTCATGAACATCCTCCAGAAGTCCACGTTGAATTCAACGAGCCTGCGTCCTACGTAGTCCATGCCGGCGCATACATCATCGAGCTGCTCACAGGCGTTGGCTCTCGGCGCAAGACGGTACTCTATCGAGAATACCAGATAGCCCCTGCTGGCAAGGGCCCTGCCGTAGGCTCTCGACATCTTGTGGTCTCCAAGCACGAGTCCTCCTCCATGGATGTACACTATTACCGGAAGCTCAGTCTCTTCGGGAACGACCGGTTTGAATATGTCCATCGCAAGAGGCACCTCATCCCTGTTCATGTAAGGATTGTTGAGGATGTCTTCCACCTCGTACTTTACTTTTGGGCTCTGTTTCTCAGGTTCAGGAGTCTCATCGCTTTTGCGTCCCATGGTCTTCATACCCTGAATACGCTCTATGAGTATGCGTACAAGTTCCTTCCTTACGCAGTTCTCTTCATAGTAGCTTTTCTGATTATCCATTGTTTTACCCTTTCGTTTATCAATGCTTTAACTGCAGTTCTATTTATCTGAATCCGAAGAGCTGGTCGCAGCCCATGCCGCTGCAGTCTTCTCCACTGCTCCTGCGGTCGAATTCTATGTCTGCGAGCTTCCCGTCTCTTATTACACTCTCTACTGAATACACAGTACCGTTCACATAGCCTTTTGTGATGAGGTTTATATCCACCTTTCCCGTCGCATTGTACGGGATATTGTCTGTTATCACGCACTCCTTAGGCAGCTGATCAGGATCAAACCGCTCCTGATCCTCAAACGCCGAGAGAAGCGCATCCTTCACTGTCCTCTTCGACCTGCTTCCGTATTCGCATGCCTGTACGTAAAGGACCGGGATGGTATCATATATACTCTTGTCGTATTTCGGAACTACCGCACAGGCTTCGATGCCCTCCTGCTTAGATACCGCGGTCTCTATGATGCCCGCATTGAACTCAATACCTTCGTTGTTCTCAAAGAAACGGTTCATCCTGCCGGCGTATGTCAGCGTTCCGTCTCCCGGCGTGGATACGAGATCGTAGGTGCATATGTATTGTCTGCCGTCTATCTCCTCAGTTTCAAAGAAGACATTATCGTCTATGCGTCCTCTGCTGATAAAGTCAGAAGAGATGTACAGACCTCCCGTGCGCGGACCATCAGCGAGAGTATAGAACTTTCCGTCTTCCTCATCGTAGATGCGCACTTCCACGCCCGGCAGAGGCTTTCCTATGGTGTCTGCCGTATCCTGATCCGGGTCAGGAAGTATGCAGGCTCCGCCTGCCTCTGACAGTCCGTAGCCGCTGACGGCTTTTACATGTCCGCCGTTCTTCCTGATGAAGCTGTTGATACGGTTGAGCTTATCAGGAGATACATACATGCCTCCGAGAGTAACGAACTCAAGACTCGAAAAATCGAACCCGGCGGCCGGACAATCCATCCATTCCTCAAACTGATTGGCGCTGCTCAGCAGTATGTTTACTTTATACTTCTTTATTGCACGGTGGAATTTCTCATTATAGGCTCCCATCGGCACGATGATGTTGGTGATACCGAGCGCGAGAGGCACATGGACCATATCTATCATCCCGTAGGCCGCAGTCATCTCCTTGTTCATCGCCGTGATCCCGCCGTCAATGAATTTCTGCATCGCTTCATGCTTCATCATGCTGACAGCGGCGCTGTTCATCGCAAGGTCTGACAGAGGTATAGGCTTGTGTATGCCCTTCGTAGTGCCCGATGTATGCGTTATGACAGCCGTCTCGTCATTCCTCTTCCTGCTCTCGCTGAACGGAGTGGTCTCATACTTGTCAAAGAGATCATCCATCACAACAACATCAGGACATATCCTGTAAACAGGCTCGTACAGCCTTGCCTGCAGTCTCTCGACAGCTGCGGCGTACCTGCCGTCCACGTATGTCGGCAGTACTATGGCATTCCTGATGCCCAGCTCCTCTCTGTTCTTCGCCAGTATGCGAAGCTGTCCCGGCCATGCGTAGCATCCGGCCATGAGAAGATCCGTGATCCCCTCCTTGCGGATGGTCTCGCACCATTTCTCCTCATCGCGGGACTCCTCGACCGGCAGCATCGAAACAGAGACCCCCAGCATGTTGAGAGCATAGAATGCGATGATGCACTCAGCCGACACGTTGCCGCTCATACCCACCCTGGATCCGTTCTGCTCTGTGATGCCCAGGGCCGCGAACACCTCCGCGTACCTGTCCCAGCTGCGGAAGAGCTGGCGGTATGTATACTGCCGCCTTCCGTCTATGAGGGCTATTCTGTCAAGACGCTCCTCGCTGTATGAGTTCATCTCTTTCACAAACCTGAAGGCCTTCTGGTCTGCGATGGTCCCGCGGTCTATGCGTCCTTTGATTATCAGCAGTTTGTCTGATTCTTTCTTAGTCATATCAATTCATTTCTATGCTTTTTTATTTCTTGTGTTCGCAAAGATCGAAAGCGAAGCCTGTCGGCGATACCACCATCGCGGACTTCGAGCTTTCGGTCTCCAGTATACGTCCGCTCTTGATGACGAAGCCCTCCTCCCGGAGCAGCTCGAACGCAGCATCAAAATCAGGCACATTCATACGTATAAGGGTGAGATCCTTTTCGACATCGGCCCTGGCTATATCCACCTGATGTCCGTCTGCATCCCTCATGGTAAAGTCATAGATATTATCTTCCGGATTCTGTTTATGGGCAGCCTCGAAGCCGAGCTTCTCGAACAGCCTGATATTCTTATCGATATTACGTGTGACTACAAGCGGACTGAAAGTTGTGATCTTCATAATTGTTACTTCCCCCATAGTAAAAACATTCGCATTTGATTCCTATTATAATTATAATGGTATTATAGCACAGTGAAATGATCATATTAACAGAAATATCGGAGGACCACGCAATGTCAAACGAACATCCGAATTATGCAGTGAACTACGACGGATCTGAGATCAGCAGATGCCTGCTGTGCCACGACCCTGTATGCAGCAAGGCCTGTCCGCAGGGCGCCGACCCTGCCGGAGTGCTCAGGTCGCTCTACTTCCGTAATTATATCAGTGCGTTGGACAAAGCGACCTGTGACTGCACATACTGCAATGCGCCGTGTGAGAAGGCATGCGTGCTCAGCGATTTCAGGGAGCCTGTCGCCATCAGGAAACTGCTCATGAGCCTGACCAATACCGGTGATGACCTGCCTTCCATGAGACTCGACCACGTGGATCTGTCCACTGATATCTGTGGTGTAAAGCTCGAGAATCCTTTTCTGCTGTCCTCTTCAGTAGTATCCAGCTCATACGATATGTGCAGGCGGGCCTTTGAAGCGGGATGGGCCGGAGCGTCTTTCAAGACGATATGCAACTTCCCTCAGCACGAGACCTCTCCGAGGTTCTCCTCCCTGAGACATCACTCGAACGCGTTCTGCGGCTTCAAGAACATAGAACAGCTGTCAGATCACAGTGTGGAAGAGAACATGCAGGTGTTCAGACAGCTAAGAGACGAATTCCCAACCAAGGTCATCATCGCATCCATAATGGGCCGCAATGAGGATGAATGGACCTATCTCGCCTCAGAGTGTGAGAGATCCGGGGCATCCGTGATCGAGTGCAATTTCTCGTGTCCAAACATGGAAAACGACGACCTCGGCATGACCATAGGTCAGTCGGAGGAGCTGGTGGAGAGGTTCACCGCCGCAGTCAGGAGAGGTACCTCCCTGCCGGTGCTGGCCAAGCTCACTCCTAACGTGGCCGACATGGTCCCTCTGGCACTTGCTGCCAGGCGCGGAGGAGCCGACGGCATAGCGGCTATCAATACGATCAATTCGATCTCCGGCGTTGACATAGATACCCTCGTCGCCGAGCCTTCAGTCAGCGGCAAGACCATCATCGGAGGATACTCCGGAGTCTCAGTGCGACCTATCGCCCTGAGGTTCATATCGGATATCTCGAGGTGCAGCGAGCTCTCAGACATGCATATAAGCGGCATGGGCGGCATAGAGAACTGGATAGACGCGCTCGAGTTCATCCTCCTGGGCGCAGGCAGCGTCCAGGTCACCACTGCTGTCATGCAGTACGGATACAGGATAATCGATGATCTTATCAGCGGACTCGAGTACTACATGAAAGCCAAGGGCATTTCATCTCTGGATAAGCTGGTCGGAGGAGCTTCCATGACCGTAGTGGACCATCAGAGCATACAGAGAGATACCATACTCCTGCCGGTATTCGACTACGAGCACTGCAACGGCTGCGGCCGCTGCTACATCTCGTGCATGGACGGAGGCCATCAGGCCATTGAGTTCGATGAGAAGACGCGCAGGCCGCGTCTGAACGGCAGTAGATGTGTGGGCTGTCATCTCTGCCGCCTGGTATGTCCTTACCAGGCCATAAACACAGCCGGTAAAACGATAACAAGACCGTAAGAAAACAGCCTCCGGAAGATCCGGGGGCTGAACTTATCCAATGAAGAAATGGTCCCTGTCACAGCTTGATTATCCTGATCGAATTTGTCTCCGATCTCTGATAGCTGTGTCTGCCGGACACAACGCCCGCTACGAATACGATTATGTCTCCCTCGGAGGCTGCATCGCTTTCCCTCATTATATCCAGGCAGTCATCAAGCAGCTCGTCAGTCGAATGAGCCCTCTCAGCGAGAGCCGGCTTCACTCCCCAGAGCAGCATCATCTGCCTTACCACGGACGGATACGGAGAGAACGCATATATATCCGATTCCGGGCGGAACTTGGATACCTCGAATGCAGTAGCTCCTGAAGATGTAGGCGCTACTATCGCTTTGGCGCCGAGCTCGCCGGCGGCAGCGACCGCAGCCATGCATGTGGTATCGGAGATCGTCGGAGACGTGGTGATATCCGGGATCTTGTCCACGAACTGCTCTGTATACTCAGCTATCGATGCCATCATCATCAGAGCCTCTACAGGATAGTCTCCCTGTGCAGTCTCTCCGGAGAGCATCACCGCATCCGAGCCCTCATATACCGCATTCGCGACATCCGTGACCTCGGCCCTGGTCGGACGAGGATTCCTCATCATGGAATCGAGCATCTGGGTCGCGGTTATCACTATCTTGCCCTTGGCATTGCACTTATCGATCATCTCGCGCTGAAGCTGAGGTATCTTCCTGGCCTCCACTTCGACACCGAGATCGCCTCTGGCCACCATGATCCCGTCAGCCGCTTCAATTATCTCATCGAGATTTTCTATGCCTTCCATCGATTCTATCTTTGCGATTATCTTGGTCCTGGCACCTGCCTCATTGATCAGATCCCTTATCTTATTGATCGTCTCAGCATTCCTGACAAATGAAGCAGCGATAAAATCGTATTCGTTCTCGAGTCCGAAGGCTATATCGTCATAATCCTTTTCAGTGAGATCAGGCAGTCCCGTGCTGACTCCCGGCAGATTGACGCCCTTTCTCTCACCCAGCATACCTCCGGTGACGACCTCGCACAGTACATCCTTGCCGTCGATCTCAATTACGCTGAGTTCCAGGACACCGTCATCCACAAGTATCGTACTTCCGACAGATATATCATCCGCCAGGCCCTCATATGTGCTATAGATGTGGTCAGCATTGCCTTCAAGATCAGAGGTATCGTACATAGGCGATATCCTGATGCTGCTGCCCTTCTCAAGGCATACAGGCTTGTGTCCTTCCAGCAGGCCGGTCCTTATCTCAGGTCCCTTTGTGTCCAGCAGCATCGCGATAGGTCTGCCTGCCTCTTCGGCTGCCTCGCGTACTCTGGTAAGCATCTCGAGATGGCTCTCATGCGTGCCGTGCGAGAAGTTGAACCTGGCGACATCCATTTCCTTCACGAGCTCACGGAGTATCGCATCATCGGATTCCTTTGGTCCCATTGTACAGACGATCTTTGTTTTTCTCATAGTTTCCTCATTTCTGTTCGACGGATATCACCGCCGTGATGGTATTAGGCATATCTGCATCACTGTCATATGAGTAATCAAGACTGCTTACTGACTTTTTGAGCATGTTGTACGACAGCTCATTCTCACCCTCTGCAGGATCAAATCGCTCGCCGCTGTAGGATATCGTCACAGTCGCGGTCTCCTCATCGCTCGAATACTCGGCCGTGATGCGGACCGGGTATACTCCTCCCCTATGCATCAGCATCTGCTGTACTATCTCTTCTACAGCCAGTCTGATGCGGTATTTGGTGCGTGCAGGGATGTCGTGCTGGAGGCAGTATCTGTCAAGCTCGCCTCCGGCTTCAAGGAAGTCGAACTCGCTGTCATCGATCAGGAATTCCAGTACCTTGAGCCTGCGTACGAAGCGCCTCGTGAGCTCCTTCTGAGGATCATCGAATATCTGCTCAGGAGTGCCGTCCTCATATATACCGCCCTGGTCCATGTAGAATACCCTGTTGCATATGGCTCTGGCAAAGTTCATCTCGTGAGTCACTATCATCATGGTCTTGCCGCTTCCCGCCAGATCTCTGATGACCGACTGCACCTCGCCCACCATCGTAGGATCGAGCGCGCTCGTCGGCTCATCGAGAAGTATCACGTCGGGATCCATGGCGAGCGTACGCGCTATCGCAACTCTCTGCTTCTGGCCGCCCGAAAGCATGTCCGGGTACTGGTTCTCACGTCCTGACAGGCCGACTCTCTTGAGCAGGCTCATTCCTGTCTCATACGCCTCGTCCCTTGACTTGCCCAGTATATCCATAGGGGCTATCATCAGGTTCTCGATCACCGTCAGATGACCGAAGAGATTGAAGGACTGGAATACCATTCCCATCCTGCGGCGCGCCAGAGTGACATCGTATCCCGGCGCGGTGATATCCACTCCGTCAAGAAGGATCTGCCCTCCCGTCGGCCGTTCGAGCATGTTGATGCATCTGATCAGCGTGGACTTACCGGTGCCCGAGGGCCCTATGACAGAGATAACATCACCATCATTTATCACGGTATTCACATCCTTCAGAGGTGTCGCATTTTCGTATTTCTTTTCAAGATGTATAAGCTCTATCATAATTCTTTTTCATGATCGTTAGGCCTGATCATAAGGCTGTCTGCTACTTTGCTGGATCTTTCGTTCTTGAGCGTGATGTAACCTATCGTCGAGAATACTACCGCTCCTATCAGGTTCACCAGCAGGTCCTTCATCGTATCCAGGATGCCCACATCCAGATATCCGCCCTCTATGGTGGTGGTCTTGCCGGATGAGGTGTTGATTATCGTTTCGACTATGTCATTTACATGTATGACCTCGCCTGAATTCGCAGGGTCAAGCGTTACCGAATTGACGGTAGTTACAATAAAATCCTTCTGCATGTCCATGTTGAAGAAGAGGTCCATCGAGCACTCAAAGAACTCCCAGATAACTCCTATGGTCATGGAGAAGCAGAAAGCGACCAGCGACATGTAAAACGGGGACAGATTGAAATCCTTTGTGCCCCTGTTGAGCAGATACACGAGTGAGAAGCCCACCGCAGCGAAGAGGAAACCGTTTATAGTATGGAGCATGGTGTCCCAGCCCGGTATCTTTACATAATAGTGGTCAACTTCCCCGAGTATCTCGGCCGCAAATATGAACATGAATATGATGGCCTTGAAAAGCGGCGGGATGGACAGGTCCATCTTGTCCTCTATAATGGCCGGCACGAGGAAGAGTATCAGCACCAGCAGGCAGGTAGCAAGACTCTCATAGTTCCTCGTAAAAATGCAGCGGACAGCTGTAAGCAGCACCATCGTATACAGGATCATAAGGACTATAAAGGTCTTCCTGTTCCCGTACTTATATGAGTCCGTCAGCTTCTTTAAATAACTGTCCTTTTTCTTCTTTTCTTTCTTATCGTTATCGTCCATGTTTTCCGTATTTCTCCAGTATCCTTTTTTTACCTGAGCTCCTCAGCCCAAAGCACCTTGTAATTCTATCAGATTTATAGACTTCTAAAAAGATGCTCTTTGTAATTATCCTCTTCTCTGAGCTATCAGGTTGATCCAGCGGAAGCCTTCTCTGTGCATGCTGTCCTCAGTATGCCATATCTCTTTTATCTCCAGACCCGGAACAGTTCCCGCCAGCTCACACAGCTCCTCCTCCGTGAAGTTCCTCTGATATACTCCGTCACTGTCTGTGCCTGTCTGTATGCCGGATTTGTCGGATATATACAGCACTCCGCCCGGCTT
>JAZUNV010000120.1:0-35606 GCA_045604305.1 Anaerovoracaceae bacterium | reverse complement strand
CTGTTGACGGCGTCGCTCGCTCCAACCAAGCGAGCTTGATGGAACTTCGCTCCTGGTTGAATCATCAGCATAAAAGGAAGGTACACTTTAGTGTGTTTCAGAGTGAGCGGATAAGCTGCATCAAAAATGCGTCTGAAACCGCAGCAGCCTAAGCCGATCGTGTGGCCCACCTGCAAAATCCCCTTCCTTTTTTGGTTCCGTAATTACTTTGAATTCTGTCCAAGAAATAGTATAATCATCAGCGAAGAAGGAAGGTACACTTTAGTGTGTTTCAGAGTGACCGGACAAGCTGCCTTGACAATGCGTCTGAAACCGCAGCAGTCTAAGCCGGTCCCGTACGGGCGCTGCAAAATCCCCTTCCTTTTTTTATGCGTCAAAAAAGCGATGACCGCATTTGGTCATCGCTTTTGATCTATCGTCTGGATTCTCAGCTTATTTCCTGAATCTCTGCTTGAGAAGCTCTTCGTTATGCGGAACTCCTCAGCCACAGGAAATCGTCAAAAATCGCAATTATTTGTCGCGAAAATGGTAATATTAAGTATTACATGTCTGCCGGAAGCGGACAGAATTGTTTAGATGCAGAGAGACTGCATTTGCAAGCAGAAGATGGAATGGATCTGCATAGGGGAAGGAGAGCTTGAAGCTTTGAAAAACAAGTGGCATTTAGAGATAGGAATGATGCTTTGCATCAGCATGCTCGTGCTTGCGGTACTGATCATGGCGGCCTCGGCTTTTCCGAAGGCCGGCACCGGCGAGTACCGCCTTGCGCTGATTGAGACATCTGACGTACACGGTTCTCTCGCGAAGGGAGAGGAACCGGAATATGAGTACTACTACGCCTACATAGCCGACAAGATAGAGGATGCACGCAGGACAGAAGACGGCACGGACTATGACAGGCTCGTTCTGCTGGACGGCGGAGACATATACCAGGGAAGCACGGTATCGCTTCTTAGCGAAGGTGAAGCGATGTCAGAGGCATATGATGATCTGAAATATGATGCTGTGGCAGTGGGCAACCACGAGTTTGACTGGGGCATCGAGAAGGTCATCGACAGCGATCAGACGATGCGCGATTACGAAAAGGACGGCAAGACTGTCAAGAACGAGATACCGGTCATCTGCTCAAACCTGTATAAAGGCGGCAAGAAGGTCGACTTCGCCGGGGACTACGTGATCCTGACAAAGGAGGCTGCCGAGGCAGACGGCAAGGAGAAGAAAGTAAGGCTAGGAGTTATCGGCTTCGCAGAAGAGTATGCCATATCGCTCCCGGCCAGGATATTCACAGATCTGGGATATGCCATCGTCGAGGATTACGGCGCTGCCAACGATCTGGCCGAAGAACTCAAGAGCGCCGGACGCTGCGACGCGGTCATACTGCTGACACACGGCGATCCCGAGAAGGCCGCGGAAGGACTGGGAGATAAATCCTGTGTGGACCTCGTGCTCGGTGGGCACATCCACAAGAACAAGAACGATACGACAGAAAGCGGGATCAGATATCTAAGCCCGGTCGGCACAGCCGGAGCATATATCTATGACGAGCTCGTGTTTGAGAATGACGGCTTCGGCGGACTCAGGATCAAGAAGGACGCTGACGACAAGGCCGAATACGTTCGTCTCCCGAGGGACCACCACCAGCTGATGGACACAAAGGAGAACGCCGATGAACTCGATCGTGTGACCATAGATATCAGCAACGAATACATCGAAAAGGCCAACGATCAGCTCTCAAAGGAGATCGGATACATCACAGAACCTGTCACAAAGGCGACTATCGAGGACAGCGGCTTCCGCGTGACTTCGGCAGGCAACTTCATCTGCGATGCCATAAGAAAGGCAGAGGATGTGGATGTGGCATTCGTCAATAAGAGCGGTGTGCGCGCCAATCTGTACATAGCGGAAGGTGAGGACCGCCACGTCGTGACGCTGTACGACATGTTCGCACTGGAGCCGTTCGACGACAGACTGTACATATATGACATGACCTACGGCGATCTCAAGAAGGTGATCGACTACTCATTGAACGGAGGAGGCTTCTCGATGCTGAGCATCATGACCGGCATAGACTGCTACGTAGTGGAGGATCCAAGCGGCGATCCTTCGAAGAAGTACCCGGACATGATGGTCGACGCTCTTGTAAAGGACGGCGAGCTGATCTACCGGGGCGGCAAGTGGAAGGAAGGCTGGGAAGACAGGAAGGCCAAGATCGCGGTCAACGACTTTGCGGCCGAGGCCGAAACCGACAAGTACGGCAGGAAGAACCCACTCGCAGAGTTTAGCGGGACAGAGAGGCTCGTGTCTAACGATATCCTCGTAAGGGATGCTGCTATAAAGGGCCTCGATGCAGAGGCAGCGGAAAACGAAGGACATCTACATGTGAACACCGATACTTGCTACAAGTACCGGCCATATGACGGGACAGAGGAGATATAACATAAGGATGAAAGTATTTGAGAACGCAAAGAAGGCTGAGACCAGAGAAGCCTTCATGAACTCCAGGGCCAAGACCAGGAAGTACTCTGAGGACAAGTTCGCCGACATGGAGGAGTACATACTCAGCGACGACTGCGTGCGCGACCTGGAAAGACTGGAGCAGGGGGACTTCTTCCTGGATTATCCTCAGTACAGGCTTGTGCCTAAGAACTTCCAGAACAAGAAGCGCGCCGTCTACAGGATGATGGGCACGCAGGATTATCTTGTAAAGCTCATCGTCTATTCGATGACGGGCCTCGACAATGTCTATTCGGATCGCCTGTTCTCGTTCAGATCGGACAAGACAGGCGCGGATCTTCTGAACGAAGTTCGCCGCAACAAGGACATGAAGAACATGTATGTCCTGAAGACGGATGTATCGAACTATGTAGGATCGATCGTGCCTGAGCTCATCATCCCGATGCTCGAGGACATCTTCGGCGAGTCCGATCCGCAGTACTTCCGCTTCCTCGAGTGGATGCTGACGCGCAACAAGGTCATAGACCGCTACGGCAATGTCATCGATCACTGCCCGGGCGGCATGGGAGGACTGCCTATAGGCAACTTCTTCATGAATCTCTACCTACGCGAGATGGACGAATACTTCGCCCCGCGTGCGGCCTTTTACTCGAGATACTCAGATGACATACTGATCTGCTCCCTCTCCGGGGAGGAGATAAAGGAATTCGAGAAGAAGTTCTACGAGATCATGGAACGTCTGAGACTCAGCACCAACAATGAAAAGACCGGGGTGCTTCCGCCGGGAAGCGCTTTTGACCTGCTCGGCATGGAGCTGTGCGAGGGGCGCATACACATATCCGAGCACTCGATGAGGAAGATCAAGCGCAAGATACGCATCTATGCCAAAAGGTCGGCGCTCAAGCGTGAAAGCGGGCTCATGACTGCGGAGGAGGCTGCAAAGGATCTGCTGGTCAGGTTCGACAGATTCTTCTTCGGCACTGAGGGCAGCGGCAATCTCCTGTCGTGGGCGAAGTGGGCATTCCCTGTCCTGACGGATACGGAAAGCCTCGAAGAGATCGATCACTATATCCAGGACAGCCTGAGGTATGTCCTCTACGGTTCGATGAAGAAGCGCAGGATGAGCGTTCCTTATGAGAAGCTCTCCGAACTCGGGTACAGGAGCATCGTCTACTATTATCATCATCAGAACAAGCTCGCTGAGATCCCTAAGGAATTCGAACGACGGGCATACGTTCAAAAGAAAGGTAACAGGACGGTATAGATGTCAGGGAGCGGGGCGCAGATCTGGAATAAAAGGCTTGAGGAGCGGGAACGCAACCAAAAGTGGCTTGAGGATAACATATTCGCGCTGGATCACGGCGGCATGTACCTCGGCGACGAGATGAACACGCATCATTTCGACTGGGACCGCGCGATAGGCGATGGCAGCATCGACGGAACATGGCGAGTGGCGCTTGCCAATCTGGCCGCGACCCTGAACTCGCACTCGGCGCCTGCCATGCTTCTGTTCTACCAGCAACTGCACGAATTCCGTCCGGACTGGGTGGTAGAACGCACCATCTGCCCGCCGACGGCACGCGATCAGGAGCTGATGGAGGAATGCGGTGTCAGGCCTTTTGCTGTAGAGAGCAAGATGCCGGTCGAGTCTTTTGATGTGCTCTGCATGTCGATCGATCTCTCGCCTTCGGCGGTCGCAGTCCCGTGGCTCATAAGGGAGAGCGGGATCCCGCTGCACGCAGAGGACCGGAGCGACGAGGACAGTTTTGTCATACTTGGAGGTTCGGCTCTGCTGAACCCGGAGATCTTCAGACCGTTTTGTGACATGATGTTCATGGGTGAAGGCGAGGAGATACTGCCTCAGCTGATCACCATGATCGAAGAGGGCAGGAAGAACGGGTTCCCGCGCGAGGAGATACTTCTGGCGGCTGCGCAGAAGTGGGACTGCATCTATGTGCCGCGATTCTACGAGGAGCGTTATGATGCGGACGGCCGCTTCGAGGGGACCTTCCCGCTGAGAGAAGATGTTCCGGAGAGGGTGAGATTCTGCCATGTGCGCGATCTCGATAAGGTCTTTGTCACCACGAAGCCGATAATGAGTTACTGCATCTACACGGATGACAGTTCCACCTACGAGATATCCAGAGGCTGCGAGGGCAAATGCGCCTTCTGCATGGGCGGATTTGTCTCACTCCCGTTCAGGAGCAGGAGCGCAGATCTGATCAAAAGGACTGCGGATACGATCATCCGCGAGACCGGAAGCGTTGCAGCTATCCCTGTATCCTTCAACTCCGTTTCGCATCCCGAGATCAACAGGATAGTAAGAGACCTCAGTGAAGAAGTCGGAGACAGGATCAGACTCATATCGATGAGGATGGACGGCTTCCGTGACAATCCTGAGCTCTGCTGTTTCATCTCGATGCAGAGGAGAGGCAGGATAGCGTTTGGCGTGGAGGGCGCGTCACAGAGACTGCGCGACCTGGTGTCGAAGAATTTAAGCGAAGATCAGATCCTCGATACCATGCGTGAGGTATGCCGCCTGAGGTTCAGCATCGTAAAATTCATGATGATATGCAACCTCCCTACAGAGTCGAAGGAGGATCTCGACGAGCTGTATGAGCTTGCCGTAAAGATAAAGAAGATATTCGAAGAGGAGACGCCGGATGACGCGAGAATGCCGAGACTTCTGATCTCGTGGAACTCTCTCAAGGTGGCGCCTCATACGCCTCTCCAGTGGGCAGGCGTGAGTCATGTACTGATGCCGGCCTATGAGGATTTCACAAAAAGAATAAGAGAGCTCGGTTTCAAATCCTATGTAAATGAGAATACCGCCGATGATGACATAACCAATCTGTTCCTGAGAGGCGACGGACGCATCGCGGGGCTGCTCGAATACATGGCCGCAGACGGAGAACTCAGGCATGACATGTCGTACACGGATGAGACATATGACAAGATCGTGCGATATCTCGATGAGAACCGCCTGCCTTCTGTGGAAGAGTGGTTCAGGGAGTACGGCCTGGACGAGGCATTGCCGTGGGACATAGTCGAAAGCCCGGCATCAAGAGAGTACCTTAAGAGAAGGTATCTTGAGATGGAGAAGACAAAGCCGTCATCCGAGCCTATATGCACCGAGAGGTGCAGCGGCTGCGGCGCATGCGATGAGGAGCACAGGAAGGTGCTGAGAGAGATGCCCGCAAGAAGGGCAGAGGACAGGAAGATAAACGTCAGCCATCCGGTCAGGAAGTCAGACATGGTACCGGTACAGCATGTATTGATGGAATTCACCTATGACCGCATGCATTCAGTCGTGATCCCGTCGTACTGGGATTGTGAGATCAGGCGGGCGCTGTATCAGGCAGGCGTGGAATTCGACCCCGACAGCGTCGAGAGCTGCGGCAGCAGGCGCTACTACAGTCACATCGGAGGCGGCATTAACGCGACTGCCATCAGTCTCGGAAGGAGATACGGTATCGAAGAGCTTAAGGCTCTTATCGAAGAACATGCTCTCAACTTCCGCGTGGTCTCGCTCAGGGAGACAGAGAGGCCGCTGAGGATAACTTCATCCACATACCGCATGGAGCTCCCGGAGGGTACAGACATCGCAGCCTTTGAGGCCATGCTGGACATGAAGATGTCCCTCTCCGTGTGGCATTACGGCGAGGTGCCGAATTACATGAAACAGAGGAATCTCAGGCTCGCTGTCACCGGGGCAAGATCAGTGGACGGACACCTTGAGGTCACGATAGGTCCTCATACAGAAGATGTAAGGGAGGTGTTCAGGTACCTCCTGGATGTGCCGCCGACAGAGAGGATGTACAGCATCCCTGAGCGGACGGCCCTCACATACGAAAATCAGGGAGCCATCGACCTCGCGATGAAGAGGACTCTGCGTGATGCATACGCCGGCACCCTTGAGGACAAGGGAGAGTCAGGCGAGAGAGCAGCAGCATACTACCGGTCTGAAAACTGCTTTAAAGATCTGGAGAACCTGCTCAGAAGGGAGTACAGCTACTTCGCTAATGATGAGAAGCATCTGTCCGGCGCACGCCTGAGGACGAGAGGGCTTATCGAAGAAATCGTGAGTTACGCCGCGTCCCGGACCGGAACTCCGCCTGAGGATGATCCGGCGCTTCGCAGTTTTACAGAGTTCCTAAACAGTGAAGAAGGTATTACAATAGAGTAGAAGGACAGAGCAAAGGAATAGAGAGGAAAGACCGAGAATGAAGATCCCTGTTGTTATACAGATGAGACCGGGTGAGAACGGCGCGGCAGCTCTCAGCATGATGCTCGGCTATTACAGGAAGTTCGTTCCGATGGAGGAGATACGCGAAGTCTGCGTATCCTCCCGCAACGGATCCAGCCCTCAGCAGATGGCTGATGCGGCCGGCGCTTACGGACTTGAAGCCGAGATACTGACCCCGGACATGGATGAGCTTATCAGGATGAAGCTACCGATCCTTGTGTCCTGGAGGAGGCGCTACTGGTGCGTGCTCGCAGGGGTATATGGAAATATAGTCTCTATAGTCGACCCGTCCAGGGGCGAGATACGGATGACACTGGAGAAGTTCACCACGCTATATAACGGCACGGTGATCAGGCTCAGTAAGGGTGAGAACTTCGTGGCAGACGGCAAGAGAGAGTCCCTGATCTCGCTCATAAGGGGCAGGACAGACTACCTCCGCAAGCCTATGATCATCCTGATGATACTGACTCTGCTGTCGATCCTCCTCAATATAGGGATGGTAAGACTGCAGAAGACCATACTCGATAACTATCTCGGAGGAGTCAAAGGAGATACGCTGGCCGCCGGCTATCTCGTGCTGAGCGTATACCTGCTGGCATTGCTGGTCTACTTCATATCCAACCTGTCCAAGACGAGGCTGGTCAACAGCTCGAGCCGTGATATGTCGGCTATCTCGGGCAGCAGGCTTTTCAAGAAGATGTTCGACCAGCCGCTCAAGTTCTTTGAGCAGTACAGCGCAGGAGAACTCATGTCGAGGATAGAAAACAACATCACTCTCGACAATTCCATCATGAGATCTCTCGTCCCGAGGGGCATAGATGCAGTCATGACGGTGATCTACCTCGCCACCCTTATGGGATACAATTACATCATGGCACTGGTATGCCTCGGCATTATAATTCTGGATCTTTTGATCACGCTTTGGGTCCAGGAGAAGAACGCTATAGCTTCCAGAAGCATGACCACTTCGGGAAACGTGCTCAATACGGCCATCCTGAACGGAATGAGCATGATAGAGACCATCAAGTCCACAGGCTCGGAGCGCTCCTTCTACAACATGTGGAAGGATTCGATGATGCAGGCCAATGAAGGCAAGCTGAGGACCCAGAGGATCGGAGCCATCATCAACCTGATAAGCAGCGTTCAGGGCTTCCTGCTGCAGGGTGTCCAACTCTTCCTCGGAGCCTACTTTGTGCTGCACGGCAGCTTCACCCTCGGTTCCATGGCTCTGTTCCAGGGTATTCTCAACAACATGATCTCCTCGATGAACAACTGCATGACCACGGTCAACACGCTTCAGACCATGCGCACCAACATCGAGCGCGTCAACGACATCATGAACCGCGACAGCCGCACGCCTATACCGCTTCCTGAGAGCGACTTCGGGACGACGGACAAGCTCAGCGGCCGCCTTGTCGCGCGCGATGTCTGTTTCCGCTATAACAGGGGGGACCGCCTCGCGATAGATCATGTCAGCATGGAGGTGGAGCCGGGTCAGATGGTGGCCATAGTCGGCAAGACCGGCTGCGGCAAGAGCACGATGCTCAAGATACTCGCAGACCTGTACTCGGCAGAGTCGGGGGAGATACTCTACTCAGGCAAACACAGAGATGAGATCCCGGACGTGGTATTCCACTCATCGGTCATGACGGTCGATCAGGACACCATGATGTTCGAGGATTCGGTATATAACAACATCCGCATGTGGGACAGCACGATCGAGACCTACGAGGTCGTAATGGCCGCGCGCGATGCCCAGATACATGAGCGTATCCTCCGAAACAGGAAGGACTATGGTTCGATGGTGGCGGAGAACGGGCGCAACTACTCGGGAGGAGAACTCCAGCGGCTCGAGCTGGCCAGGGCTCTCGCCCATGAGCCGACGCTGCTCTTTCTCGACGAGTTCACTTCTGCCCTCGATGCCCTTACAGAGGACAGGGTCATCAGATCCTTAAGAGACAAGGGCACCACCTGCATCATCGTAGCTCACAGGCTATCGACCATAGTCGACTGCGACTGTATCTACGTCATGGATAAGGGCGTGGTGGTACAGAAGGGAACGCACGACGAACTGTACGCTCAGGAAGGGCTGTACCGTGAACTGATCACATCTTAGCGGAGAACTGTCATGGGTCTTTATACAGAAAACATAGTAAAAAGAGAAGAAAATAATAGGATGCTGGAGATGTACGCGGATGATGCCCTGATCAATGATCACAGCATGCTCCGTGTGGAAGAGGATATCGAGGACTTCCAGTCGGCTCTTCTGTACATGCTGGAGCGCTTCGGACTCAGAGTGTCCAGGATACCTACACAGCCGTCGGTGGAATCGCTCCTTGAGACTATACTGGATCCGCTTGGTATGATGTACGAGGAGAAGGCTTCAGCCGCAGAAGCGTGCCGGAGAAGGTCCGAGTATGTGCTGGCGTTCAGAAATGACGGCAAGGCCGTAGTGCTGATGCCGTCCTTTCGCGGCTATCGCTATTTCTGCCCGTTCGATTCGAGCAAGGGACTGGCAACGAAGCGCTACATAGATTCGCTTCAGCCGCAGTGCTACATCGTGTGCAGGCCTCTCGAGGACCGAAGGACACTCCTGGGGACCTTCATATATAACGTGCTCAGGAACATCACGATATACGATTTCATGCGCATCGTCATAGCAACTGTGCTTGTGACCGGGTTCGGATACATCCTGCCTCTGGTCAATAAGTGGATATATAACGTATTCATACCGGGCGAGGGTAGCGCGAGTGGCTTCAGACTTGCGATCATGATCTTTCTCTTCGTCAGCCTGATACGGGCGGTGCTTTCGCTGATCAAATCGGTGATGCTGGCGCAGACCAAGGTGAGGGTATCCGCAAAGATGCAGGCGGCTGTCATGGCCAAGGTGCTCCACCTGCCGCAGGAGTTTTTCAAAACCACTTCATCAGGTAGACTGTCCAAGAGGTTCACCAACGTCGGACGCCTTTCGGACATGATACTTCAGATAGTCATGGATGTACTGCTCGATCTGACATTCGCCCTCGTATACCTCTACCAGATGAAGGGATTCGCGCCGGAGCTTTTCAAACCGGCCATCGCATTCCTACTGGCCAAGATCGTGGTGTCGATACTGGCGGCTCTAAGCTATGCTCACAACGAAGCGGGCATACTCCAGATAGACATGGAAAACAGCGGATTCATGTACTCCGTCATCAGGGGAGTCCAGAAGATCAAGGGCATGGGCGCCGAGATGGCGGTCTATTCCAGATGGGCCGATCTGTACCGCCGCAAGCTCAAACTGACATATCAGCAGCCGTTCTTCCTTAAGTACAATACAGAGATACTATCGGCTATCAGCATAGCAACGACGATCGGCCTGCTTGGAGTATCCATGGTAAACGGGCTCACGAGCGCAGAGTACATGACATTCAACTCGTCATATGCTCTGATCATCACTGTCGTCACATCGCTGACCGGCATTATGCAGAACGTCTTCCTCACGAGGATACTGAGTGAAAACGTAAGGCCGCTATTCGATGCGAACTACGAAGAGGATGAGGCTCTCGAGTACGTCAAGAGACTCAACGGAGACATAAGTGCGGAGAATATTTGGTTTTCTTATAAGGATGATTCGCGCGGCTGCCTTAAGGGCGTCACTGTGAACATACATCGCGGTGAGAGAGTCGCTCTGGTAGGATCGAGCGGCTGCGGCAAGTCCACGCTTCTCAAGATAATGCTCGGGCTCGAGATCCCGGATGACGGCGAGGTCAGCTATGACGGAAAGACGCTCAACTCGGTCAATCTGAGATCTCTGAGAAGGCGCATAGGATCGGTGTTCCAGTTCAGCAGGGTGTTCCCGGGTACCATCGCAGACAACGTAATGTTCGGGTCCACGGAGAGCTACGACGAGGAGAGGATATGGGCGGCCCTCGACAAGGCAGCCATCGGTGACTACATCCGGGGTCTGCCTCTGGGACTCGATACTGAGATATCAGAATCTGTATCGAGCGGATTCTCGGGTGGCCAGAGACAGAGGATACTGCTGGCCAGGGCCTTCGTTGACAACCCTAAGGTGCTCATACTCGATGAGGCGACTTCGGCCCTCGACAACATGACGCAGACCCAGGTCATGGAGAACATCAGGGACATGAAGTGCACCGTGCTCATGGTCGCGCACAGGCTCTCCACTGTAGAGAACTTCGACCGCATCATAACGCTCGAGGACGGTGTCATCGTCGAAGAGGGCAGCTATGAGGAGCTGATGAACAATAACGGCAAATTCGCCGAGCTGGTAGAAAAGCAGCTTGTCGAAGAAGAGAAGAAGAATAGAAAACAATTACCGTGATTTGTATTCCTCTAATGCTTCTCCGAACAGGCGGTAGAATATCCAGTCATTTTTCTGAGTAGCATTCAGCTTGAGATACAAGCGGTTTGCCGGCTCGTTCCATTCGAGGCAGTGCCATTCCACTTTCTTATAGCCGCGATCCACCGCGATGCGGCAGAGCTCTCTCATTATAGCTTCGCCTATGCCGTTGCCCCTGTATTCGAGTCTGACATACAGGTCTTCAATGAACATTCCCTTAGCGCCGAATATGGACGCATAGTTATCGAAGAACATCGCGAATCCCACTTCTTTTCCGTCCGCGCCTGCGAGAAGTATCTCTATGTCCCTGTTTGCAATTGCCGTGCGTATGTCTTCTTCCGTAGTAGTGATCTCATCCGGCAGCTTCTCATACTCTGCAAGCTCATTGATGAACCTGACTATCATGCCTGCGTCATCGACCG
This sequence comes from Anaerovoracaceae bacterium, assembly GCA_045604305.1. GTDB lineage: Bacteria > Bacillota > Clostridia > Peptostreptococcales > Anaerovoracaceae > Crickella. Next base: position 24,139 of record JAZUNV010000120.1, on the reverse strand, counting down.
TTCCCAGTCTGAACTGAATTTCCATTTTTCCCCCTTTTTTCATAGCGTTACCCGTTATCTTTTCCGATTATACCATATCTGCAGATCCGGTATGCCGGCTTTTCCCGGCTGATGGAGAGGGCGATCTGAGCGGATCGTTACAAAAGGACCCGCTTAATGTGGTATTATAATGACATACAGATACAGAGAGGAGGAACGGGAAATGGCCCGTAATATACTACTGACTTCTTTGAGCGCTATGGATACCGTTCTGCAGGAACGCTATTTCTCTGTGCAGGGAGGATCCGGACCTGCTTATCTGGAAGCGCTTCTGGATACAGAGGCCGGGATAAAAACCGTGCTGTCACAGTATGACATCGATGAGATCATAGTCATCGGTGCCGGCGGCAGCTATGATGAAGGGGATGAGATTGGAATTGTCCCTCTCAGACAGGAAAGCTCTCCGGATCCTTCGGCAAAGACGGATCTTTCCACCTATGGGCTGCTCCGGAATCGTATCGCGCAGTATGCTGACGGACAGATGCAGAGTCGCATGGATGATGATGAAGGTCTGCCGGAGGAAGTCCGGGAGAAGCTGATCAGCTTTATCCGGGACTTTACGGGAAGGAACTCAGAACTGAAGAGCAGGGAGCTCAGCCGCCTGTTTGACGAGCTGGCTCAGAACGACGGGATATGCGGGAGATTCTGGACAGAGCTCTTTGAAGCATGCCCGGAGCTCTGCGATGATCCGGCTTCCTGCAGGCAATGGGTGAAGAGATATCTGTACGCGGAGCTTGAGCCTTCCCTGAAGACGGGACTACTGCCTTCAAACGGGGAGGCAGGTCTGTGTTTCATTCCGGAAGCCGAACTGGAAGGCGGTGAACAGTGGGTCGACAGTCTGATGGAAATGGAGAGATCCATTGCAGACAGAGGTGAGGAAGAGGACGTCGACCTGTATATCACGCTGAACAGCGATGATGCCGCGGACACCTTCATCCTGCTTAACGTGCTGGACATCCTGATATCCATGCCGGAAAGCAGGGTCAGGCTCAAAAAGCTCTTTACGGTTCGCAGTCAGCAGAAGCGCATAGCCGGTATCGTGCGCGATGATACCGAAGGCTTTGGGGTCACGGAACTCTTTCATGCGATCCGGGCATTCCTTAATTATGGCAGGGCGGACATGATCATGGACATCTGGAAGAAGAGCGGAGAGAGCAACGAGAGTATTGCGAGCATGGTCTACGCCATGCGCGATGTGGATGTGGGCCTCTCAATGTGCAATATCCCGGAGGTCGAGCGCGGCATCCTCAGCCTGCGTGAGCTGTTCAAAAGTGAGAATTTCTGGCGGGAATCCGGCTACTACGGCATGCTGTTCACCCTGATAGCAGAGAGCATACGTGAGGACTACGGCGTGCTCCTTGAAGGCGAAGGCGAGATCAACTTCATAGAAATGGTGAAGTGGGCCTACAGGCATCAGTTCTACCAGCAGACACTGACTCTGATCGAGTCCAGGACCCCTGAGAATATTGTAAGGTCGGGGATATTCTACTACTGTGACAATGAGGAAAATGTTGATCAGGTCACGCGCCTGTTCGCGGAGCAGCGCCTGAGGCTCAGGCCGCAAGAGTTCTTTAAGATGGATCAGATCGATCACTATTTCATCAAGGCATATGACCGCTACAGGAACAAATGGAGGAAAGGCAAGGGTCAGAATCCGCAGAGGGTATATGCCGAGCTGAGGACGGAAGCCGTCGGGAACCAGGACCCGTCTCACATCAACGGCTTTACCGAATGCGACAGCCTGGAGACCCTGCAGGATGCACTTTTCGCTTACTACAACGTCGGATATATACGCAACCAGATAAGCCATGCCAATGATGAAGCGATGGAAAGGAAGAATCAGTCTGCATCGGACGGCGAAGAGATATCCGCTCTGGCCTGGATGAAGGACAGCATAGAGCTCTTCATAAGGAATTATGAAAAAGCCATGGCGGAGGTGAAGGATAAAAACCCTAATGTCATCATCGTTACCGCAGATGAAGTACGCAAGCTCGCAGAGAGCATGAGAGAAAACGAGAGGCATGGCAGGTGATCCTGCCATGCCTCTATGGTTCTATTCTGCCTGTGAGAGCAGTTTTTCTACAATATGTGATACAATAAACCGACTATATCTATATGCAGGGTGCGCCATGGCAAGCGTTTCGGGACGTGATCCGGAAGAATTGAAGGGTGTTTTGTTATGAAGGAAACTGCCGATAATAATTCAAATAAACTACAACCGTATCTTTCACCGATTTCCGTATGGGCTTTGTCGGTCGGATCTGCCATCGGCTGGGGCTCTCTTGTGGTCACTAGTAAGTCCTACCTCTCACAGGCCGGAGTCATGGGCTCTATAATCGGACTGCTGATCGGTTTTGGCATGATGCTGATGGTGGCAAACCATTACAGCTTTCTGGCCAGGCGCTATCCCGACACGGGCGGTCTGTATAACTATGTGAAACATGTCTTCGGATATGACCGGGCCTTTCTGGTAGGCTGGTTCATGTTCCTGACCTATATCTCCATATTCTGGGCGAATGCAACGAGCCTCCCTCTGTTTGCGAGATACTTTATGCATGGCGTGTTCAAGGTAGGCTACCTCTATACGATATTCGGATATGAGGTGTATCTGGGGGAAGCGATGGTGACACTGGCGGCGATAGCTCTTGTCGCCCTGCTGTGCATGAAGAGCAAAAAGCTTTGTGCCAATGCCGTGGTGGCGATGGTCCTGCTCTTCACGATCGGCATCACGGTCTGCTTTGCAGTCGCCATGGTGGGCCACGGCCGCAGCGGTATGACGATGGAACCGGACTTTCTGCCGGATTCAAGCGCGATACGGCAGGTCATAAGGATCGCTTTCATATCTCCGTGGGCTTTCATAGGCTTTGAAAGCGTTTCTCATTCTGCCGCGGAGTATAAGTTCGAGTACGGCCGCATGTTCCGTATCCTTGTGATCTCGCTGATCGTGATCACTGCATTATACATTTTTATCATACTTCTCAGCGTTACGGCCTATCCTGAAGGCTGCTCCAACTGGCTTGATTATATAGGGCGACTGGACGAATATGACGGGATAGAAGGTCTGCCGGCATTCTACGCAGCCCATCACTATCTCGGTATGACCGGTGTCAGGATCCTCATGGCATCACTGCTGGCTCTGGTGCTTTCCAGCCTGATAGGCATGCTACACACGGTCAGCCGCCTTTGCTACGCCGTGGCTCAGGACGGCATACTGCCTGAACGCTATGCTGAGCTCAGCGAGAAGCAGATCCCGGTAAATGCCATTCTCCTGGTCGCTCTTGTATCGCTGCCGATCCCGTTTATCGGCAGGACCTGCATAGGATGGATAGTGGACACCACGACTATAGGAGCTACTATCCTCTACGGCTTTGTTTCCGTAGCGGTCTTTAAGGTATCAGGTCAGGAAGGCTGTAAAAAGGACCGCTTTATCAGCGGTATCTGCCTGTTCATACTTGTTGCCTTCATGATATTTCTGGCTTTCCCGGGCGTGTTCTCAGACCACACGATCGAGATGGAGACATATGCGCTTATGACGATCTGGTCGATACTGGGATTGTTTTATTTCAACGGAGTCATCAGGAAGGACCATGCCAGGAGATTCGGTAAGGCCATAATCGTCTGGCTCGTGCTGCTGGCCTTCATCGTCACGATGGCGATGACCTGGGCTGAGCGCGTTAATGAGAACAGAGAAAATGCCATCGTAGAGGATATACACAGCTATTATGACGCCATGCTGGAAGGGGAGATTCCTGAGCCTGATATGGGCGAGGAGGAATTCCTTGCGATCCAGCGGGCCAAACTCCACGATGCGGATAATACCAGCGTCATGGTCATCATGGCGCTGTTCGGACTGTCGCTTGTCGTGATGCTCATCAACTATCTGTCCATGCAGAAGTGGGAGAGGAAGGCGGCCGAGGAGCGTGATGAAGCCAGAGTCGTGGCATTCACGGATCCGCTGACCGGCGTCAAGAGCAAGCACTCCTATCTCATGAGCCAGAAGGATTACGACACCTCCATACAGGAGGGTTCAGTGGAAGAGTTTGCGGTCGTCGTATGCGACGTGAACGGACTGAAGGTCATCAATGACACCCTCGGACACAAGGCCGGCGATGAATACATCATCAGTGCGAGCCGGATGATATGCGATATTTTCCAGCACAGCCCGGTGTTCCGTACGGGCGGGGATGAGTTCGTAGTGATACTGACAGGGCGCGACTATCTCATACGCAATGAGCTTGTGCTGGCTCTGCACGACAGATCCGTTGAGCATATCAGCACCAATGAGGTCGTCATCTCAGGCGGCCTTTCGGTATACAAGCCGGGCGAGGATACATGCTTCCACGAAGTGTTCGAACGCGCGGATGCCCTCATGTATGAGGAGAAACAGCTTCTGAAGGGCATGGGCTCACTCACACGCGAAGATGCTGAGGCAGCGGCCAAGCCGGTATTCCCGGCGATGGAAAACGAGGATGTGATGCGCCTCAAGAGGCAGATACTCGTTGTTGAGGACGAGGAAGGCAACCGCATGATCCTCGGCAACATGCTCAAGGATACCTACGATGTCATATATGCTTCCGACGGCGTCGAGGCGCTGGAACAGATCAAGACCCATACGGATGATCTGGCTTTGGTATTGCTCGACCTGCTGATGCCGCACATGAACGGCATGGAAGTTCTGAAAGTGATGAAGGAAGAGGATGAGCTCAAGGACATCCCTGTGATCGTGATGACCGCAGATCAGAGCGCGGAGGTCGACTGCCTCAAGATCGGCGCGATCGACTTCATACCGAAGCCATACCCGTCATACGAGATCATCATGGCCAGGGTCAACAGGTGCATCGAGCTCTCCGAGAAGCGCGACATCATCGAATCTACGGAGCGTGACAGCCTGACGAACCTCTTCAACTGGGAGTACTTCATGAGCTACGTGAAGATGTACGACCAGCATTACAGGGACATGCTGATGGATGCCATCGTCCTGGATGTAAACCACTTCCGCCTGATCAACGAGCGCTACGGCAGACAGTACGGCGACAGCGTTCTCGCGCGTATCGGCAAGCGCATACGTCAGATAGCGCGTGAAGTCGGAGGCGTGGGATGCCGCCGCAGCGCAGATTCATTCTATATTTACTGTCCGCACCTGGAAGACTACGGAGCCATACTGGACAAGGCGTCCGAGGGACTCGTCGATGATGACGTGTCTGAGAACAGAGTGCGCCTGCGCATGGGTGTATACTCTCAGGTCAACAAGTCGCTTCAGATCGAGCGCCGCTTCGAATATGCGAAGACTGCTGCGGACACGGTCAAGAGCGGTTACAGGAAGGCTGTCGGCATATACGATACCGAGATGCATGAGGCTGAGCTCCATCGCGAGCGTCTGCTCGAGGACTTCAAGCCGTCTCTGGAAAGCGGACGCTTCAAGGTCTACTTCCAGCCTAAATACGATATCCGTCCGGACAAGCCTGTGCTCGCCAGCGCCGAAGCGCTTGTGCGCTGGGATCATCCTGAACTCGGCATGATAAGCCCGGGCCTGTTCATACCGCTGCTTGAAGACAACGGCCTGATACTTGATCTCGACCAGTTCGTATGGAGAGAAACTGCGTCGAGGATAAGGGAATGGAAGGACCGCTTCGGCTACTCAGTGCCGGTATCGGTCAACGTATCCCGCATAGACATGCTGGCCCCGGATCTGAAGGATATCTTCAGAAGCATCCTGGACGAATACGCTCTCGACGCCAATGACCTCATACTTGAGATCACAGAGTCAGCATATACCGGGGACGCCGATCAGGTCATATCCACAGCCAAGGAGCTGCGCGGCATGGGCATGGGCTTCCGTATCGAGATGGACGATTTCGGTACCGGCTATTCCTCGCTGGGCATGCTGTCACATCTGCCTATCGATGTGCTGAAGCTGGACATGAGCTTCGTGCGCAACGCTTTCGGAGAGACGAGGGATGTGCGCATGATCGAGCTGATCATAGACATCGCGGACTACTTGAATGTGCCTGTTGTGGCGGAAGGCGTGGAGACGGAGGAGCAGTACCTCGTGCTGAAGTCGATGGGCTGCGATCTGGTACAGGGCTACTATTTCTCGAAGCCTGTGCCGCCTGAAGCCTTCGAACACTTCCTCGTCGAGAGGGCCGAAGCGGATACTGAGATGACGCCGGCGGCCAAAAAGACATACATGAGCATATCAAAGGCGCTGACCAGCGATTTTGAGAATATCTTCTATGTGGATGTAGTCACGGATTTCTATCTGGAATTCTTTACCGGCAAGGGCGGTGATCTCGAGATACGTCCGGGCGGGACGGATTTCTTCGGCGAGGCGCGTGAGAAGCTGCTGGCGGACGTGTGTGAAGCCGATTCCGGCAGAGTCAGAGAAGCTACGTCCAAGGCTAATCTGATAAACTGGGTCGGGCAAAAGAACTCCCTGTCAATTTCGTTCTTAAAGATGAAAGACGGCAAACCGGCTCCGTACACACTCCAGACTATTAGGACAAGGGAGAGTGACGATCACCACATCGTTATAGGGGTAAGACAGGACGATTAGAGATATCAGGAGGTCGTGAGAAATGACCGCTAATAGATTTGAACTTAATGAGCAGACTCTGGGCATAAACGTATTTACGGTGACAGTGTAAAAACCTGGGAAAACAAGGGAGACAGAGAACCGTCCCCTGTCTCCACCGAGAACCGGAAGCCCGATAAGACCGCTTCGGTGATCAAGCAATAAGATAATATGGAGGAACGATATGGAGAAAGGAAAAAGCAGATGGATGAGCGCAGTGCTGCTGCTTGCACTGGCGGTGATCATGGCAATGACAGGATGCGGCAAGACCGGGGATGCGCCTGAAGAACAGAGCATTGATCAGAGCAGTGACCAGGCCGCTGAGTCTGTAATTGATTACATGGTGCTGGTAAACAAGGAGAATCCTCTTCCGGATGGATGGGAGGAGGCTCTGGATCTCACTACTATCACAAATTCGGTCGGTGACGAAGTCCAGGTGGAAAGCACAGCGTACGAGGCCTACCTTCAGCTGAAGGATGCGCTTGAGAAGGAGGGCATCCACACTGAGCTCGATTCGGCATATCGCAGCATCGAAGCTCAGCAGAAGATAGTTGATGACTTTACGGAGAAGTACGGCGAGGACTATGTGAAGGAGTATGTAGCCGTGCCGGGATATTCGGAACATCACTCCGGTCTTGCACTTGACCTCTATCTGATAGTGGATGACAAGACCGTCTATGAGAATGAGGATCTGGTGCTGTATCCGGAGATATGGGCGAAGATCCATGAGAAGCTCCCTGAATACGGGTTCATACTGAGATTCCCGGAGGGGAAGGAGGATATCACCGGATACAGCTATGAGCCGTGGCACATCCGCTATATAGGATCGCCTGAGACCGCAAAGGAGATAACGGAGAAAGGCATCACGTTCGAGGAATACCTGAACGCTTCCAAGTGATACGGCTCCTATACCATTATTTTGCTTGACAGGAAAAGCACAGGCACATATAATGATTGCGCAAAAGTAAATTGCGCCAAATCAAAAGGGAGACATGATCGAAATGGATCAATTTGATGCTTTGAAACTGAATAATCAGGTCTGCTTTCCGCTGTATGCCTGCTCCAAGGAATTAGTGCGGCAGTACAATCCGTATCTCAAGGAACTGGGCCTGACATACACCCAGTACCTGGTGATGATGGTGCTGTGGGAGCGGGAGCGCGTTTCGTCCAGGGAGCTGGCGGAGCGTCTGCACCTGGATTACGGCACTTTGACGCCGGTCCTCAAAAGGCTGGATCAGGCCTCTTGTCTGAAACGTGAAAGGTCGTCGGAGGATGAAAGGCTGCTGACGATCGCTCTGACGGATGAAGGGCGTGAGCTCAGGAATAAGGCGGTAAAGATCCCGGCCTGCATCGCAGGGCGCATGGGCCTGACAGAGGAGGAGTTCAAAGCACTGTATACCCTGACGAACAAGGCGCTTGCTAACATGGAATCCAAATAAAAGGAGGGTATTAAAAATGGCTAACGTATATGATTTTAAGGTAAAGGACAGAATGGGAAATATGGTGGACCTCGGCGAGTACGAAGGAAAGGTCCTGTTGATCGTGAACACGGCGACAGGCTGCGGCTTCACTCCGCATTATGAGCCGCTGGAGGCGATGTACAAGGAGTTCAGGGACAAGGGCTTCGAGATACTCGACTTCCCTTGCAACCAGTTCGCAGATCAGGCTCCGGGATCGGACGATGAGATCCACGAGTTCTGCACTCTCAAGTTCGGTACTGAGTTCCCTCAGTTCGCAAAGATCGATGTAAACGGCGAGACCGCAGATCCGCTCTTCGCATATCTCGCCGGTGAGAAGCCGTTCAACGGCTTCGGCAAAGGCCTCAAGAACGCTGCGCTCAATAAGTTTGCAGCTGCCAACAACAAGAAGTACGGAGACAAGACATACATCGGCTGGAACTTCACAAAGTTCCTCATCGACCGCCAGGGGAATGTGGTCGCAAGATTCGAGCCTACAAAGGATATGGATGAAGTCAAAGCTGCTGTCGCTGCAGAGCTGGAGAAATAAAAAGGGGTCTGTTTTGAAAAAGCGGAAATCCGTCGTGCTCAGGGATATGTCTGAAGACTATCCTGAAGCCCAAGTATTCATAGAGGATCTGTTAAAGGGGTACAGCTTGTCACAGGCGATGATCGCTGAGTCGCTGATCGTCTTTGAGGCGCTATGCTATAAGATCTTTGAGCAGAGGGAGGATCCGGAAAGTGAAGTGACGGTATCGGGATACCGGAGAATGGGAGATCTGACTATTGAGATCACGTTCTTAGGGGGCAGGTTCTATCCGGAGCCTGACGATCCGTCCGGGATCACACCGGAGGACAGCATACTGAGCGCCTATGCTGATAAGATAGACTACAGCTATCGTACCGGCCGCAATAAGATAACGATCACGACGAAACGCAGCCATCTGGCGTCTGTCGGAGTGTATGCGGCAAGCATAATACTCGGCATAGCGTTATACACGCTGCTGTACTTTTATACATCTGCAGATGTACAGAGCCTTGTGGCTGATAAGATCGTTTTTCCTTTGGAATCCCTATTCCTGAACGCGGTCCTCATGGTCGCGGCTCCGGTGACATTTCTGTCGATGCTGAAGCACCTGACGGATACGTATATCATTGCGGAGAGCAGCTCGAACGCCAGGAGGCTGCACAGAAATACCATTACTTCGTCGCTGATTTCCGTAATACTTGCGGTCATCTGCGGTGTGCTGCTCGTGCGCCTGCTGCTTCCTGATGGGCCAAGCGGCAACATATACCAGCGTGGACATGTGGATCTGGATCCGGCGACCTTGATCCCCTCGCTTCTGCCATCGGACATATTCGCGCCGTTCCAGACGGTAATGCCTTACTCTCTGATCATACTTGCGATCCTGACCACGTATGCATTCTGCTCTGTCGGGAAGTATTTTGACCGCATGAAGGAAGCGATAGATGTCGCCTATGTGCTCTTCGCGAGGATGCTGTCAGTAGTGATGTACGCTCTTCCGGTCGCGGCATTCTGCTCGGTCATGGATGAACTGTACAGCGACGGGTTTGAGGTGATCATTCGACTGGCTGAGATGATAGTTGTCACATTCGCCAGCCTCATAGTGCTGTTTGGCTATTATATAATCAGGCTGCTTGTGAGAGGCATACGGCCGATCCCGTTCATAAGGAAGATGGTGCCTCTTCTTAAAGAGAATGCCAGGATAGGTTCTGCTTTTGACGCTGTTCCTTACAATATCCGTTACTGTGCCAGAGTCTACGGCTTTGACAGGAAGCGTCTTGAGCATACTCTGCCGGTCCTGGCCCAGATCAACCTGGACGGCAACTGCTTCCTGATCACGGTGGTCGCGATCCTTTATATCTCTGCCAGCTGCACCCCGCTTTCCATAGGAGAAACTCTGGCGATCGGCATGCTTGTGCTGCTCCTCTCGCTGGGAGCTCCCAATCAGCCGGGATCATGCCTGCTCGGGCTGACGATCGTGATGTACTTTATGCAGGCTAATGATCTCGTGACGGTAGCGTTTTACGGAGAGGTCTTCTTCGGAGGCATACTGAACCTGACGAACATAGCCGGAGACATGGTCATAACGGCGATAGAGGAAGTGCGCGAGACCGGAAGCGCGGATGAACTGAACAGATTGCTTGCTGATAACAGCTCATCGCATTGACATAGTATTTGACATTGAGTCAGCAAAGGAGTATCATCCCTCTTTGTAGAAAAACTAGGAAAGGGGAAAGAGAATTGGTTATTATCAAATGGACTAACAAATTCAGCAATGAGACAGGATACGTTGCATCGCTTTCGACTAAGAACAAATGCTTTTACAGCACTTACGACGCAGGCGAAGCCAAGCAGTATTCAGAGAAGTCAGTAAACTCTCTGATGGCAAAGCTCGAATCTTATCACGAGACTGATGACAATTACTTCGAGGCCATCCCGGTATAGTCAGAACTGACGATCATGAAGAGGCCGCTTCCGGTCTCTTTTAATTTGGACGCCGGCGCTTGAGCAGATGTCTGAACATCAACGCGGAGAACAGGAAGGATACGGCGTAAAGGATGCCGGCTGCCACGACCGGCCCTGCGGATCGGCTGCCTATGCCGTCTCCGGCCATGGAGAAGAGAATCATCTCCGGCAGCAATGCTGTGAAGCTGCCTGTATAGAATGGCAGCAGGGGTACGCCGGAAGCGCCCATGTAGAGGCTTCCGAGGTCATAGTTGAGCACCTTGATCATTCGCAGCAGTATCGCAAAGAGAAACGGATTCATGTCTTTAAGAGCCGTGAAATTCCTGAACTTCGGATATTTGCCCGTAAGCTCTGTGACAAGCCCGCTTCCGGCGCTGCGTCCGATGAAGTATCCTTCGGTCAGCATCGTGAATGTTCCGAGCAGATTTATCAGTATTGCAAGGGGCATGCCGAATACTATGCCGGATGCAGTGTAGATTATGCCGGATGAGATCACGATCGACAGAGTCTTGAGCGCAAAGATCGCGATGAACAACAGTGCCGCCAGCAGCAGATTCTCCGGGGAAAAGCCTGTGATAGCATCGACGCTTATCCTGTCGCGGTTAATGATAATGATCACGATAAGAACTGCCCATATCAGAAGGGAAGCTTTTTGCAGCGTCTTATGTATCCCGGATGTTGAAGTGTCTTTCATATCGCTCATGACTCTTGTTTTGTTAACCGCGGATAATGTTTTTTGCCGCGGATAGCAACAATGCTATTGTACCATATCGCTCAACTTATTATAATAGACGCCGGATGTCCCCCGCCTCAATGTGCACATAGGCGGCGGGTTCCATATTCGATCGTCAGTGGCGGGCCGGAACTCGAAACCGGCCGTTTACGGGACTGAGATGAGACTATCAGGAGGAATCAGGATGAAGAAAAGATGGGGAGACAGGCGTGATGCGACTCTGGTCAGAGACATGGATTCCATGCACTTTATCATGCCGCTTATGTATCCGAACCGCTGTGATAACGAAGCGTTCATATCGGAGACGCTTGATCTGACGAATGTGATGGCGTATCTGGAGAAGAAGAATGCGGATGATCCGGCGTACAAGTACAACTTTTTCCAGGTCATGGTCACCACGGTCCTCAAGACTATCACCCTCCGACCTAAGCTCAACAGATTCTATGCGAATTTCAATCTGTATCAGCGCAGGGAGGTATCCGCGGCCTTCACGATCAAGAAGATCTTCTCGGATAACGGCGAGGAAGCCCTGGCATTCATACATTCAAAGGAAAGCGACAATATAGACAGCATACACGACGAGATCTACCGTCAGGTGTCATATGTGCGCAATGACGGCAAGGATCAGTCGACGAAGAGCATGGATATCCTGCAGCTGACGCCGCTGCCTCTCAAGAAGGCGCTTGGCGTCGGCGCCAGATTCCTCGACCGCCACGGACTGATGCCGCAGTCGGTGATCGCGACGGACCCGTTCCAGTCGTCCGTAGTGCTGGCCAATCTCGGCTCTATCAAGCTGCACGCCGGCTATCATCATCTGACAAACTGGGGCACCACGTCGATCTTCGTCGTGATAGGCGAGATGAAGGAGCGTCCTTTCCTCAATGAAAAGGGCGAGGAGGAGATGCGCATGAGCGTGGATATCGGTCTGACTGTTGATGAGAGAGTGACAGACGGATTCTACTGCTCAAAGTCGGTTCGCCTGATCAGGAAACTGATCGAAGAGCCGGAGCTGCTCGAACTGCCGCTCGGCGAGAAGGTCGAGTATTAGGAAGTTCTTCCGATGAAAAGGCTAGTATACAGATTCGTAAGGTTCTGGGTGAAGCTCTTATATCCACGGATCAAAGTCGTGGGAGAGGAGAACCTCCCGGAAGGACCTGCAGTGGTGGTAGGAAATCACGCAAAGATGAATGCGCCGATAGCATGCCAGCTGTATTTCCCAGGAAGGTTCTGCATATGGACTGCCGGCGAGATGATGCATCTCGGGGAAGTCCCGGAGTATGCTTTCAACGACTTCTGGTCGGAGAAGCCGGGATATATCAGATGGTTCTACAGGGGGCTTTCATATGTGATCGCGCCTCTCTCGGTATGCATTTTCAACAGCGCGGACTGCATAGGCGTATATCATGACGGCAGGATCATGTCGACCTTCAGGAAGAGCATCGAAAAGCTGCACGAGGGTGTCAGGATAATCATACTTCCTGAGCACAACGTCCCGTACAGCAATGTCGTGTGGGAATTCAGTGAGAGGTTCGTCGACATAGCTCGCATGTATTACCGCAAGTACGGGGAGGAGCTCAGCTTTGTGCCGATGTACATGGCGCCGAGGCTGAAGTCCCTGCATCTGAGCAAAGCGATAAAGTACGATGCCAAGGCAGCGGTGGAGCAGGAGAGAAAGCGCATCACCGGCTATCTCATGGATGAGATCACGGAGATGGCGCGAAGCCTGCCGGAGCATACCGTGGTGCCTTATCCGAATATACCAAAGAAGGAGTACCCGTCAAACAAGGCGGACAGCAAATGAAGAGGACGGCAATAAGAAGCAAGATAAAAAAGCCGGTAGTGGATTACCGGGAGTTCAGACTTTCACGACTCAACGAGCCGGAGTTCGCGCATCTCAAGATGCTCGGAGGCTGGATAGTCTATTTCGTGCTGTATTTCCTGACTGAGAACCTGATACCGGTCTCGGACTGCCACGTGATACACTGCGCCGTGGATGACCTGGTCCCGTTCAATGAGCGCTTCCTGATCTTTTACTGTTCATGGTACCTGCTCATAATAGTGTCGCTCGGATATTTCCTGCTGTACGATACAGAGAGGTTCAGGGAGCTCCAGCTGTTCATCATGACTACACAGGCGATAGCGATGCTCATATACATAGTGTATCCGAGCGTGCAGATGCTTCGCCCGGAAGTGATGCCGAACGACGGCTTCCTGTGCAGCGTGATGTCGCTCATCTATGCCTTCGATACACCTACCGGGGTCTGCCCTTCGCTCCATGTGGCATACTCGGCGGGTATCGCTTCAGTCTGGTGCAGGTATGAGGATGCGCCGAAGTGGTGGAAGGCTGCGATCGTGTTCCTGGTGGTCATGATCTCCCTGTCCGTCATGTTCGTCAAGCAGCACTCTTTCGTGGACGTGATGGCTGCGATACCGGTCTGCATGATAGCCGAGTACGTGGTGTACGGAGACCACAGCAGGAAGGTGCGCAATCGCATCCGCAGCGAGCTCAGGCAGCAGCATATATACATTTAAATGAACGAAAAAGGATTGAGACTGCTGGCGGAGGAGACAGCGGAGCAGATCAGGAAGCAGGCAGCCGAAAGGGTGAGCAAAGAGCTTCACGTGCACCGCAAGGGAGTCCCCCGCAGGCAGGAGATAAAGGAACTTCAGCAAACTGAGGGGTATAGGAGGAGACTGGCAGAGGTGCTTGCCGGAGATGCCTTGTATCAGGACTGCATAAGCCTGAACGGGCAGCCCGGCAGTTTTTTGGTGGCTGCATATCTCGAGAATGAAGAGGCCTACGATGCGGTAGCGGACGACTGCGCAAAAGGCATCCATAAGGCCGCGCGCAAGTACATCATAAAAAAGGAGAAGCAGCTTCTGAGAAGCTATGACATAGATGCGCTGATCGCTGAGGTCCGCAGGGAAGTGACTGTCAGATTCATCAAAGATATGACCCGCCATCTTCGCAGCGACAGGCTGTCCTTTGAGGCGGGAGGACGCCGTGATCAGCGTGACCGTCATTACCGCCGTGACCACAACGAAGGCTGGTATGTCGATGTTAAACCGGAGAATTTCGATGAATTCACCTCATACTTTCATGAGCTGGAGGAGAACAGGATGCTTCCCATGGCCGGATATCACGACTATTATTTCGGCTCGGTCCTCGTAGCGGCGATAGAGGAAAGGCACAGCGAGATCGCTGCTCTTACGAAGGTAAACATCATTGATGTGTGGGATGATGAGATCTATACGGCAAGCTGGGGCATATATCAGGACGTCCACGCTTACTTCAACGACAGAAGACTGTTCGAAGCGGTGAGCAGCAACAGATACCTGAAGAAGTCCTTTGAGGGCCTGAGGGCTCTGCGCAGCGAGCTTCTCGACAGGGTACCGGACAGGATGCCGGATCTCTTCCCTGCGGCGCGGCGCATGGAAAGGCATTTCGTCATACATGTCGGCCCGACCAATTCGGGGAAGACCTACTGCTCCACTGTGCGCCTCAAAGAGGCCGAAAGGGGCATCTACCTCGGCCCGCTCAGGCTTCTGGCCTTTGAGCAATATCAGAAGCTCAACGAGCAGGGCTATCCGTGCTCTCTCTATACCGGAGAGGAGCATCAGCTGGTGCCGGGCGCAAAGCTGCAGGCATCGACGATAGAGATGGCGGACGACTATGCAGAGTATGACGTAGCCGTGATAGACGAGGCCCAGATGGTGGTGGACCGCGAACGCGGATGGGCATGGACGACGGCCATCCTCGGACTCAGGGCGAAGGAGCTCCATGTCTGCATCGCTCCTTACGCCGAGGAGATCATCAAGGGGCTTATCGAGGAATGCGGTGATTCGTACGAGATAGTCCGCCATGAGCGCCAGACTCCGCTCGTCAGGGACAGGGAGCGCTTCAGACTGGAGAAGGAGTGCATCCATAAGCATGATGCCCTCATAGTATTCTCGAGGAGGAACGTGCACGCCATAGCGAGCGAACTTCGGGCGATGGGGATCAGCTGCAGCGTCATATACGGCAATCTGCCTTACGACGTGCGCCAGGAGGAAGCCCGCAGGTTCCGCGACGGAGAGACTGATGTCGTGGTGGCCACCGATGCCATAGGCATGGGGATGAACCTGCCGATCAGGAGGCTCGTCTTCCTTGAAGTGAGCAAGTTCGATGGCATCAGCAGCCGGGTGCTCAAGCCTGAGGAGGTCCAGCAGATCGCGGGCAGAGCAGGCAGACGGGGGATGTTCGACAAAGGCCTGTGGAACTCGCTTGATAATACCGAAATAATCGCTCCGGCGGTAAATGCCGAGATCCCTCAGATAGAGGAAGTATATGTAGGATTCCCGGAATCCCTCATCAGCATAGACGAGAAGCTGTCCAGGATCATAACGGAGTGGCGCAACATCGAGCCGCCTAAGGGATACAGGATAGCGGAGCTCGGGCATGAGTACGAGCTTTGCCGCACGCTGGAGGAGGAGACCGATGACAAGCAGCTCATATACCAGCTGATCACTATCCCCTTCGATGAGGAAGATAAGGACCTGAGGCTGTTCTGGCACAGGGCGTGCAGGCTGGTGCTCAGGGAGGGCATGATCGATACCACATCCATGGGTGTCTTCCCTCCGACAGAAGGCCTCGGGCTGACCGAGGCGGAGCAGCTCTACAGACTGTATGACCTGGCGTACGCATTCACCGAGAAGTTCGGCAGCAAGTCCGAATCGGAGATCGTCCTTGCATATAAGAAGGAGCTGTCCGGGATGATATCGGAGATATTAAAAACTACCGCGCTGCCTTACAGGACATGCAGGCAGTGCGGCAGGAAACTCAGATGGAATTATCCTTTCGGCATATGTTCGAAATGCTTTGCCAGGCGCGGATGATCAGTGCCTCTCGAGTACGGTCGAGAATACTACCTGGGTCTCCGTCCGTCCGAACTCCTGGAGCTCGCCTATGAATGTGTCGAGATCGGAGGTCGCAGGGAATACCACCTTGAGCAGCATCGAGAATGCGCCGGTGATGTGGCTGCACTCAAGCACGCAGTCCTTCTTCTGGATGAAGTCGTAGAACTTGCGCTGATCCTCAGGCAGTACCGAGATCTGGATGAAGGCCTTGATCTTATATCCGAGCTTCTCGAGGTCCACGTCCGCGTGATATCCCTTGATGAAGCCGGCATTCTCCAGCTTGTCGATGCGCGCCGAGAGGGCCGGCGTAGTCAGATGGACCTCAGATGAGAGCTCCTTGAGCGACATGCGCGCATTCATTTTGAGCAGATTCAGTATCTGTACGTCTATAGTATCTATATTCTTCATGGTGCTTCCTTTCTTACAGCGTCTGCAGCGTTTACAGTATATACAGCATTTTCAGTATCTGCATTACCTACAATATTTACAATATTTACAATATTTACATTACCTACAGCATATCCTGCCTTATTGTCTTGCAGGACCCGCTTCGCGGACAGCCTCCGGCATATCAGGATACTTCCTGTCAAAGTTCTCAACGAACATCTCCGCAAGCTCATCGGCCTGACGGTCGTACGCATCCTTGTCTTCCCATGTATTGCGCGGTATCAGTATATCAGATGGCACGCCGCTGACTCCAAGAGGTATCTCAAGGTTGAATCTGTCATCGTGTACGTAATCAGCCTTTTCGAGTTCTCCGTTCAGAGCGGCCGTGACCATGGCTCTGGTGTATGCGAGCTTGATGCGGCTTCCTGTCCCGAAGGCTCCGCCGGACCATCCTGTGTTGACCAGATACACCTGTGTCCCGTAGGTGTCGAGTCTTTCTCCGAACATCTCCGCATAGCGCTCCGTGCGAAGCGGCATGAATGGCTCTCCGAAGAGCGTCGAGAATGTCGGCTGAGGCTCCTTGACGCCGCGCTCTGTGCCCGCGAGCTTCGCCGTGAAGCCAGTCACGAAGTGGTATATGGCAGCGTTGCGCGACAATCTGGATATCGGCGGGAGCACTCCGAAGGCGTCCGCCGTGAGGAAGAGTACCACCTTTGGGATACCGCCTCTACCGGTTGAGCTCGCATTAGGGATGAACTCTATAGGGTATCCTACGCGCGTGTTCTCCGTGAGCGACCTGTCGTGATAATCCGGAGTGCGGGTGTCGCCGTCAGTGATCACGTTCTCGAGCACCGAGCCGAAGTGTATCGCGTGATAGATCTCAGGCTCTTTGGCTTCTTCGAGGTCTATGCACTTGGCGTAGCATCCGCCTTCGAAGTTGAAGACGCCGTTCTCGGACCATCCGTGCTCGTCATCTCCTATGAGATCGCGGTTCGGATCTGCGGAGAGCGTGGTCTTGCCGGTTCCCGAGAGACCGAAGAACACAGCGGTATCTCCGGTAGTCGGATCCATGTTGGCTGAGCAGTGCATTGGCAGCACATCGTCCTCGACCGGCATCGCGAAGTTCATGATCGAGAAGACGGTCTTTTTGATCTCTCCGGAATACTGCGAGCCTGCGATGATGGCGAAGTGGGCCTCATAGTCTATCATGATCGCAGCTTCGGAGTGGATGCCGTAGCGCTTTGCATTGCACTTGTAGCCCGGGGCCACGAGTATAGTGTAGTCAGCTTCACCGAAGGTGGCGAGCTCCTCTGCCGTCGGCCTTATCAGGAGGTCGCGTATGAAGAGGTTCTGCGAAGGCATCTCATTGATGACGCGGATCTTGCGTCTGTGCTGAGGATCCGCTCCGGCGAAGCCGTCGAAGATGAACACCTCGCTGTTGTCAAGGAAACGTATCATCTCCTCCTTGATCGCGTTGAAGACATCCCTGTCTACAGGACGGTTGACATCTCCCCAGTTGATCAGATCATGCACGCCGTCCGTATCCACGATGTACTTGTCGTGAGGAGAGCGACCCGTGAATTTGCCTGTGGTGACAGCAAGTGCGCCTGTGTCGGTGAGAATTCCCTCGTTGTTTCTCAGGGCTTTCTCTATCAGGACGGTAGGGCTCAGATTGCGGTGCACCTTGTAAGGGTACATGCCGAGCTCATCGAGACCGTAAGTCTCCTTGTAGTTGTCCTGTATCACGGCCGATTCACGGCTGTCCTCGACTATGGACGGATCGATCATGAAGAAGGCCTGATCACCGTTTTTAAAATCTGTCATACTTTTGCTTTCTACCATATTTACTATACCTCATATTTAGGATCGATACTGACATGTCTTGTGCTTGGTATCAACACTAGCTTTTATTAGTATCAACCATTGATTTACAAGGCGATTCTTTCATAAACAGGCCTCGCTTTCAATAATTTTCTGAAATACGTAAAATAACGGCAGAAATCACGACATCCACTTAACAAAAATAAGTTTTACCATAAAAAGAGTTGCTTTACACTATAGGCCGGCTGCAAGCCCGGTTCGGATTCTATGAGGTTCTATGAGCCGTCTCACATGATCCCTCGCTGTATATCGCTGACCGGCATTCGCGATCCTGTTTAGGCTTCAGGGCAGATACTTTATCAGCATCCGAAATGTATCGATAAATTGTAACACCGCTCAATCGCTCACGACATGTTCGCCGGCTTCCGCTCCCCGGTCCGAGACATTTCGTACAGTACCGGTTCCAATGAGGCGCCCCTTTTCCTTGATTTGACTAAGATCAGGGGGCTGATTATGTGGTCTCGGCATAGTCGGCTGAACTGGTCCTGCGCGAAATGACTATGCCCGACAACTTGAATATAAAAGTCACGGCATAGTCACCTGAACTGAACCTGCGTAAATGACCGGTAGATGCTTACAGGGCTTACTGCCGATGATCTCTTGTGATTCTTTAACGGACTAACGGTATTTAGCTTTCAACTGATGCTGTTAGACTGTATAATGGAGGGACATCGAATGCGAATAATGAAATTGAGAATTATAGATAATATTGATAGGAAACAATTCGAGCAACTTAGAATTCAGGCAACATAAATTCGGACAGCATAGAATTCGTGTAACATAAATATAGGCAACATCAATTATGGTAATATCAATTCGGAATACAGAAATCCGGGTAACATATTCATTCAGATATCATAGAATTCTGGTAACATAAATCGTGTAACATAAATCGGGCAACATAAATTCAGATAACGCAAGTCAGATAACATCAATATCAGATAAAACCAATTAGATAACATAAAACCAGGTAACATACATGAAGAAGATACTGATACTCAACACAGGCGGGACTTTTTCGTCGCAGGCATCCGAGATGGGGCTCGCGCCGGCTATAAGCGGTTCGGGTGTGCTGGACAGGGTCGGCGTCATATCCGCAGACATAGAGCTCGAGGCGGAGGACTACTGCTCGCTCGACAGCGCCAACATCCTTCCTGAGGACTGGATCAAGATCGCGGAGAGGATAGGCCGCAGCGTCGCAGACTATGACGGTTTCGTTGTGATACACGGCACTGATACGATGGCATACACATCGTCCATGCTTTCGTTCATGCTGAGGGATATACCGGTGCCCGTTGTGCTGACGGGAAGCCAGATGCCTCTGGATGCGCCAATGTCCGATGCCCTGATGAATCTGAACTGCGCAGTCTGGATGGCTGCGAGCGGAGTGGCGGGAGTCTATGTGGCTTTTGACCGCAAGATAATGCTCGGCTGCCGCACCAGCAAGGTGCGGACGGTCAGCTTCAACGCATTTGAGAGCATCAATTATCCGTACGCCGGGGAAGTCAACGCCTTCGGCCTGCAGATCTACACGGACAGGAAACCGTCTCCGGAAGGATTCAGACTGCGCACAGACTACTCCGAGAAGATAGCTGTGCTCACGCTCTTCCCAGGGATGAGCCCGTCGCTTTTCAGGAACCTTCATGAGAGAGGTGTGGAGGGCGTGTATATCGAGGGCTTCGGCCTTGGCGGCGTACCTTTCCTGAGAAAGGATTTTACCGCTGAGATCAGGAAGTCTTCGCAGATGGGCATGCCTATACTCGTAGGCAGTCAGTGCAGCTACGAGGGAAGCGACCTAAACGTATACGAGACAGGCCAGAGGATACTCGAATGCGGAGGCATCCCGGTCTATGACATGACTCTTGAGGCGGTGGTCACCAAGCTGATGTGGAGCCTTGGTCAGACAAAGGATTACGCTGAGATACGCAGGCTCTTCGCCACAGACCTGACCGGTGAAGTTACGCTGAAATAAGGGGCGTAAAAAAGAGCATGATGAGCTGAAATAAGCTGAAATAAGCTGAAATATATCATTCAGATACTGTCCTCGGGGCGGAAATATGGTATCATTAAGGGACTTTACGATGATGTTTGAGGGTAATGGATAATGAAGGGATCTCTTAGAAAGAAATCTGTAATTATTATCATAATAAGTGCGCTGATACTCAGCGGGGCAATGATATTTTCCAGCTACAGGATGGTATCGACCATTATTGACAGGGACTACAAGACAAAGGCCCTGGATCTGTCGCAGACAGTAGCGGTAACGATCGATGCCGAGGCTGCGGGACGGGTCCGCGATGCTGTGGCGGAGATATATGACGCCACAGAGGATCGCGTCGGCAGTGACGACTGGGGCTCTGATGCCTGGAATAAATATCAGGCTCTCTATTCCGATATAGAGAAATCCGAAGACTTCATCGCCGTGAAGGAGCAGCTCAAAAGCATACAGGATGTAAACGAGGTCGACTGCGTTTACATAATTTACGTGGATGTACCGACTGAGTCCTTCATTTACCTGGTGGATGCGGCGCCTGAGGATGCCTGTCCTCCGGGCTGCATAGATCCCGTATACGACATCAACAAGCAGGTCCTGACTGACCCGGATGTCGGCTTCCCGCCGTATGTCACCAATACTGATGAGTACGGATGGCTGGTAACGGCCGGCGCTCCTGTACATGACAGTAACGGCAATGTGGTATGCTATGCGGCCACGGATATCTCCATGAACGATATCAAGGCCTACGAGCGTCACTTTATGACCATGATCATACTGCTGGAGCTGGCTCTTGCCGTAGTGATATCGCTGCTGGTCATCAGAGCGATCAACAGGTCGATAGTCAAGCCTATCAACGAACTTACGAAAGCAGCCGACGGATTCTATAAGGAAGAGAGCACGCACCACAGCAGCTTCCTCAGTCTGGATATAAAGACAGGGGACGAGATCGAGACGCTGTCCGAGTCGATGAAGCAGATGGAGCGTGACATCAACGACAACATAGCCAACATACTTACACTGACGAATGAGCTCGTCGAAAGCAGGGATGAGGCCCTCCACCTCAATGAGCTCGCCAAAAAGGACGCTTTGACCGGCGTGCGCAATAAACTGGCATATGACGAGGGTAAGAAAGCCCTCGAGGAAGGCCTTGCGAACGGAGAGACGAAGTTCGGCATCGCAGTCTTTGACCTCGATGATCTTAAGGGGATCAATGACACATACGGACACGAGAAGGGCGATGTTGCCATATGCCTGCTGGCAAAGAATATATGCACTCTATTCGCCCACTCGCCTGTATACCGCATAGGCGGAGACGAATTTGCAGTTATCCTCGAAGGCGGAGACTACGAACGCTCGGGTGAGCTGGTCGAAGAATTCAGGAGAGCCATGTATGGGCTCAGGAGGGATCCTGCACTCGACCCGTGGGAGAGGATATCCGCTTCCGTGGGAGTGTCCCTCTATGACGCGGTAAGGGACAACGACGTAGAGTCGGTTTTCAGACATGCTGACAATGATATGTATAATCGCAAGAGAGCGGCCAAGAGCCGTCAATAACGGTACAACAGTCAATAACAGACAATAACGGAAATAGCGGATAATAACAGGTAATAACAGAAGGAAGGTCATTAAATGGATGCCGGAAATGTAATATCTCTTCTTGGCGGAGTCGCCATGTTCCTCTTCGGAATGTCGGTGATGGGAGATTCGCTCAAGAAAGTTGCCGGGAGCAAGATGGAGACCATACTGTATAAGCTGGCGGGCAATCCTGTCAAGGGCATAGTCCTCGGCACGGCTGTCACCGCTGTCATACAGTCATCCTCCGCTACTTCCGTAATGGTGGTGGGCTTCGTTAACTCAGGCATGATGCAGGTGCGTCAGGCCATAGGTGTAGTTCTTGGGGCCATACTCGGGACCAGTATCACAGGCTGGATCCTATGTCTCAACAGCCTGGGCGGTTCGGGCGCGAGCGTTGCATCGATATTCAGCACGGAGATACTGACGGGCGTCGTCGCCCTGATCGGTATAATCCTCTGGATGTTCAGCAAGAAAAGCTCACAGAAGAACATCGGCGGCATCATGCTTGGCTTCTCAGTACTGATGTACGGGATGAGCATGATGTCAGGCGCCATAGTACCTCTGAGAGAGGATCCTCACTTCATATCCATGATGACGAGCTTTACCAACCCGATACTCGGAGTGCTGATCGGTATGCTCGTCACTGCGGTCATCCAGAGCGCGAGCGCTGCCGTAGGTATACTGCAGGCACTTGCGGTCACAGGGGCGCTGCAGTTCGACATGGCCTTCCCTATACTCATGGGTATAGGCATCGGAGCTTCCGTGCCGGTAATGCTCAGCGCTCTGGGCGCGAGCACAAACGGCAAACGTACGGCCTTCGTATATCTCATAATAGACGTGCTCGGAGCCATAATCGTAGGAGGCCTCTTCTACATCCTCAATGCCATTTTCCATTTCAGCTTCATGAATGCCACGGTCAACATGGTCCTGGTCGCGCTGACCAATACCCTGTACAGACTGGCGGTCGTGATAACGCTGGCGCCGACTATAGGGCTTCTGGAAAAGCTGGTATGCATGATCTTTCCTGAGAGCGAGGAAGCCGCAGCGGAGAAGGCGGACATGGACATGCTCGAGCCGAGATTCCTCGACCACCCGACTCTGGCACTCGCTCAGAGCAAGGCCGTTATAGATTCGATGGCAGCCAAGGCGTACGAAAGCGTATCCGCTGCGATATCGGTCAGAAGGGAGTACAACAAGGATGTTATAAAGAAGCTGTATGATCTGGAAGCCCTGATCGACAGGTATGAAGATAAGCTGGGCTCATATCTCTTCAAGATCACCGGAGCTGATCTGGATGACGAGCAGTCGGCTGAGGTCGGCAAGTACATGAGAGCCCTGTCGGATCTCGAAAGGATGTCCGACCACGCCAGGAACATAGGCGAGGCCGTAGAGGAGAAGTTTGAAAAGAAATTCTATTTCTCCGACCGGGCCAACAGAGAACTCATGGTACTCGAAGATGCAGTGGAGGAGGTCGCAAGGCTGACTCTGCAGTCACTCGTGTATGATGATACGACAGTAGCTCTGAGGATAGACCCACTCGAGGAAGTGATCGATGATCTCTGCGATGAGATAAAAGGAAGACATACAGACAGAGTCAGGAAGCAGGAATGCACGCTCGAGATGGGCTTCGTGTTCAACGATCTGCTGACCGATTATGAACGAATCTCTGATCACTGCGACAATATATCCGTGGATCTGCTCGATTCCGTTACCGGAGACAGATGGATGCACGAGTTCCACAGCAGGCCTGAGTTCAGAGAGAATGAAATGTACAAAAAGATCTTTGCGGAATACGAAGAGAAATACTCTATCTGACAGAGGGCCGGGACATGGATCTGAAAGCACTTCGCTACTTCATCACGGTAGCCGAGGAACTGAATATCACGAGGGCTGCTGAGAAGCTCCACATGAGCCAGCCGCCTCTCAGCGCTCAGATCAAGAGCCTGGAAGAGGAGCTTGATACGGAGCTGTTTATCAGAGGCAAGAGGCGACTCGAAATGACAGAGTCCGGACAGCTTCTTTACCGCAGGGCCAAGGAGATACTGAGCCTGACAGAGAAGACCAGGTCTGAGATCCATTCGATGGGCGAAGGCATGAGGGGCACCATATCTAT
>JAZUNV010000119.1:0-16982 GCA_045604305.1 Anaerovoracaceae bacterium | reverse complement strand
GCCCAGGCGAATATCATCAACGACCTGCTGGTGCGGCGCAAGGAGCTCGGCATCACCAATGTCATCATACTGCATGTCCCTGTCAAGGGACCTTCGGTCAATCCTGCGCTGACAGCGATACAGGAATCCAAATACGCATATCTAAAAGGCCTGTATGGTCCGATCTACATGGACAGCCTGCTCGCGGCCTACGACTCTCATCCGGTCAGCTACGCGCCGGAGGACAGCTTTGACACCTCGGTCATACTGCATACATCCGGTACGACCAGCGGCACGGGCAAGCCGGTCGCGATGTCGGACAGGGCTCTCAACGAAGCAGCTGCCGGCTTCTATGACCTGGACGGTCTTGAACTGCCGTGGGACGATCTGGTGACGGCTGTGATAGTCGATCTCAGCAATGCCTACAGCATCATCGATCAGGTCCACGTGCCGTTCGCGATGGGCGCCACCGTGGCGGTGGTCCCGGGCGGCATACTCAATCCGTGGTTCTACAAGGCCATACCTGAGTTCGGCATCTCGTTCATGTTTACCATCAGCGCAATGTTCGAGCGCTGGATGAAGATGAAGAATAAAAAAGGCTTCGATTTTTCGAGCCTTCGCTTCGTCGTGCTGGGAGGGGCCGCTGTATCCGCATCGGACAAGCGCCGCTTCTACGGCTTCATGCAGGAGCACGGTGCGGGCGATATAACTCTCCTGAACGGATACGGCGTATCCGAGCTCGGAGGAGCCTGCTGCCTTTCGACTCCGGACATAGACGACGAGGCCATAGGCTATGCTCTGCCGGGATTCAACGTGCGTCTCTACGACGATGACAGGGGAGTCTTCATGTCTCAGGACGACGCTCCGTGTGAAGGCGTCCTTTACCTGAATTCGCCTGCACTGGCTACACCGGAGCTCGACGGCGTTGAGATAATGAAGACCGAGAAGACAGGCGGCAGGAAGTACATATGCACCAACGACCTTGTGCGGATGGACAGGGACGGCAAACTGACCTTCCTGGGAAGGGCCAACCGGTATTTCATCAATGATGACGGCAGGAAGTATGAATCGGGACGTGTAGAGACGGAATTCGCACGTCAGGGCGAGATCGAGAGCTGCGGGATAGTGCCTGTATATATCAAGACGACACACGACAACATCCCGATGCTCTGCGTCAAGCTGCTGGACTCATGTCCGGATCCTCCGGAGACGGTCAGGACGGTCCTCACAAGGGTATTCATATCCGAAAAGACGCTCTCGCAGGACAATGTACCGTGCCGCGTGATGATAGCAAAGGAGCTCCCTCTCAACCGCAACGGCAAGATAGATCTCTACAGGATGAGTCACGGAGAGGTCGAGGGAGATGTATATACGATAGAGTGTATCCGCAGAGGTGACAGCCTGAGGGACTTCAGGCTGAAGCCATATGAGGACGGGCCTGCGGACATGATAAAAGAGGTATTTGAGGGTATTACGGCTGAGATCAAAGAGAATGCACCATTCAACAAGAACAGATCACAGGAGGAAGACAAGATGAACTTCAAAAAAGCATTCGAAGATTGGAACGCCATGAACAAGATGGGCAGACAGATGATACAGAACATGATGGGCCAGATGGGCAAGAACATGAACTCCATGCCATGCATGCCCGACCTGTCCAAGATGAAGGAAGAAATGCCTGACATGTCCAAAATGATGGGCAGCATGCAGGAGATGAACAAAAAGTTCATGTCCGGTATGCCTGATGTACAGGGTATGATGCAGAAGCAGGCTCAGACAGCACTGCCTGTAATGCAGCAGCAGATGAACCAGATCATTACCTGCATGAGCCAGATGAACCAGGCTTCTCTTGAGCTGATGCAGAAGATGTTTGACCAGCACTGCGCCATGATGAACCAGTTCTTTGAGATGGCAGAGAAGCAGGCAGCCGCAAAGGAAGAGAAGCCTGCGAAGGCAGCAGCCAAACCGGCAAAGGCGGCAGCAAAGGAAGAGAAGCCTGCAAAGGCAGCCAAGGAGCCTGCTGCAAAGGCTAAGAAGGCAGACAAGTAAAGCGGAGGCATCCTATTGAGCAGCGACAGACGAAAACTGCTTGAAAGCAGGATCAAAGACGGCAGCATAAACGAGCAGAGCGTATGGAAGTATATAAGGGAGAAGAACAGCGTTCACCCGTCCATGCTCTGCCGCACTGCCATTATCGACTGCACGAGAGAGTATACCTATGGTCAGATGTTCACCGAATGGGAGCATTACGCACGTGCCTTTTCGGCTCTCGGCATGACAGGGAGCAATGGCTCCAGGGTCGCCATTGCCGGCACGATCTCAGCGGAACCTCTCTTTGCATTCTACGGCCTCAACATGACAGGCGCGGAAGTCTCGATGTTCTCATATCCCGACTTCCTGCCCGGAGGCATGTGGAAGACCATGGCCGCAAAGGAAAGGATCACCGACCTGATCATATCCGATATCATGATCAGCCCGGATACCTGGCCTGATATCAAAAGGACTGCAGATGAACTCGGCATGCGCAATGTGATACTCGTCCATTCAAAGCTCGGAGGGCCGTGCTGCGGTCCGGCAGAGCTTGTATACAACGAGTTCAATTACCATACTCTAAAACGGCTCGGTGACACCGTGTTCATGGACGAGCTGATCAGAAGATACGCTTCGGCACCGATCTCATACGGTCCGGATGATCCGGATCATCTCGCCATAATCACACACACCTCGGGCACTACAAAGGGCACGCGCAAGCCTCTGCCTTACAGCGAGAGGTCCGTCAATACAGTAGCTACAAACTTCACAGGCCTCTATCACAGCTCGTTTTACGGTATGGAGGATGCCGGCCAGCTGCGACTGACGCCGAGCTTTGATTTCAGCTCCTTCATGTGCATGTGCGGACTTGTCAATGCGGATCTCTCAGAAGGTGAGACTGTCGTACTCACATTCTTCGGATTCATGCATCCAAAGTTCGTCAGGGCGGTGGCTTATTACGGCATCGACGTATTGTTCACCTCCGGCTTCATGATCGACAACTGGATGAGCAGAGCTGATGATGCTGATATAGACTTCTCTCCGGTC
Source organism: Anaerovoracaceae bacterium (assembly GCA_045604305.1). Lineage (GTDB taxonomy): Bacteria > Bacillota > Clostridia > Peptostreptococcales > Anaerovoracaceae > Crickella. Next base: position 13,925 of record JAZUNV010000119.1, on the reverse strand, counting down.
AGGATATTTTCATGCGGCGGTTCATACATGCCGCCTGAGAAGCTCATGAAATACACAGAGTTTATCAGGAACCATGGCTACAGGGGAGAGCTGTTGAGAGGATACGGCATGTCCGAGACGGGAGGCGCCCAGCTGACCGTACCTCCGGGATGCATGGATGATATCCTCGGATATCCTGTCAACGCGGATGATTACCGCATACAGGACATCGAGGACGGCCGCTTCTACCCGCCTGATGAAGGAGCCAGGACGGGAACCATGTATGTGGCTTCAGATTCGCTTTGCATGAACGAGCTCGACGGAGAGACTCTGTTTGAGTTCACAAAGATCGACGGCCGGGACTTCCTGTGCTCGAACGATCTTATCAGGGTGAATGAGGACGGGAGCTTCTCGTATGCCGGCAGGGCAGACAGATACTTCGTGAACAACGACGGGGTGCGCTTTGAAGCGGGTCTTGTCGAGACGGAGATATCTAAGCAGCCGGGCATATCGATGTGCGCGGTGGTCCCGGTGCTCGATAAACGCATACACGACACCGTCCCGGTGCTGTACGTGACGACCGATGGCGGAGAGAGTGATCCCGCGGAGACCGTCAGGAAGGCCCTCAAAAAAGTCTTCGTTGACGAGGGACTCATCGCGAAGAGCATACTGCCTACGCAGTTCGTGATCACGGACGAGATACCGTGCAATGCAAACGGCAAGATAGATATTTACAGGATCACAAGGGACAGACTGAACGGAGAGGCGTATAACATCGCCGCCGTGCGCAGAGGAGATGCTGTAACGGACGTCAGCTGCGAGCTGACAGAGCACACCGAAAGCATCAAGGCGGGCACCCTCCCTGAGGGCATGGGTGCCGGCTCAGCACTCGGCATATTCGAGCTCTTCAACAGCTGACCACACGGACCTGTTACTTATATGACACTAAAGGAGAAGATAATAATGTTCGATTTTTTTGATGATCACAAGAACCCATTCATGTTCCTTATGAATATGGACGAAGAGGACGCGGAAGCCATGGAGTCGTTCGACTTTGAGAGCTTCAGCAATCCAATGGCGTTCATGCAGCAGGCATTCATGATGCAGATGCAGTTCGCTGCATCGATGTTCATGATGCCGATGCAGATGATGAGATCCATGGCAGACATGATGAAAGGCGCTATGAAAGGGGAAGCTGAGGAGAACTCCGAAGCAGCGGCTCCGAGAACCATCAAGATGGGGAATTTCAACGTTTCCCCTGAGATGCTCCAGAAGCTGATGGCGATGGACATGAGCCCGGAGAACCTCGAAAAGCTCCAGAAGGTGCTCGACTTTGCGTTTGCCATGGTACCGGATAAAAAGGCAGAGACAGATCCTCAGGAGAACAGAGATGAGCAGTAGCGACAGCATTGGAAGCAAGATAAAAAGAGAACTGTTCCGTGCGATGATGGAACGCACACAGAGCATGGACATGATGAAGATGATGAGCGCATTCGGCGCCTCGGAACCGGTCATGTATGATGACGTCAAGGAGACTCTCAATGTCGCATATGTAAACCGCGAGGAGACAGCTCTTGCGATGGATATCTTCGAGCCAAAGGTCCCGAAGGGCACGGAGCTTCCTGTCATCGTAATAATCCACGGAGGCGGACTCTTCATGGGAGACCGCGGACTCGAAAGACCATACAGCCGCCTGCTGGCTCACAAGGGTTATCTGGTATTCTCGCTCGAGTACAGACTCGCTCCGAGAGCCACCATAGGACAGCAGCTTGACGATGTCTGCGCAGGCATGGACCTTGTGGGACAGAAGCTCGTGGACTACGATGTTGACTTCAGCCGCATGTTCCTGATGGCAGACAGCGCAGGCGCTTATCTTGCCTGCTATGTCACGGCCATGCACGAGTCCGAAAAGCTCCAGAACATCATAGGCTACAAGCCTTCGAGGATGGTATATGCTGCCGTCGGTTTCATGAGCGGCATGTTCTATACCAATAAGATGCTTGCAGACCAGATATTCGGAGACAAGAGGGATGACGAGAAATTCCTCAAGTATATGAACCCTGAGCACCCTGAGATAGTGAACAATCTGCCTCCGGCATTCCTGCTGACGAGCTGCGGAGACAGCTTCAACAACTACTCGATCAGGTTCAATAAGGCTCTCAAGAAGGCCGGCAGGGTCTCAAAGCTCCTGTACTTCGGAGACGAGGATCTCCAGCATGTCTTCACGATCACAAATCCGGAGCATCCGAGGAGCATAGAGGCTACCGACAGGATGCTTGCGTGGTTTGAGGAGCAGGCAGACATCAGAAGGAACAGCCGCAGCAAGGACTCAGCTGCCAAAAAGGCAAAGGAAAAGGTCGAAAAGCGCATCAAGGACGGCAGCATCACAGATCAGAAGGTCTGGAGGAATCTGAAGGAGAGGATAGATGCCGATCCTGCAGTCCTCAAAAAGCCTGCTGTCATAGACTGCACGCGCACTTACACATATGAGCAGATGTTTGCGGAGTGGGAGCGCTATGCAAGAGCCTTTACGGGCATCGGCATCGGATATGAAAACAAATCCAGAGTAGCCCTCTGCGGGACTATCACAGCTGAGCCGCTGTTTGCCATGTACGGACTCAACATGGTCGGAGCCGAGGTCTCTCTCTTCTCGTATCCGGACTTCCTGCCTCACGGTATGTGGAAGGACATGATCGAAAAGGAACACATTACAGACCTTGTGATCTCGGACATCATGGTCACATCCGAGGTCTGGGAGGAGATAAAGGAAGTCGGCAGGAAGTGCGGTCTTCGCAATGTGATACTGATGCACTCGCTGATGGGCGGGCCGGCAACAGGACCTGCAGAGCTCACTTTCAATGAGTTCAACTATCACATGCTGAAGCGCAGGCCTGAAGCTGTCTTCATGGACGAGCTTTGCGAGAAGTACAAACACACAGAGATCAAATACGATGAGTCAAAGGGTGACCGCATAGCATTCATCACACACTCATCCGGAACCACCAAGGGCACGCGCAAGCTCCTGCCGTATACGGACAAGGCATTCAACGCTTCGCTCGACGTTATTCCGGGCAGCCTGCGCAGCTTTGTCAGGGGGATCGAAGACGGCAAGCAGCTCAGGATAATCCAGCTCTTTGACTTCAGCTCCATAATGGCTCTGGCAGCACAGCTCAACGGAGCGTTCATAACCGGAGAGACTGTTGTGCTGACGTTCTTCGGATTCATGCATCCGAAGTTCATACGTGCGATCGATTACTATAATGTCAGCTTCCTGATGATAACCGGATTCATGGTCGACAAGTGGATCGACAGGACGGATATCGATGACATAGATTTCTCATCCCTCAAGGTCGTTGGTCTGGCCGGAGGATACACATCGCCTGAGAAGCTCGAAAAGTACAAGGCTTTCTTCAAGGACCACGGATTCAAGTATGAACTCATGTCAGGATACGGCATGTCAGAGGCCGGCGGCAAACCGCTGGTCACAAAGGCTGACGCCAAGAAGGATATTATCGGTAAGTTTGACGATCCTGACGAGATACGTATCAAGGACGAGAACGACGGTAAGTTCTACAGGCCGGACGAAGGTCCGCGTACCGGACTCCTGTACAGGATGAATGAGGTTCGCCCTGACAACAAGCTCGACGGACAGGTCCTCTATGAGTACACGAATATCGACGGCAGGGACTTCCTTTGCACAAACGACCTCGTACGCGTCAATGAAGACGGCAGCCTTTCGTTTGCCGGCAGGGCTGACAAGTACTTCGTCAACAATGAAGGCCTCAAGTTCGATTCCGGCATAGTGGACAACGCCATGGCTGCGCACAGCGCGATCGACAGATGCGCCGTAGTACCTGTCATGGAGAAGCGCATACACGATACAGTGCCTGTGCTCTATGTCATCCCGGCTAAGAAGGGAGAGGGCGCGGCTGAGAGCATACGCAAGGCCTTTGTAGATGTCTATGTAAAGGATAAAAAGATCGCTGCGGACAATCTGCCTACCCAGTTCATGATCGTGGATGATATCCCGCTCAACGCCAACGGCAAGCTGGATATCTACAGGATCACACGTGAGAGACTGGAGGGAGATGCCTACGACATCGTGCCTGTAATGAACGAAGGAGAACTCACGGATATAAAGACAAAGCATGTCGAGAAGGTCAACAGCACGACTGCGGGCACCCTGCCTCAGGGCATGGAGAACAACTCCGCATACAACGTGTTCGATATTTTAACCACTCCTCCTTCAAAGGATACAAAGGACGAGTTCTCGTTCATGGATCTCTTCAGACCTTGGAAGTTCTTCATGCCTGACAAAGGTGTTGAAGACAAGAGATCCGCACTGCCGGAGATGCCTGATGAGATGAGGAAGCTGCTGCTCAAGTACGGCAACAGGATCTCAGGCATACCTAACGGACGCAAGTCCATAGACTTCGACTTCGAAGACTGAAAATCATAGGAGACAAGCGGACCGGATTTAGTATATAATTATTACAATATATTGATTCTGATAAAAGGATACGGGAGGTATGTTATGAAGAGAGGACAGAAGAGACTGCTGATGGCGCTTCTCTCGGTGCTGATGGTCTTCTTCGTATCGCAGCTAAGAAAGCGGCAGCCGGCAAGACTTCCGTAGCAGCCAAGTGGAAGAGACTCAGCAGGAAGAGCAGCTGCAGATGCGACGGTATCGAGGTCATGATATCTGCAGACAGGGATTTCACTTCCTGCCGGACTGCTGAAGCCGGCGCCAGAGCCGCATCCTGCAAGATCGGAGGGCTCAGCCGCAAGACGAAATATTATGTGAAGGTCCGCACGTACAGGATCGATGATAGCGTTAAGATCGTAGGCAGGTGGTCCAGAGTAAAGAAAGTCAGGACCCGCTGATCCGTGAAGTATATAGTTGGTATTATAAAATTGCAAAGACCGTCGTTATCTGACGGTCTTTGCGTACTAGGGAGAAAACCATTATGATGAACAAACTTGAAGAGGCCATAATTTACGCGACCATACTGCACCAGGGCAAGGTCCGCAAACTTGAGGGCAATCCGTACATACTGCATCCTATCGAAGTGGCTCAGATACTGTCCACCATGACAGATGATGAGGAGATCATCACTGCTGGCATACTGCACGACATCGTAGAGGGCACGGACGGTACTCTCGGGGAGATAGAGAAGCGCTTCGGTGAGAGAGTGGCGGATCTCGTTGAGTCTGACTCGGAAAGAAAGGATGCCGAGGCCGTAGTGGGCGAAGCATGGAAAAAGCGCAAGGAAGAATCCCTGAAGGTCCTCAAGAACAGCAAGGACGTAGGGATGAGGATGCTGTGGCTTGCCGACAAGCTCGCAGAGATCCGCTCCCTGGCGGGCATGTACTCCGAGAAGGGAGATGCGATGTGGGATGAGGTAAACGAGAATGCTCCTGATAATCTGTGCTGGTATTACAGCAGCATCGCAGAGATAGTGGAGCTGCAGCTCAATAAGACAGGAGCCTTCAAGGAGCTCATCAAGCACATCAACTTCATATGGCCGGGGACATTCGACTCCGAAAAGGCCAGATTCAGGAAGTACAAGGAAGTCTCCGTCGACGGATGCAAGCTCCTCGCAAGCGGAGCCAAGGGCGAAGTATACCGCTATGATGAGGAGACGATCATCAAGGTCTTCAACCATAAGAACACGTATCGTGACGTGGAGCAGGAGATAGCACTGAGCCGCAAGGCATTCGTGCTTGGCATCCCTACGGCGATCTCGTTCGGCATATACGCAGTGGGAGAGAGATACGGAGCCATGTATGAGCTGCTGGATTCAGAGACGATCTCCAGCCTTATCGCCAGGAGCCCGGGCAGCGTGGACTACTACGCTTCCATAATGGCTGAGCTGGCCCTCACTATCCACAACATCCATGTGACGGATGAGGACGGCTTCCCTGACGGGATGCTCAGACTTCGCAAATACGTCACCGGCGGTGTCGAAAAGGAGGACGAGGCTCTGGCAGCCAGATGCATGGAGCTGTTCGATACCATCTCAGTATCGGATACGCTTACGCACGGGGACTTCCATACCAACAACGTGTTCCTGATGCGCGGAGAACCGCTGCTGATCGATCTCGACAGGCTCTCCACGGGTCACCCAATGGCGGAGATCAGCGATCTCTACTACTTCTACGTCGTTCTGGGAGAGGATGATCCGTCAGTCGTGGAGGATTTTATGGGCTTCTCATATGAGACGTCCGGGAAGTTCTTCGACAGCTTCCTCAGACATTACATGGGGACAGAGGACGAGGAAAAACTCAGTGCCGTGAAGGAGAAAGCATCCTTCATATGCAGCGTGCGCATGGTCAATAAGGTACACAAGAAGTCAGAACTAAATGACGAGGACCGTAAGATAATCGATCGCAATATGGCGAAGATACGTGAACTTGCGGGCAGGCTGGATACTCTGGCAGATATAAGGGAGTAAGTCGTTTTATGCTTAAGTTCGTTAACAAGAAAGCCGCTTTTTCGGTAAATGACCCTGACTGCATCGAAGAATGCATGCAGTTTATCGAGACCTCACTTAAGGAGATCGGGATAGGGTCAAGATATGTCATGAGGACATTATTGCTGTGCGAGGAAATGCTGGCTGAACTGATAGAAAGTGCGGAGGGACGCAGCGATGTCAGGATCAGGATCAAAAAGACCCTGGGCGATACCGCCGTCATGGTCAGCACGCTCGGAAATGAGCTGGACCTGTTTGGCATGGACGCGAGGATCTCCGGTGATCTCGATGATGAAGAGGCCCAGGATGCCTTCAGATCGATAATCCTGAAGTCTCTCGGCGAGAATATCAAGTACAGCCATAACAAGGGCATCAACAGCGTCCGCATCATGACAGGCGCCGGGGCGCTGTCTTCCGCGAAGCTCACTTTAGGAGCGCTTGCGCTGGGAGTGCTGTTTGGCCTGCTGCTCAAGTTCGTCATGCCGGAAGCGGCCTGCACGGGGATATGCGACTACGTGCTGTCACCGATCAGCACTGTATTCATGAATGCGCTCAAGATAGTGATCGCTCCTGTAGTCTTCTTCTCCATTGTAACGTGTATATCGGGCTTCGGAGATTTGTCAGAACTCGGCAGGATCGGAGTCAGGGTGATGGGAATGTATCTCCTCACGACATTCATTGCGGTCGTCATGGCATTTTGCGTGACCACGCTTATCAGTCCGGGCACTTTCGGGGCAGGGCTCGCCATGGGAGGCGGACAATCTGTAGAAGTCAATGCAGATGTAGACACATCCCTGCTCCATACCATAATGAACATAGTGCCTTCGAATTTAGTAAGGCCTTTCCTTGAGGCTGACACACTGCAGCTGATATTCCTTGCCGTGATCATAGGTATCGCCGTGGGCAAGATAGGCGAGTACACTCCGGTGCTGACGGAGTTTTTCGAAGCGTGCAATCAGCTCTTCCTTACTCTTACTACGATGATAGCCAAGTTCATACCGCTTGCGGTGTTCTGCTCGGTGTCGCTGATGCTGGTCCATCTGGGCGGTTCATCATTCCTGTCTCTGCTCGGATACGCGATGACCAATATACTTATGATCGCGATCATGCTGATGATATACGGCCTGCTGGTGCTGGGCCTTGGCAGACTGGATCCGATCGTTTTCTTCAGGAAGAACAGAGAGGGCATGATCACGAGCTTCACTCTGAGCTCAAGCACTGCGTCCATGCCTGCGAATATAAATACATGCAGGGAAAAGCTCGGCATATCGCCTAAGGTATGCAATTTCTCGATACCTCTGGGAGCTACCATCAACATGGATGGAACATGCATAAGCCTGGTTCTCCTGGGACTCTATCTGGCAAAGATGTACGGTGTGGAGGTGAAACCTTCTGCGATAGTGCCGCTGGCGATCACTATAATTCTCCTGTCACTCGGCTGTCCGGGCGTTCCGGGCGCAGGCCTGGTATGCGCAGGCATAGTACTGGAGCAGCTGGGAGTGCCTATCGGAGCGATGGGCCTCATACTCGCCATCGATCCGATACTCGATATGTTTGATACCATGTCGAATACCACGGGAGATGTGGCATGCGCTCTTATAACGGCCAGCAAGGAAAAACTCGTTGACAAAGAAATATATTACGATATGAGCAGAATATGATAAACTTGAAGGGTATCGCAGGGGTGCGATACCCTTCATAACTAAGGCCGCGCACCATATGGCTGCCCGGTGGAAAGGACCGGAGATGAATTTCATTTTTATATCACCGAATTTCCCGGATAATTTCAGATACTTCTGCGACAGGCTCAGGAGCAGCGGATGCAATGTCCTGGGTATCGGAGACGCAGACTACTACAGCCTTCCGGATGACCTCAAGTACTTCCTGAGCGATTATTTCAGAGTCGATTCGCTCGAAGACTATGATCAGGTATACAGGGCTGTAGGTTATTTTATTTTCAGATACGGCAGGATAGACTGGATCGAATCCAACAACGAATACTGGCTCGGCCTCGACGCTGCCCTCAGACAGGACTTCAATGTCAGGACGGGCGTATGGCCGGATAAGCTGGCGGAGTGGCAGAGCAAGTCGGCCATGAAGCCGGTATATGAGTCGGCCGGGATACCGACTGCGAGAAGCCACGTGGTGACGGATATGGAAAGCGCCCGCGCCTTCATCAGCAAAGCCGGCGGCTATCCTGTATTTGCCAAACCGGACAGAGGGGTAGGAGCATCGGATACTTTCAAGATAGACGGGCCTGAGGATCTGGAACATTTCTTCGCTGTCACCGGAGGCAAAGGCTACGTGATAGAGGAATTCGTGGTAGGAGATATCTATTCGTATGACGCCATAGTCAATGCGGAAGGCACGATATTCTTCGAATCCTGCTTCAAGTGCCCTAATGTAGCGGCTACAGTCAACAACGATGACGAGGTGCTCTACTACGTGCTTCCTGACATACCTGAGCAGCTCCGCGAGCGCGGACGCAAGGCCGTAGCTGCATTCGGAGTCAGGAACCGCTTCGTCCATTTTGAATTCTTCAGACTCAGGGAGGCCAGAAAGGGCCTGGGCGAAGTCGGAGACTTCGTGGGCCTTGAGGTCAATATGAGACCGGCCGGAGGCTTCACAACTGACATGATAAACTTTGCTCACTCGTGCGATGTGTATCAGATATACGCCGACATGGTGACTGCGGGCAGACTCCTGCATCCGGCTGACGGCAGGGATCGTTACTGCGTATTCGTGAGCCGCAAGGATTCACATCATCATACTGTCACGGATGAGGAGATACTATCCGCTTACGGCGACAGGATAATGATGAACGGCAGGATGCCTGAGATATTCGCGGCGGCGATGGGCAACCACATGTATATCGCCGTACTCGACAGCTATGAAGAGATGCTCGAGTTCGGCAGGTTCGTACTCGAGGAAGGATTTGAGGCAGCTATCAGCTGATCACGGATGACTCTGGACCGGGAGGTGATCCTGTGGAACTGATAACAGACGCCGGATGTTCCCCGCCTCAACGAAGTAGGCGGCGGGTTCCATTTTCGATCGTCGGTGGCGGGTAACAATCCCCGACCGACGCTCTCAGGAGCTGAAGCTCCCGGCGTCTGTTGACGGCGTCGCTCGCTCCAATCAAGCGAGCTTGTTGGAGCTTCGCTCCTGGTTGAAGAGAACACCAGCTCAACATAGTGCTGTTCATGAGCGGCATCTGTGCGATACTTGCGTTCCAGCCTCTCCGAAAAGGCCACAAGAGAGGAGCTCATCAAAGGCATGGGCACGCAGTTCGATCCGCAGTACGCGGAGATCATGCTGCATATCATGGACGAGGACAATAAGGAAGGACAATAGACATATACAGGGGATGAAGACCAGAAATCTGTCATTCACAACTAAAAACGTACTGATGATAGGCATACTGCTTCTCGTGGTCAACACCGTGCTTGGAGTGATCATACTCAATGAATCCAAGGCATCGATGAAGACGTTGATCAACAAGAACATGCTTGACGTGGTAATATCGGCAGCAGGCACTATCGATGGGGAAATGCTCGGCTCTCTTACAGAGGAAGACGTGGACGGGCCTGAGTTCAACGAGATCAAGAGGCAGCTTACGGTGTTCTCCGACAGCGTGGATATCAAGTTCATCTATGCCGTAAAGAAGGTCGGGGATGATAAATTCGTGTTCACCGTTGATGCCGACCCTGTGGATCCGGGCGCATACGGCGAGGAGGTCCTGGTGACGGATGCGCTGAGGTCAGCGGGCAACGGTATCGCAGCTGCAGACGATGAAGCGGCTGCAGACCGCTGGGGCAACTTCTACAGCGCATACTGTCCGGTATTCGATATGCACGGTAATATCGCAGGCATCATCGGCATCGATTACGCCGCAAGCTGGTACGAGGAGCAGATCCGGACATATACGCTCATGATCGGTATCTATCTGGTGATTTCGGTCGTGATCGCGAGCTTCCTGGTCTTCCTCATAACGCACCGAGTGCGCAATAAGTTCCGCGAGCTTGATGATGAGCTCTCCTCGATCTCATCCACTGTCGACGTGCTGATGGACGAACTGTCCGCTTACTCGGGTGTAAAACTTGAGAATATTTCCGCTGAACGCGATGATGAGAAGGAGACGTCTTCTGACGAGCTTGAAAGGCTTTCAGAAAAGATGCGTTCGATGCAGAATGATCTGGGCGAGTATCTTGACTATCTGCATAAGCAGGCCTTCACGGATGCTCTCACCGCAGTAAGCAATTCAGCGGCATACCGCGAGAGGACTGAAGAGATCGACCGGAGCATCGAGGGCGGCACTGCAGCATTTACCGTCATAGTCTTGGATATGAACAATCTCAAGCATCTCAACGATGATCTGGGACATGAATGCGGTGACCTGTATCTTCACGCCGCGGCGAAGGCTGTTTCGGAAGTATTCGGGCTGTCCGACACATACAGGATAGGCGGCGATGAATTTGCCGTGATACTTGAGGGCGATGACAGGAAAGGCATTGAAGACCGCATCTCTGATCTCAGGGTGAATGTCGGCACATTCATGGACAGAGCGGACAATCCTTATCGCGAGGAGCTGTCGCTTGCGATTGGATACGCTTCCTTCGATCCTGATAAGGATCACAGCTTCGCCGATACATTCAAGCGTGCAGACAGGGAGATGTATTCGGACAAGAAGCGCTATTATGAAATTCACGACAGAAGGAAGAAATAAGAATAAATAGCATCTGCTCTACGCAGGTTCATTGTGGTATAATTATACTGTTCTGAACAGGATGCGGCGGATGACACTGATGCCGGATCCGATGGAAAGATCAACGATAACGAAAGGGGAAACAAAAAATGGATAGTGCAAAACTGAGGGAAAACGTTAAAAGAGTTGCATTCTGCGGAGGAATGGATCCAAGGGGATATTCGGCTGCAGCCACCCTGTTCCCGGATATCACAACTGAGGCTTTTCCGACTTTTGAAAAAACCTATAACGCTGTGGTAAGCGATGAGTGCCAGGCCGCAGTGCTTCCATTTGATAACAGTGAAAACGGAGAGAACGGGAGAGTGCTCGACCTGATATTCGCAGGCGACCTCAACATGATACATACGTTCCAGCTCAGGTTCGGAAATGATACACAGCGCTATGCCGTCATGTCCAAGAGGGAATGTGATCCTGAGAACGAGAATCCGGGCTTCATGCTCATGTTCACTGTCCAGGATGAGGTCGGCGCTCTGCTCAATGCCATCAAGGCGATCAGTGATCACGGTTTCAACATGAGGATCATGCGTTCAAGACCTCTGCAGGGAGTTGCATGGAAGTATTACTTCTATGTCGAGGCAAGAGGCATCGTCGCTGACGAGAACGGACGTGAGATGATGGAAGAGCTCCAGAAAGCCTGCAAGGACTTCAAGCTGGTCGGAATGTACAGCATCGTAGACTGATACTCCGTATCGGACAGGGCTTTCAGGTAATACTGCTATATGGCAGCTTCGTCTGCAGAGATCGATTCTCTGCAGACTTTTTTGTTTGCCGCAAAATCCTACAAAAATGCTCGGAATTAGCTTGACAAACAGGGGTGCGTTAAGTATAACTAACTATAGTTAAGGTTATCTAACGATATAGGAGGAACGATATGGAACTTGCATATGCTATGAACAAGGGCGCTGCATCGGGCGTGATGGAAGAAGCATCGCCTAATGCCGCATCCGACAGCATGACGCTGCTGGATGCCGAACCGGGGAAGACTTATATCATCAGGCAGATCAATACTGACGATGATGAGATGAATTCATTCCTGTTCAGACTGGGCTGCTATCAGGGAGAACCGATCACACTGATCTCCAAAAAGAAAAAGAGCTGCATCGTCGTGATCAAGGACGGCAGATATAATCTGGATAAGATGCTCTCTGAGGCGATAATCATATAGTTTAAAAAAAGAAAATTGTTATATACAAGGAGGTAATTCAGATGAGGATAGCTTTTGCCGGTAATCCTAACAGCGGCAAGACTACAATGTACAATGCCCTGACGGGAAGAAATGAAAAGATAGGTAACTGGGGCGGTGTCACGGTAGGCAGCAAGGAATTCAGGATCAAAAAAGAATATGCAGGTGAGCAGGAGGTCATCGCGGTAGACCTTCCGGGCGCTTACTCCATGTCTCCGTTCACACCGGAGGAGGGCATCACGAGCGAGTACGTCCGCACCGCAAAGCCGGATGCCATCGTAAATATCGTGGATGCAACCAATCTGAGCAGGTCGCTCTTCTTTACTACACAGCTGCTCGAGCTCGGCATCCCTGTCGTGGTCGCGCTCAACAAGACGGATATAAATGAGAAGGAGGGCACAAAGATCGATGCGGCCCTGCTGTCAAAGAAGCTGAACTGCCCTGTCTATGAGACGGTATCGATCGAGAGCAAGGGCCTGAAAGAGATGATAACCAGGGCTATATCGCTTGCGGGTACGATGCAGGAGCCGCCTTATCTGCAGGCGGATATCAACCTTCATGACAAGGCTGCCGTTGATGCAGAGGACCGTAAGCGTTACAGCTTCGTAAATGATATCGTGTCCGGCGTTGAGACAAGGAAGACCCTGTCTGCAGAGACGACTTCCACAGACAAGCTGGATGCGGTACTGACAAACCCTATCGCAGGTATCTTTGTGTTCGCTCTGGTTATGTGGGGCGTGTTCTGGGTATCCCAGACCTGGCTCGGACCACTCGTGGCTGACTGGCTGGTAGGCTGGATCGAGACCTTCCAGGGATGGGTAGCAGGACAGCTCGAAAACAGTCCTGCCATCTTATCGGCATTACTGGCTGACGGTATCGTAGGCGGAGTCGGAGCTGTAGTCGGATTCCTGCCGCTCGTAATGGTAATGTACTTCCTGATAGCCCTGCTTGAAGACTGCGGATACATGGCCCGCGTCAGTGCAGTAATAGACCCTACCTGCAAGAGGGTAGGTCTCTCGGGCAAGTCGGTCATTCCTGTAGTCATCGGTACAGGCTGCGGCATCCCGGCTATCATGGCCTGCCGTACCATCCGTGACGAGAGGGAGAGAAGAGCTACAACGATGCTCACTACATTCATCCCTTGCGGAGCCAAGATCCCTGTTATCGCTCTCTTTGCCGGAGCCTTCTTCAACGGAGCCGGCTGGGTCAGCACGCTGTCGTATTTCCTCGGACTTGCGCTCATCTTCCTCGGCGCGCTTCTGATCAAGGCCATCACAGGCTATAAGTACAGAAAGTCGTTCTTCATCATGGAGCTTCCTAAGTGGAAAGCACCGAGCCTTAAGTTCGCATTCAAATCCATGATGGAAAGAGCAAAAGCATATATCATCAAGGCTGCTACGATCATCCTCGTATGCAACACAGTAGTACAGGTAATGCAGACATTCAACTGGCACTTCCAGGTCGTCGAAGAGGGCGCAGAGGATACATCTATCCTCGCATCGATCGCTACTCCGTTCGCCATCCT
>JAZUNV010000118.1:0-2568 GCA_045604305.1 Anaerovoracaceae bacterium | reverse complement strand
CTACGATCCGACTTCATGTCGAGCCTCTCGATGAAGGCGTTAGCATCATCCACCCTGTATGAATCCTTGCCGCTCTTCTGCATGCGCACGATGTCTAGCATGTGGATCCCGAGTCCGGATATGAGCGAATCAATGAGCTTTTCCCTGACCGGCGCAGGCTTGCCCTCTACGATGTATGCGTGTGCGGAGCTTGTCCCCTCCGCGATATTTCTTACGAGTTCACTTACCTCTCTCATATGCCCCTGGCCTCGCAGACCTCCTCCAGGCAGGCATAGATCTGATCGCGCATCTCTTCTCTCGACTTTGATGCATCTATGCGTCTGATCCTGCCGGGATTCTTCGCCGCGAGCTCTTTATAGCCCTCGTATAGCCTGTAGTGGAAGTCGAGCCTTTCGAGCTCGAGCCTGTCGAGCTCTCCCGCTCTGCCGGCTCTGGCTCTGCCGGTCTCGGGATCGATATCCAGCCAGAATGTGACATCCGGCTCGAGGCCTCCCGTCGCCCTGGCATTGACCTCCGCGACCTGTTCGCCAAGCCGCCTTCCGTATCCCTGATAGACTATGGACGAATCAGTGAATCTGTCACAGATCACGACCTTGCCTTCCTCAAGCGCAGGGACTATGAACTGCCTTACATGCTGAGCCCTTGCCGCTGCAAAGATGAGCATCTCGGTCACGTCCTCCATCTCGCCGTTGTGCTTGTCGAGCAGTATCTCGCGCAGTTTTTCGCCTATGTCCGTGCCGCCCGGCTCTCTGGTATGCACCACAACAAGGCCCTTCTCTGTGAAGAACCTTTCGATGTTCATGATCTGTGTCGACTTGCCGGCGCCGTCTCCGCCCTCAAGAGTGATGAACAGTCCTCTCATTTGCGCTTGTCCCTCCTGAGCTTTTCCTCGCGGTTCTTTGCGTTTATATATCCCAGCATCTGGCTGTACAGGTAGAACGCGATGAATATGACCGGTGCCGCGATCAAAATTATAAGTAAGATCTTAAAGAAAACCATATGCAGTGATTGTATCACATTTCAGGCTCAGTCTGTGAATCTCTTCTGGAAATTCCCGACGACCCTGATATTGTCGCTTATTATCATAAAGGCGTGCTCGTCATGATGCGCGATCAGCTCCTTCAGATGAGGCTCCTCGTACTTGCTGATCACGGTTATGAGTACGTACGTATCTTCACCAGTATACATGCCCTCGCCGTCGATCGCCGTCACGCCCCTGCCGAGCTCGTCCATTATGGCTCTCGAAAGACCCGGCTTCTTGGTGATGATCATGCATTCCTGCTTGATGTTCTGGACGTGGACCTTGTCGATGCAAAGTCCCGTGACCACAGCGAATATGATCGAGTAGAGCACCGTAGGTATGTCGTATATAAACAGGCATATCGAATATATGCATACGCTTATGATGATGCCGATAGTGCCGACCTTGAAGTTCGGATGGGTCTTGGCAAGGCACACTCCGATGACATCCTGACCGCCCTGCGAGCTGCCGGCTCTCAGCACCAGTCCGGCGCCCACTCCGGATCCCATTCCTCCTACCACGGACGCCAGTATGCGGTCATCGACTATAGGCACTTTCGGTACGGGTATGAGTCCGAGGAAGGCCGAAGCCATCGCAATGGATATGAGCGTGGTGATGCAGAACTTCCTGCCCATTACCTTGTAGGCATAGAAGAAGAGCGGGATATTGATCATGAAGTATATGATGCCCATGTAATCCACGCCCGGTATCTCAGGCACATGCATGAACTCAAGCAAAAACAGCCTGATCAGCTGAGCTATGCCCGTAAAGCCTCCGCTGTACAGGTGGAGCGGGTTGATCATCAGGTTTACTCCGCACGCATATATCAGATTGCCCGCAATAGTCATCGCGACCTTTTCACGGGTCCTTTTATTGAACTGCATCGTATCAGTCTACCTCGCCGTGATTTGATTTCTCATAGCCATTTTACCCTATTTTGTTAATTATATTGATACTGAGGATGGAATAGCAAGCAAAAAAGGAATACTATATATCTCAGTATAAAGGACAGAGAACAGGAAACGACAAATGGAACAAAAAACTATTTCAACCAAATATCTGCTGAAGCGCTTCTATCCGTACTTCAGGCCTTACATGCACATACTCATCTTCGACCTCTTCTGCGCGTCGCTGACGAGTGCGTGCGAGCTCGTGCTGCCTGTCATGGTGCGCTTCATCACCAATACCGTGACCACCGACGCTTCGGCCCTGACTGTCGAAACGGTGGTGCGGATCACTCTGATATATCTGGTGCTTCGCATAATCGACGTGTTCGCAAACTACTACATGCAGAACACCGGTCATGTCATGGGAGCCCGCATCGAGGCCGACATGAGGCGCGACCTCTTCGAGAAGTTCCAGGAGCTCTCGTACGGCTACTACAGCAATAACAAGACAGGCCAGCTGATCTCGCGTATCACCACAGACCTCTTCGACATCGCGGAGTTCGCCCACCACTGCCCTGAGGAGTACTTCATCGCGGCGGTCAAGATCGTCGTGGCCTTCGTCGTGCTGATCAGGGTCAACGTGCCGCTGACGCTCCTGCT
>JAZUNV010000117.1:0-8454 GCA_045604305.1 Anaerovoracaceae bacterium | reverse complement strand
GGGTACATGCCCTTGAAAATCCTGTGACTATAGCGAGGAGGTCCCACCTGTTCCCATCCCGAACACAGTAGTTAAGCTCCTTAGCGCCGATGATACTTGGGGGGTGACCCCCTGGGAAATTAGGACGTCGCAGGTTTTTTTCTTAAGGCCCCATGGTCAAGTGGTTAAGACATCGCCCTTTCACGGCGGTAACCCGGGTTCGAGTCCCGGTGGGGTCACCACCTGAGAGGGGATTCAGAAGGATCCTCTTTTTTATTTCGGGCAGGCCGTTATGCTTGCCCGGCCCAACCCTTATCGCATATGCGGATGTGGTGGAACTGGCAGACACGCAAGATTTAGGTTCTTGTGCTTAGGCGTGAAGGTTCGAGTCCTTTCATCCGCACCATCATACGGGACAGACTGAGTCTGTCCTATTTTTGTAGAATGAAAGGCAGGATGCTATAGCCGGTTTTTCGTTATATTCATGTGTGACAGTATTTATAAATCAGGCGAATGTGGAAAAGTATTACTTAACGATAAATTTACTATTTATTCTTGATGTGAGATCGTCATGTCCTTGAAATTTCAACGATAGGAGCTGTGGAGGGTTCTTCGCAGCTCTTTTTTATTTGCATCGCATCTGCAAAAAACGCATGAAATCCGACATTATTCGCATGGCAAAAGCTGTACAGTTTTGAGCACAGATTTTTTGTATAGTTTGGCATGTCAGGAGGAAGCGATGAGACTTGGGATCCTTATCAGAGACAGGGAATACAGAGACGCTCTTGTCGAAAGATTATCATCATACGATAACGATATATTCGTAAACATAATCGGCGAGAAAGACGGAGACGTTACGGAGTGTCTGATACTGACGGACATAATGCCCGCCGAGTTCGAAGCTGACCTGCTTGACAAGCTGATACCGCGGATAGTCTTTCTCTACTCGAGCGGAAGCTGCGGCAAGGAATTTCACAGCATATTCAAATACTCAAGCGTAAACGAACTGGTATCCGAGCTCTCTGTCATATACAACGAATGGCATGGCACGGGCCTCAGGAAGAACCATTCATCGAGGATAATATCGGTCTGCAGCGAATCGGATGCTTATGCCTCTGACAAGTGCATGTCGCTGGCCAGGCAGATCATATACAGGCACGGCGGCAGGGTCCTGGTGATCGGCATGGGATACATAAATGACTATGGTTGCAGTGAATCCGCCAGGATCAACAGATTTGCCAGACTTATGTACTCGATAAGCAAAGGACGCAGCAGCGAATATGAGAGCTACACCTGTACGGACAGCTACGGAGTATCGGCTTTGATGCTTCCTCCGGGTCAGAATCCGATGGCATATCTGAACGAGGATGAACTGAGGATGCTTATATCGGGGCTGGCTTCACAGTTCAGCACCCTGATACTCGACATGGGGACCTGCTACAGGAAGGAGAACATAATGCTCATAAGAGAATCCGACAGCATAGTCAGCTTTGAGACCGGACGGCGGACCATCGGACTGGCCGGGATCATAGGCAGGGAGGCATCAGAGCGGATTTTCAGCATAAGGATAAGCGGCGGTACAGAAGAAGCAGTCGCACTGGATGACTGCGTCAAGAAGATATACGGGATAAAGGAAAATGAAAGCGATTAGAGCGGCTGTGATACGTAAATACGGGGCGGATATAGATGAGATGGTCAGATCCATACGAAAATGGATGACGGAGAGAGACAGCCAGCCGGATGAGGACGAGATACTCAGAAAATGTGAGGACAGCTTCTTTGAATCGGAGCTGTCGTATCGGACTTCTCCTCAGGAGACAGATCTGATCATAAGCAGCATACATGTAAGGGTGGCGCACAGATACGGAATACTCACAGGACTTCTGGACGATCCGGATATCAACGAGATAATGGTGAACGGCCCAGACAGGATATATGTGGAGAAGAAGCGGAGGCTGATGAGAATAGACGATGCTTTCACCTCATGCGAGGAGCTCGAAGAGATAATCCGCATGTTTGCCTCCGACGTCCACAGGGAGATCAATGAAGCGAATCCGATAGTGGATGCAAGGCTACCGTCCGGATACAGGGTCAACGGAGTTCTCAGGACTGTGGCGCTGAACGGACCGATACTGACCATACGTAAGTTCAGGGACAAGGAGATAGAGATGTCCGAGCTTGTCGGCTGCGCCAGCCTTTCAGAGGAGTGTGCGATGGATCTGGCGGCGCTTGTGAGAAGCGGATACAACGTATTTATCAGCGGAGGCACCTCGTCGGGCAAGACCACCTTCCTCAACGCCCTGACAGCCTTCATCGGCGAGAACGAAAGGGTGATCACAATAGAGGATTCAGCGGAGCTGGTGATAAGCCACATAGAGAACAAGGTCCAGATGGAATGCAGGGCAGCCAATTCGATAGGCAAAGGAGAGGTAAGCATGACACAGCTGATCAGAACAAGCCTGAGGATGAGGCCAGACCGCATCATCGTCGGAGAGGTCAGAGGCAGGGAGGTCATAGACATGATACAGGCTATGAATACAGGGCATGACGGCAGCATGTCGACCGGACACGGTAATTCGATAAAGGGAATGCTCAACAGGCTCGAGACCATGTATATGGCCGACTCGCAGGTCTCTCTCAGCTCCGTAAGGAACCAGATAGCGAACGCCATAGACATCTTCGTACATCTCAAGAGAGATACTGCGGGCAAGAGGCATGTCGAGGAGGTGGCGGAGATAACCGGCTTCGACGGCAACGAATATAAACTTAACTACCTGTACAAGCTGGGAGATAACGGAGTGCTGAGACAGACAGGCAACGGCCTCGAGGACAGGGAGAGACTGATAAGAGGCGGCTACGGACATATGATGACTGGCAGCTGCAAACACGACAGGAAGAGGGCGTCATGACAGATCTCAGCAAATATGAATTCAGCAAAAAGGAAGATGCGCTGTTCTACACGGTGCTTGCTGCCTCAGGACTGGTGATCTCATATCTGATGTACAGGAACCTGCTCTTCGCGGTGGTGATCATACCATTCGCTCCGAAGATAAAGAGCTTCGTGACGGAGAGCATAGTAAGGAGGAGACAGAGACGCTATCTCACGGAGTTCAAGGACTTCCTCTTCATGGCATCTACAGCCATAGGCGCAGGCAGGTCCATGAAGGATGCGATATCGGAATCGATACCATCGTTATCCAACATATACGGCAGGAGATCGATATTATGTGTGGATCTCAGGAAGGCCTATGAGCGCATGGATACCGGAGGGGAGAACGACGTGAGGGTGCTTCTGGATATGGCGGATTCAAGCGGTCTCGAGGACGTGCGTGACTTCGTCACCATCTATTCGATATGCAAGACGACGGGAGCGAGCCTGATAACAGCCCTCAACAAGGCCGCCGCAGTGATAATGGAGAAGATGAGCATAGACAGGGAGATAGAAGAGCTGGTAAGGCGCAAGGAGAGCGAAGGCCTCGTGATATTCGTGATGCCAGTCCTCATAATACTCTTTCTGAACCTGACCGCGCCCGACTACATCGCCCCGCTGTATGAGACGATCGCCGGCAGGATAATAATGACTGCCGTGTGCGCCTCGACAGTAGGCATATACGCGGTCATACAGAAGATAGTCAATGTTGAAGTATAGGGAGAAGGAGCCGGCATGGAAGCATTCAGGGAAAGATACGAGGCCGCGCTGCATGACAGGAAGCTGCGCTCCGGCATCTACATGGTGACCCTTGTGACTGCGCTATTGATACTGGCGCTGGTCATAAAGGGTCCTGAGGAGAGCGGCAGGCTCATTGCTGACGGATCAGGACACATAATAGCCATCAACAGAAGCAGCCTCAAAAGGGCAGAGCGGTATGACCTCAGCCTTCAGATAAAGGAAGCAGGCGAGATCATTGAACGCGATGTGACCCTGACCCTTCAGGCATACAGCGACGGCAGCATCAGGATAAAGAAGGATGAAGAGGATGACAGGGAGGCGTACATCAGCGCAGGGATAGACAGCATCATAAGCGAGGTTGAGTATGCTAAGGGCAGGAAGATCAAGCTGCCCCAGAGCCTGCCGGACGGGACGATGCTCGTATGGAAGAGCGGCGAACATGGCGGCAGCAGGCTCGCGGTAATAATACCTCTCATGTACATCTCTCTGATAGCCCTCATGATCGCGGGAACGGCTAAGGAAGATAAGAGCCCTGATGAACTCAGGAAATCCATGCTCAAGGGACTTCCGAGATTCTGCAACCAGCTCTATCTGATGATGAACGCCGGACTCATACTGAGCGACGCATTCGATATCATCACCGGGAGCTATCATCGCCGGGATGCCAAAGAGCTTACGCCGTTTGAGCTCGAGCTTGCGGGGCTGTATGAGGCGACTGACGGTCACAGGATAAGTACGGCTGAAGTCATAAACGAGTTCGCGGTCAGGCACGATGTAAAGGAAATGATAAGGATAGCCAGCATACTCACCGAAAATGAAAAGAGGGGCAGCGATGTGGTGGACAGCCTGGCAAGGGAGAGCAGGTATCTTTGGGACGAGAGAAAGGTCGTGGCCAGGGAAAACGGCAAGATGATAGATACGAAGATGTCATATCCTCTGGGGCTGCTGCTGATACTTCTCATAGTGATCACTATGGCCCCTGCGCTCCTGAGCATGTAGGACTGTAGCAGGCAATTATCGGACAGGTGAATATCTGAAGAAAGGAGAACTGAGATGAAAAGGATCAAACGAAGCATTGCCGCAGCGCTCGGCAACAAGAAGGGCATGGAGATGGTCCAGGTAGCCATTTTGGTCGCCATAGCAGTAGCCGTGGGGATCATCTTCAAATCATCGATCGTGGATTTCGTGAACCGCATATTCAGCAATCTGGATGCGGCCAATTTCTAAGGACCATGAAGAGGCTGTTGAAGCTCCTGCGGGGAAAGCGCGGCTCGGCCATGGTGGAGGCAGCCATATCGCTGCCGCTCATAATACTTACCGCCATGTTGATGATACGCCTGTTCACATTCTACATAGAGATACTCACAACAGGCATAGAAGAGCACAGGGCCGCGATGGAAAGGCAGGATGAGTACAGGGGCATAATGATGAAGACATACAGCAGCGAGAGAGAGGTGGATCTGCTGAGCGGTGGCGTGCTCAGGACTGATGTAAGCAAGAGGTTGGATACCAGGGCATATCTGATAAACGAAGATCTGCTGGTCAGATCGGGACAGGTCGCAGAATGATGAAAAATTTAAGGATATATAAAAGTATCAACAGGCATCTGAATAAGATGGGATCGTCCATGGTCCTGACAGCGATCATATTCCTTGGCTTCGCTATGTGCACCGCAGCAGCGGTGGGGGTATCAAGGAGGCTGGTGGTAAGCAGCGAATGCGAGACCTTCGGCAGGCTGTGGACCAAGGCAGTGCTCTCGGAATACGATATCCACCTTCTTGATGACTTCTCCATCATGGCCTATTTCGGCAACGATGCAGAGGTCACGGAAAAGGTCGATTCCTATCTGAAGTATTCAGCGCAGGGAAAGCTCGACGCTGTGATCAAGGGCGCCAATGCGGACCTGACAGGTTATGAGCTTGGTGATCCGGATAATTTCAGGAAGGCCCTCAGGCTCGGTTTCACGGCAAGCGCAGCCTCAGAGCTCATAAACGGCCGGGGCAGGACATACAGAGGCATGCCTGCCGATGATCCGGATGACGAGACGGCGGATGCGGAAGGCAGGGTGATAGGCAACAGCGTAGTGCTCGATACGCTGCCGTCCCGCGGGATGGGCTCAGGAGTCAGCTCAGATACGCTGATCGAAAAGGCAAGATCGGTCGGGGACGAAAAGGGCCTGATGAACATGATGGCCAATGCCTCGGCAGAGGTACTTCTTACGGTGAAGAGCCTGAACAACCATGTCACCAAGGCGGATGACAAGGATCATCTGCTGATAAACGAGTGGGAGTACATCATAAAAGGAAGCCCCGACGATGATGTCAATTACATAGCGTGCAGGAAGAGACTCTTCCTGGCAAGGAACGCCCTCAATCTTGCTGCTCTGTACAAGGATCCTGCCAAGGTCGAGATGATAGTTTCGGTCGCAGAGACCATCACTCCGGGACCCCTCGGAGCACTGACTCAGCTCGTGATAGCAGAGGCCTGGGCAGCGCTTGAGACGGAGGAAGATCTTGAGACTCTATATACAGACGGCAGAGTGCCGGTACTCAAGACTCCTGAGCAGTGGAAGACGGGGCTCGGAGCTGTACTCGATTCGGACGAGGTAAAGGAAAAACTCGATGATGAGTCAAAGGAGCTTCTCGAGGAGAAAAAGGACGAGGTGAGCGATATCACCAAAAGGCTCAGGAATGTGACGCAGATAAAGGACGGGCTCAATTACGACGAGTATCTGATGCTCATGATAATGTCCATGAACGAGAATACCAGGCTTCTGAGGATAATGGATCTGGTGCAGATAAACATGAAATACAGATACTACAGGGACTTCAATCTGATGGAATACTATACCGGCACCAGATTCACGATCGAAGCAAACGGCAGGGATCATGTTTTTGAAGACGCTTACAAATAAAAAGGGAAGCTATATCGTGGAAGCGGCCATATCGCTGCCGGTATTCCTTATCGCGGTGATGGTCATGAGCTCCGTGCTGCTAATGTACGCGTGCATAGAAGACTGCAATTTCATCGCAGCCAATGAGCTAAGGCGCGGTGCGGCCGAAGCCGTGATAGCCGATACATCAATTGCGGTACCATACAGGATACGCAGGGAGATCGAGTCGAAGCATTCGCAGATAGATTCCGCAAGACTTATGGATGCGGGATACAGGACTTCGAGATGGGGCATAGACGAACTCCTCGCAGTAGATTTCAGGCTCAGGCTAAGGACGCCTAATCCGCTTGGCATCAAGGCCTCTGCGGATTACCGGCTGTCTCTTGTGACCAGAGCATATGTAGGCAGAGAGAGGGACGGGCCCGCGATGTCAGCGGATGAGTTCGCTGATGAGGATGCAGAGGCCGTATATATCTTCCCCAAGAGAGGAGAGAGATACCATTCGAAGGGCTGCGGCTTCCTGACTGCAGCATCGAGATCGGCTGCTCTGAGTTCATCCATCAGGAGGAAATACAAGGCATGCCCTCTCTGCAGGAGCGGCAGGGCCGGAACGGGCGCACTGATCTATTACTTCCCCTCGGACGGAGAGGACTATCATCTGCCGGGCTGCCCGTCGCTTCAGAGAAACTATATAGAGATCGACAGGCTGACTGCGATCGAAAGAGGATACACTCCATGTGCCAAATGCGGAGGATAGCATGTGCAGAGATCACGGAAATAAAAGAAAGGAAGAGACCATGGAAAGGATAAGACAGGACATGTCGGGATTTACGATGCCGACCTATGTAGAGGAGATACTTACGCAGAATTACTGCCCGAGCTTCATGAGGATGTCCATAGTAAGGGAATACGACAGCTACGTCTTCAATTACAAGCCGGATACTTACGAAAAGATCGATGTCATGAGCCTTAGCCTGTATGACAAGCTTTTGCTCCTGAGGACCCTTATAACGATGAGTGAGAACAGCTCGAATTATCTGATAAATGCCGACAACTACCTGCTGGAGCCGGAGCTTATCTACTCCAAAGGGCCTAACATAGGCATCAACAGCGTCAGGCTCATGTATTATCCGGATATAAAGAAGCTGGATTTCAGATATAAGCTGGTCCTCTTCGCAGACCGGATCCTGAACAAGGATGTAAAAGAGGAGAGGGAGATGGCAGACAGTATCAGGGAGGTGGCTGAGCCGGGTGACATCAACCGCATCAAGATGTTCCTGGACAAGAATCTGCTGAGACTTGAGAAGAGGATGCTGGAGGGACAGATAGTGTGGGCGCGCAAAGCCTGAACGTGATATACTTTTCCTAAAGTCGTTGCATGACACTTACGGAGGAGATATCGATGATAAGACATATCGTATTGTTCAGGATAAAGGATGAGTATAAGGACGAGATCCCTCAGCTGGTGGAGAATTTCTACGGCATGAAGGGCAGGATAGAAGGGATGCTTGATCTCGAAGCCGGAGCTGACATGCTTCACAGCGAGAGATCGTATGATCTGGCGCTGATCACGGTCTTCGAGAACAGAGAGGCCTTTGACACGTATCAGACACATCCGGTCCATATGCCGGTTAAAAAACGCATGCATGAGGTCAGAAGCGGATCGGTATCCTGTGATTTTGAGATCTGAAGTTAACAGGTCAGCGAACAGCCAGCCGCCTCGCTTCGACGGGCTCCGTAATGCTTCCTGAGTATCATGACGGCGTTGCCGTAATGATGGAAGCATTGACCTCCGTCGGCAAGCTCCTTCGGTAACTGCCGAGAGTGTCAGGCTCGTCGACTTTGCCTCTTGGAGAACCTAGTCTGACGCTTCGCTTGCGACGACCGGTTCTTAGCCAATAATGCTATCTCC
>JAZUNV010000116.1:0-22281 GCA_045604305.1 Anaerovoracaceae bacterium | reverse complement strand
CGAGGGCATACTCGAGATCGCGGATGACGGATTCGGCTTCCTGAGATTCGACAACTTCCTGACCTCCAGCAAGGACATCTACGTGTCCCCGAGCCAGATCAGGAGATTCGGGCTCAGGACGGGAGACAAGATACTCGGAATCGCGAGGAGGCCGCGCGGCACGGAGAAGTTCGGGGCTCTGCTCTTCGTCAAGGAGGTCAACGGGCTCGATCCGGTGGCTTCGAAGAGGAGGCCGCACTTCGACAGCCTCACTCCTATCTTCCCGGACGAGAAGATAGTGCTCGAGAGCTCGAGCATAGACCTCTCGACAAGGGTCATGGATCTCGTGGCCCCTATCGGAAGGGGCCAGAGAGGACTCATAGTCGCCCAGCCTAAGGCGGGCAAGACCGTGCTTCTCAAGAAGATCGCGGCCGCGATCGAGGACAAGTATCCGGACATCGAGCTGATAGTCCTCCTCGTCGACGAGAGACCTGAGGAGGTCACGGATATGAAGAGGAGCCTCAGGAAATCCGAGGTCATCTACTCGACCTTCGATGAGGAGACCAAGCACCACGTCAAGGTGGCGCAGATGGTGCTCGAGCGCGCCAAGAGGCTGGCCGAGGTCGGCAGGGACGTGGTCATACTGCTCGACTCGATAACGAGGCTGGCCAGGGCATATAACATGGAAGTGCCGGCATCGGGCAGGACGCTTTCGGGCGGTCTCGACCCGGGTGCCCTGCACCCGCCGAAGAAGTTCTTCGGCACAGCGCGGAAGCTGGAGGAGGGCGGCAGCGTGACCATACTTGCGACCGCGCTGGTCGAGACCGGCTCGCGCATGGACGATGTCATTTACGAGGAGTTCAAGGGCACTGGCAACATGGAGCTCCACCTCGACAGGCAGCTGTCCGAGAGACGCATCTTCCCGGCCATCGACCTCTACAAGTCGGGCACGAGGAGAGAGGACCTGCTCCTCACTCAGGAGGAGTATCAGGTAATGTATATGCTCCGCCGCGCGATGAGCTCGGGCAGCGTCATGGACGTGACCGAGGAGATAATCGACAACCTTTCGAGCACGAAGAGCAACAAGGACTTCATCGACTTCATGCTCAAAAAATTACATTAGTAATAAACGATGAAATTCTTCCTCGCTGCGCTCGTCAGAATGACATGTTTGTCATCCTGAATACATTCTGTCATCCTGAGGGAGCGAAGCGACCGATGGATCTCATAGATATCAGATACGGAACGAAAAATGGCAAAACTGGACTACGATAAAATATTCATAAAGGAAGCCTGCCCGACCAGCATAGGCGGACAGGCGGTAATGGAAGGTGTGATGATGCAGGGACCTGACCGCAGGGCACTGGCGATGCGCCTGCCTTCGGGCGAGCTCTACCTTCGCACCAAGAAGAAGCCGGCGGACAGCAAGGTGATGAAGGTACCCTTCGTCAGAGGCATAGTCGCATTCGCACGCTCGCTCGTGAACGGCATGGGCACCCTGATGGAATCCGCCGACATACTCGAGATGTACGCGCCTGAGGAGTACGGCGAGGAGCCGGGCAAATTCGAGGCGTGGGTCAATAAGAAGTTCGGCGCGAGGACTGCGTGGAACATGATGATGACTTCAGCTGTTATATTCGCCGTCGTCATATCCATAGTATTCTTCGTGATACTTCCGACATGGCTGGTCAACTTCCTCGGCAAGTGGGTGACGAACGCTATAGTGCTCAACCTCTTTGAGGGCCTGCTCAGGATCGCGATGTTCATCGGATACGTGGCGGCCATACGCAACATGGAGGATATCAAGACGCTCTTCCGCTATCACGGCGCCGAACACAAGACCATCCACTGCTATGAGAACGACAGGCTTCTCATCCCGGAGAACGCGGCGCAGTTCCCGACACTCCACCCGAGATGCGGCACGAGCTTCATGGTATTCGTGCTCATCATCAGCCTGCTGCTCTTCAGCTTCCTCGGCTGGCCAAACCTGGCGCTGAGGATAATATCGAGACTGCTGCTCATCCCGGTCATCGCAGGCATCAGCTATGAGCTCCTGAAGTGGGCCGGCAGATCAAGCAGCAAGGTCGTCAGAGTACTGAGCTGGCCGGGACTGATGCTCCAGAAGCTGACCACGGCCGAACCGACGCTCGATCAGCTCGAGGTCGCGATACTCTCGCTCAAGGCGGTGCTGGTCGATCCGGCAGTGCCTGAGATATCCGGCTTCGTCGACAAGGACGGCAACCTCGTAAGGTCGGCTCTCGAGGAAGAGCAGATAAGCCGCGAGATGGACGAGTGGGCCGCTGAAGTGGAGGCTCATACGGAGGCAAACAAGAAGGCTTCCGCCGAGGCGATAGAAGAGAACGAGAAGATGGACAACAGGACCGTGTTCGAGGAACCGGACCCGATACCTGCCACCGAGGAGGATATAAAGGAAGCTATCAGGTTCCTGGAGGAGCTCGACAGCGACGGCTATACGATAGTCGCGCCTGAGGAGACCGATGGACGCACGATAGTCAGAGCGATAGTCGACAGGGAGGCTGCCCAGGCCAAGGCCAGGACCATGGCCCGCCGCTATACCCGCGACATCAAGACCTACGAGAACGCGCTCGCCTGGGGACAGGCCGCGCTCGGCATGCTGGCCAACGGCAAGAACGAGGCCAGGATCATCATGTCCTATGCGACCGGGCTCAGCTCGACCGAGCTCATCACCAGAGCCAAGGAGCTGATGAGAGACGATGACTTCGATGAGTATGAGAAGAGGATATACGCCAGGATCGAAGGCGTGCCTCTCCAGTATATCGTCGGCATCCAGGAATTCATGGGACTGCCGTTCAGGGTCAACCGGTCCGTGCTGATCCCGCGTCTCGACACCGAGGTCCTCGTGGAGAACGTGCTCGAGCTGATCAAGAGGCTCAGCCGCAAGGATTCGGAGATACTCGACATGTGTACAGGCAGCGGAGCCATAGGCATCAGCATCTCGGTCAAGTGCCCTGATGCCGTAGTCACGTTGACAGATGCTTCGGAGGAAGCACTCCACACAGCCATGGGCAACGCCGGGCTCAATGAAGTCAACCGCCGCTGCGTGTTCCTGAAGGGCGATATGTTCGAGGCCATCCCTGAAGACAAGACCTACGACATCATCGTATGCAATCCGCCGTACATCAAAAGCGACGTGATCGACACACTCGACGTGGAGGTCAAGGATCACGAGCCGCGCATGGCTCTCGACGGTGGAAAGGATGGGCTCGACTACTATCGCATACTCGCAGACGAGGCGAGCATGCATATCCGCTCAGGCGGATACCTCGCACTCGAGATAGGCTCCGACCAGGGCAAAGCCGTGAAGAAGCTCCTCGAGGACGCAGACACCTACGCGAGCGTAGAGGTCAAACGCGACCTCGCCGGCCTCGACAGAGTCGTAATAGCTGAACGGAAGTAAGTCTGTCATCCCGAGGCACTACCGCTAGTCATCCCGAGGCACGCACATCTGTCATCCTGAGGCACGAAGTGCCGAAGGATCTCATAGTAGGAAATGAAGAAAAGTAAAAAGGACAACAGAATCAAAAAGCTATACGTGATCGGCCTCACAATGCTGATAACTCTGTTCCTGACATCGATGTCGGGGGCAGCCTTTGCGTACGCAGAGGAGGTCAGCGAACCGGGCAATGATAAAACATACTATGAAGAGGCTTATGAAGAACAGACTGCAGCTGCGGCAGGTGGGGAAGAGCTGGATGACAGCGATGAGCTTCTCGAGGGCTACATGCAGCAGCTGATGACAGAGGAGCTTACGTCCCGCAAGGGAGGTCTGTCACTTAAAGCATCAACTAACACCCGTGGCAGCAAGCTCAGCGGAAACGAGAGGATCGTTTATGATGCTGTCAGAGATGGCATAGAAGATATCGCCGCCGGCAAAGCATCTTCCACCATGGTCGAGTACCCGTGGATCGAAGGTACATTTGATCTGTCCGAGGTCCACAGAGCCCTGCTCTACGACCTTGCGTATGAGCTGTTCTGGTATGATAAGACCGAAGGATGTAGGACTGAGGCTGTAGGATATAAACAGTATCTGTGTCTTACGGTCTCTCTTGAGTACAGACCGGATGGATCGACAGCAGATTATGTGATCGATAAGGAAAAGGTAAAGTCTGTAAGTTCTGCAGTCAGTAATGCTGCCGGGATAGTCAAGGATAACAAAGCAGAGTACGACCTAAATAAACTCAGCAACTACAGAGACGCGATCTGCGACCTCACTTCGTATAACTATCCTGCCGCAGATGATGATGACACTCCGTACGGTAACCCATGGCAGATGATCTGGGTCTTCGACGGAGACCCTAAAACGACAGTCGTATGCGAGGGCTACTCAAAGGCCTTCCAGTTCCTGTGTGACAATACGAAGTTCAACGATGCTGAGATCGAATGTCATACCGTATCTGGGTATCTGATGAGATCGAAAACGTCAGGATGGGCAAACCTGGGCGGGCATATGTGGAACATACTGCATATGAATGACGGGGCGAACTATATCGTGGATATCACAAATTATGATGACGATGACGGATACTATGATGAGGATCTCTATTTGAACAAATATACGACTTACAGCAGCGGGATCTATCGCATCACATCCTCTCTGGGATATAAGTATAGAGATTTCATGTCAGAGGTTTACAGTGAAGATGAACTCGCCCTGTCCTCCACCGGTTACAGCTGCCCGCATAAGGATAGTGACTGGGACGAAGGCGTAGTGACCAAAGCGGCGACATGTACCACAGCAGGAAACAGGAAGCATACCTGCCTCGTGTGCGGAACTACAAAGAACGTGACAGTAAAGGCTTTAGGACACAGCTACGGAACGCCGGAATACAAGTGGGAGGATGACCTCAGTAAAGTGACGGCGACACGCAGCTGTACGGTTGAGGGCTGCAGCGGCAAGGAGAGCGAAACAGCGACGACCACTTCACGGATCACAAAAGAGTCGACATGCATAGAGCATGGGAACCGCCGTTATACCGCAAGCTTCAATAACAAGGGATTTGCAACTCAGACAGAGAACAAAAAGCTTCCTCTTGCAGACCATATCGCAGGAACAGCAAGGCATGAGAACGAGAGAGCAGCAACATGCAAGGAGAAAGGATCCTACGATAATGTGGTCAGATGCACAACGTGCAAAGAAGTGCTGGATTCCACTCACGTCGTTACCAACACGATAGATCATATACCGGGGGCGGCACATCGTGAGAACGAGGTACCTGCCACGACTTCCGAGGGAGGATCCTATGATCTCGTAGCCAGGTGCACGATGTGCAATGAAGTACAGACATCCGAGCACTACACAACAGACCCGCTCCCACCGGAGGAAACAGCAGAGGAAAAAGCCAAAGCAGAACAAGCACGCTACGCATCTCTCGCCGCAGTCTATACTCCATCGAAAGTAAAGCTCACGAAAGTAAGCGCAGGCAAGAAAAAGCTTACTCCGTCCTGGAAATCTGTGAAGAAAAATGTGACGGGATATGAGATACAGCTGATCAACACTAAGACAGGAGAGATCAGATCGCTTACTGCAGGTGCCGGCAAAAAGACGTCTGTAAAGAAGACTGTAAAAAGCCTTGGGAAGAAAACCAGGTACAAAGTAAAGGTAAGGGCATACAATGTCGCCGGCGGATATACGTTCTACGGGCCGTGGTCGAGTACCAAAAGCTCCAAAACTAAATAGTTTTGGACTGCAAAACAAACAATAAATTTAATGTATTTTACTTGAAATTTTCTTCTGATTTAGAGTAGTATCAACATGTATGAGTGGTACTGTCGCTAATCTCAGGAAACAGCCTGTTGATTAGTGCATATCAAATTATTAGAAAAGGAGTTGTTATATGAAGAACAGAAGTAAACGATATTTGGCTCTGTTACTGTCAGTACTGATGGTCTTCAGCACATTCAGCTTCACTTCTTTCGCGCTAGAGGATGCAGCGCAGGAGGAAAGTGAGAAGAGTGTAGCGGCTCAGTCCGTTTCGGAAGAGCCTGCCGCAGTACAGGACAAAGAAGAGCCTGCAAAGGAGGAGCCGGCAGCAGAGAAACCTGCAGCTGAGGAACCTGCGGCAGTAGACACTGCCAAGGATGCTGACGCTCCGGCTGCAGAGCAGGCAGTGAAAGAACAGCCTGCAGCAGCACCGGCAGAGGCACAGCCTGGCCAGAGCGCATCGGAAGAGGCTGATAACGGCAGTTCAGATGTTCCTAAGGCCGATGAGACGCTGGTCTATAACGGAAAACCACAAACCCTCGTTACTGGAGGGTCCAGAGGGTCTCATAACTGGTGGTATAGCACTACTTCTGAAGAAGGACCGTTTACAACAACGAAACCAACAGGAGTAGATGTAGACAATTACACTGTATGGTACAAGTATGGTTCTAATGGTGAAGTTACTTCACTGACAGCAAAAATTAAGAAAGCTAGCCGCACAGTAACAGTGGAAATAGAAGGCTGGAGCTATAACGAGAAAGCAAAAGATCCTGTTGCTAACGCCGATCCTGCACTCGGAGGAGAGGAAAAATTCGTTTATGAGTACAAGAGCAAGGCTGCTTCTGACGACAAGTATTCAGAAACAGTCCCTTCGATCCCAGGTGATTATGTGGTAAGAGCATCTGTTAAAGGCTCAAAAAACTATGAAGACGCATTTGGTGTAGCCGAGTTCACAATTACTTCAGGTGAAAGATATCCGCTTCAGGCAGAACCTACACTTGCGAAAGACAAGGATTACGATGGACTTCCATTGGCCCTTGTTTCCCAGGGAGGGACAGTTAAAAGAAGAAATAATCAAAACGTAGGAGATATTCGATATAGTCTTACTGGTGAAGATGATGATTGGCACCAAAGTATTTCCATTAATGGAAGCATTGTAGGTAGGGCAGCAGGCGAGTATACAGTTTATTATAAAGTAGATATCAGAAATCAATATAGAGATTACTATGATGATATTCCTAAAACTGTCCTTGGGGTAGTTAAGATTTCTCAGCGCGAGTTATCAGTGGAATGGGAAGCTGGCGAGCCATATAAATATACCTATGATGGTCAGGCACATTATCCTGAAGCCACTTTGACCGGAGATATAGTTGGCAGTGAAGATGTCCATCTTGAGTATTCTTTCGGAGAGTCAGATACTGCTCCAAGTGATGCTGGCGACTACACAGTAACAGTTGCTCTTGCTGGTGAGGATAAAGATAACTATATACTTTCGGAAGATGCTGTTACAGAGAAAGACTTTACTATTGAACAGAGAGAAGTAAGGCTCAACAGGGTGCAGGCTAAGTCAAGACCTTATAACGGCAAGACGACAGCTGATCTCGATCTTAATTCAGTAACGCTACAGAATGTGGTGTCTGGCGATGATGTCGATATTGATGCTTCCGCTGGCGGAACAGGAACGTTTGCGGATAAGAATGTTGGCTACAATAAAGAAGTTACAATTGACTATGAAACAGCTAACATCCAACTGATAGGAGCAGATAAAGACAATTATACTATTAATCTTGAGGAGAGCCAGAAGACAACCACAGCTTCAATCACACCGCTTACAGTTAAGATTGGCTGGTATGTAGATGCAGACGATGAAGAACCATCGACTAGTGAGTTAGACTTTATTTATGTATATAACGGAGATGAGCAGGGTCCAGTAGCTAAGGTTGAAAACCTGCAGAGCGATGATGAAGACAACGAAGATGATTGTACGATTGTCGTAAAAGGTTGGAAAAAAGATGCTGGCAACTACACTGCTAGAACAAACAAGCTGGAAGGTGCTGATAAGGACAACTATGTACTTGTGAGCAATGAGGAGCAGGATTTCGAGATCACACCAAAAGTAGTTGAGCTTGGATGGTATCAGTATGCAAGTGATGAGCATCGCTATCCGGGTACAATTCCATACACATATGATGGAGAGAATCATCAACCTGTTGCTAAAGTGCGCAATCTCGAGGAGGGCGATAGCTGTGAAGTAACAGTGGTTACTGACCCAACTCCTGCTATAGGCGCAGGTGACTATGTTGCTACAGCCACAGAGCTTAGCAATTCGAACTATATTCTCGATGAAACTGCTGATAACACAAAAGATTTTGAAATTGAACCGTTGGCAGCAGATATAGTATGGAAAGAACTCGAGTTCACTTACGACGGAGAGAAGCATGCTCCTGTAGCTACTGTTGATAACCTGATCGAAGGTGACGAGTGTGATGTAACAGTATCTGTTAATCCGAATCCAGCTATCAATGCTGGCGACTATACTGCTAGAGCTGAGGAGCTTAGCAACCCGAACTATAGATTCCATAGGAGTGGTAACGATAGAAACACAACTTTCAAAATCGTTCCGTTACAGCTCACTGTAGTATGGACGCCAACTCCGGCAGAGTTCACGTATAACGGCACACACCAGGCCCCTGTAGCTACACTGGAAACACCAGTCAAGGAAGAAAAACCTGTGCTGGTATATGAGTATTATCAGCTACTGGACGGATCTTTCTCCGACATGACTCTTGATGAGACAGTCAATGCCGGAAACTATCAGGCAATTGTATATCTGGATGGAGAAGCAGAGGTTAATAAAAACTACGAGCTGGCACTTCCGGAAGGTGAAGACTTCAATTTCCAGAACTATACAATCAAGAAGGCAGTAGTAACAGTCAAGGCTAACGACAAGAGCGTTAACTACGGTGATGATGTACCTGCTCTTGACGCAACAGTAACAGGTAAGCCTGCACAGGGTGACGATGTTAATTTCACACTCTCGACTGATTACTTCAAGAATGCTAAGGCTGGTACTTACAAAGTAGCTGTAAAGGCAGGAGAGAATCCTAACTATGTTGTTACTGTGAAAGACGGCAAGATCGTTGTAGCAGAGAAGAACACTACTCTCGTTGCAAAGGCTAAGGCTAAGGGCAAGAACAAAGGTGCTCTAAGCTGGAACGCTATAACAGGCGCTGCATCCTATGAAGTATACTTCACAAAGTGCAACAAGAATGGTAAGGTAAACACTCCTAAGCTGAAAGCTACAGTAAGCGGCACATCATACACTGCCAAGAAGCTCGCTAAGGGTACTTGCTACAAGTTCTACGTTGTTGCCAAGAGCGCTAATGGAACAGTTATTTCCAAGAGCCAGGTAGGACACTTCATTGCCGGCAACGTAAACAGCAAGAACACTAACGCTAAGAGCCTGACAGTTAATGCAAGCTCTGTACAGCTCAACAAAGGCGGCGCATTCCAGATCGTTGCAAGCCAGAAGAAGGTCAAGAAGGGCAAGAAGCTGCTGAACAACAACCACGCAGCACTGCTGAGATACACTTCTTCGAACCCGGCTGTAGCGACAGTAAGCGCTAACGGAGTTATCACTGCAACAGGCGCCGGATACTGCAAGGTATTCGTACAGTCAGTAAACGGCCTCTGGCAGGAGATCGAGGTCAACGTACAGTAGGCTTCGAACTATAGGGATGATCGATGTCCTGAGGGACGGATCGTCACCTGAATAGCTAAAATGAATAACGAGGAAACCGGATTTTCCGGTTTCCTCGATTCAGTTAGGGAAGAATGTGGATAACTACGCGATCGCTGAAAACGTTGAAATTTCAGGCTTCGTCTTTTAGCTTTTACAAAAAATCCCCGAAATCCGACAATATTTGCATGCAAAAACCTGTACAGTTTTCTCGTTCTGATTCCGATATAGTATTCGCACGAATTGAAAACGCCGTTCCGGGATCAGAAAGGAGAAGCTATGTGCAATGAAATAGAAAATAAGAGTAACGACTTTGTTGATGACAACGATCTGCTGAAAAAATACGGAGACAATACGAATCGTGAGTTCAAGGACTCACTATTCAAGATAGTGTTCGGGGAGCATCCTGAGAACGCGTTGTCTCTCTACAACGCTGTCAATAACACCAGATATAACAATGTTGAAGACCTGAGCATAAAGATTCTCAGAGATGCAATGTACATAGGAATTCGCAATGATGTGTCGTTTCTATTCAACCACGAACTGTGTCTGTATGAGCATCAATCGAGTCTCTGCGGCAATATGCCGATGAGAGGGCTTGAATATTTAGTTGATCTCATTAAAATTAACTTAAGCAGCAGGGGCATAACGAGAAGGATGCTGTTCAGCACATCGACGATACCGCTTCCTACGCCGAAGTACTATGTTTTCTACAACGGACCGGACAGGAATTTCGAAAGAAGAGAGATGCATCTCAGCGACGCATACAAGGGAGCGGGCGACATTGAGGTCACAGCACATATTATCAATGTCAATGTGGGTCACAACAAAGAGATGATGGGCATCAGCAAACCTCTTGCTGATTACGCAGAGGTAATACACAGGATACAGGAGAATACGGAAATGGGTACATACAAAAGCAGAGAGGAAGCTGTGGCAGCTGCTATCGAAAGCTGTATCGCAGACAATATACTTGCAGATGTCCTGACAGAAGAGAGAGACAGAGTTATGCTGACAATGATAGGCGGGCCGACAGCCGAAGAGCTCAGAGGGGCACTTGAGTTCGATAGGGAAGTTGCCTTGAAACTTGCGGAGGAGTCTGAGAAACGTGCGGAGGAGGCCGAGAAGACAAAGGCCGAAATTATAGGAATGATTGACTATCTGATAGAGCATCAACGCTATGAGGATCTGGCGCGTGCATCAAAAGATGATGAATTCAGAAAAACGATTCTTGAGGAAATGTGTAAAGAGTAAAAGATAACGAAAAGGGTAATGGTATGGCTAAGGTTTTATTAATCAATGGAAGTCCGAGGTCGAATGGCTGCACGGCGACTGCTCTAGATGAGATGATCAGGATCTTTGATGTCGAAGGCATCGAGACCGAGCTCGTACAGATCGGCAACAAGGATATCCGAGGATGTATCGCGTGCGGCAGCTGTGAGCAGAGAGGCTGCTGTGTGTTTGATGACGAGGTCAACGAGGTCTCTAAGAAGTTTGCGGAAGCTGACGGGCTTGTTATCGGCAGTCCGGTCTACTACGGATCGCCAAACGGAACTATACTTGCCTTCCTTGACAGACTCTTCTACAGTGCACCTTTCGACACACATATGAAGGTCGGAGCTGCTGTGGTGAGCTGTCGCCGCGGAGGAAACACCGCATCGTTCGATGTACTCAACAAGTACTTCACGATCAGCGGTATGCCGGTAGCATCCAGCACTTATTGGAACCAGGTACACGGCTTCAGCGCGGAGGATGTGAAGAAGGATGCGGAGGGGCTGCAGACGATGAGGAACCTCGCTCGCAACATGGCGTTCATGATCAGAGCGATCGCGGATGCTAAGGACAAGTACGGGCTGCCAGAAATGGAGCACGACAGCTTCACGAGTTTCCCGGACGGCAAATAGGAGGTCTTAAATATTAGCTTGCAAGCAGCAAAATAGTGTAAGGGAGGACGAAAAATGTCGCCTTCCTTTTAACATTTTTGTATTTTTTGATATACTTAATATAACTATCGTCAGAATCGCGAGACGGGCAGAAAGACTGCGGAAGATGAAAGCAGGGAGGATCCCATGATAACAGAAACAAAACATGTCAGAAGCTTGCTTTCGATACTACTGATATTCATATTTGCGTCTTTTATCGCGCAGACAGATGTATTCGCTGCTAAAGGCGATGCTTCGCTTGACGCGCAGGATTTACCGGTAGGAGGATGGACACCTGCGGAGGAATACGAACTGGAAGAGGATGTTGATGTGGTCAATCCATCGGAAAGTCAGTCTTCAAAAAGAAATCTGCTTAAGGCGAGCGGCGAATCTGTATTTGACAAGGGTGTTTCCACCATAGGATACAACGCTCTTAAGACAGATGCGCAGCAGACGTTCTATAACAATATTGATACGGAGGCGAAAGCCTTTATGGCTTCGTCAACAGTGATCCAGTCTGAGATATGGGGGTCAAATAACGAAAAGGTCTATTGTGTTGCGGATTTGGATTATAGAAGCCTGGGACTGACAAAGAATCAGGCATGGCAGGCATTTCAAGCTTATGATTATGACCACCCGGCATATTACTGGATAAAAAGTAGCGGCACTATGTGGTCTTCACCAACATATATATATCTGACGACTTTTGAAGAATATGCGGATCCGAATGAAAGAGCGCCGATAAACGAACTTGTGACTGAGGGAGTTGAAGAATACGTTTCACTTGCCGAAAAAGGCGAGGATACACTGGATAAGATCTCTATAGTTCACGACAAAATGGTGTCCGAGATCGATTATGCATATAACAGCAGCAATAAACCTGAAACAGCAAAATGGGCGCATAGTGTACACGGTGTGTTTGACCCGGCTCATTACTCTGTGGTCTGTGAGGGATACGCAGATACATTCTCGCTGATAATGAACTATATGGGCATTGCAAATTACTATATCGTAGGCACTGCATACACCGGTTCAAGCAGCGGAGGTCATGCGTGGAATGCAGTATCGGATGATGGCGGTAAATCGTACATGTATATGGATCTTACATGGGACGATGATGGCGAGGCGAAAGGTTATGATTACCTTTACTTCGGTATGCCAAAGTCAGATTTCGAATATCATAAAACGTCCGGATCAAGTTCGAAAGAGATAGGACATAAGGCTGATACACCATCAGGCACCGATTTTGATTGGCTTTATGATCTGCCTGAAAATATAAGCGACAGTCTGGAGGGATCATATTATTACAAAGGCGACTTCTATTATGATGGCTCTGGAACGACAACTGCTTCGGATTTTGCCAAGAAGATAAAAACCAAAGCTGCACGTGCCGGAGACTGTGTATCAGTACTCAGCTCAAATGAGACAAATTGCTGGGCCATCAATAGTGAATTAGGAATATCCTCCTACTATACAGGCAGTTATAATAACAGCACTTATTACTACGGTCTCAAGAAAATTTCAGAGTCGGAAATAGACATATCCTCAGCAGAGGTTAATCCTGATAAAACGGAGTACACGTACACGGGAAGTGCTATCAGACCGGAAGCTGAAGTTACTGTGAACGGAGTAAAGCTTCTGAAAGGAAAGAACTACTCCGTCTCTTACGTAAACAACACTAATCCGGGAACTGCGACTGTCACTGTGACGGGTGAGGGGAATTTCTCGGGCAGCGCATCTGCTGAATTTACCATAAGCGGAGATCCGGAGGCAGGCGATGATGAACCTGCAGTTCTGGCCTTCACTTCGGATGTACATAATGATCAGAAGAACTACTATGGGGAAACGCGCTTAGGGACATGGATCGATAATATCAGGAGCCAGTACGGTAAGATCGATGTCATGGCTTTCGGCGGAGACATGGCTCAGTATAATTCGGCTGACACTCGATTCTGGAGCGAAACGCAGCGCGTCATGGATCTCGTCGCCGCCAAGGGCGTGACGGCCTACTACACCACCGGCAACCACGAGTATGATCACGATTCCTCGATTACAGATGATTTCTATCCCGACAAGAATGAAACCACGAGAAAGTACATACAAAATGATTGGGCGGTCGAGGATGGATCCAATTACAGGATATACTGCATGGGAGTAGGAGAAGCGAGCGACTACACCTACGTCAACAACGCCTATACAGCCAATCAAGTCACCACTTTGAGAGAGAAACTGGCTGCAGTTGACAATTCCAAGCCAATTTTCATTATCACACATTTCCCTCTTCACTATAACGGCAGCAGAACTATCTCCAAAGCATCCGATGTTATTGATACGCTCAACAATGCTGCCAACAACGGGACCCCGAATGATTCTACAGATGACAGGAAAATCATTTTCCTCTGGGGACATAATCATTCGATGAGCAATCCTAATGACGCTCATTATGACACGATCTATCAAAAGGGATCGAATATTGAGTATGAATCCGGTCACAGTAAGGATATCAAATTCATATACGCTGCCGCCGGCTGCATGAGCGACACGGAAAAAGACGCCGGCAGCGGCAAAGTAGAAGGTAAAGGGCTGGTTGCAACTGTAAACAGCAAGAACCAGATAACACTTGCTTATCACAAAGAGGATGGAAGCGTAGTCACCGAAAACGGCGGTCCATACGAAGAAAAGGATCCGGTCGCAGTTACAGGAGTGACGATCGATGAAAAACCGGCAGAAGGAGAAGAAGGACTGAGCGTAGAGGTCAGACGAACGCTTCAGTTGCACGCATCTATAGAGCCATCAGATGCGACGGAGAAGACTGTAACATGGGACAGCAGCGATTATTCAATCGCTACGGTAAGTTCGTCAGGAGAAGTGAAAGGCGTCTCCACCGGCACAGCTGTGATCACAGCAAGGGTCGCAGATAGTGTATCCGGAGAGGACTATACTGCTGATGTTGAGGTTACGGTCGTCCCTTACAGCGGCCCTGTATATGTTCTGACAAATCAATTGAAGGCCGGAAGGAAATATATCATTGCGAACAAGAATACAGGTAATGCATATGCTTTGAAAAATAATAACGGATCTGTTTCGACTGAGGCCGTTACAATAGATGGGAATTCACTATATCCGGAAAGCGAAGGCATCGTATTCACCGCACAGGGGAGTGGAGACTCAGTGACGAACATTTCCAATGGAGGCCGATACCTCAGTACAGCCAGCAATTCGCTTAGCTTGTCTTCCACAGCAACGAGCAATAGAACCTGGAGCTATGATGGCAGTAAGCTTATATGCAAGTCGGGTAGCAGCACATATTATCTGTATTACACGACATATAGTAATAACTATTCATCTTCTACATCCGGAACCTCATCAAGCAGTCCGAGGGAAGTATATCTGTTCGAGGAGTATGTACCTGTCAACAGTGTAAGCCTGAATAAAACAGAGGCAGATCTGGAACCGGGGGAGAGCGTGCAGCTTACAGCGACTGTACTGCCTGAGAATGCAACGAAAAAGG
This sequence comes from Anaerovoracaceae bacterium, assembly GCA_045604305.1. GTDB lineage: Bacteria > Bacillota > Clostridia > Peptostreptococcales > Anaerovoracaceae > Crickella. The sequence continues at coordinate 7,387 of JAZUNV010000116.1, read as the reverse complement.
ACGTAACTTGGAGCAGCAGCGATACAAATGTCGCTACTGTTGATGCAAATGGTCTGGTAACTGCAGCCGGACCGGGTACTGCAACCATCACAGCAGTGAGCAAGGATAATGAACAGAAGTATGCCGAGTGCACGATAACAGTCGTGGCGACGGTCAGTTATGATGTCACTTTCCAGGTCAAGAACGGAAAATGGAATGATGGTACGAACGCAAATAAGACTGTCACTCTGAGCGGGCGTGAGGGTACAGCGCTGAAGCTGGCTCAGGATCAGATACCAGCCGTAGGTAACAACCCTACTGAAGGATTCAAGGCAGGCAGCTGGGATACGGAACCAAGTACAACGACGGTGATCGATGAAAATAAGACATACACATACACATATGTGTCAAAGATCCCATGGGAGATCACGAAGATTCCGACAGCAAAGACACTGACCTATAACGGAGGGCAGCAGGAACTGATCACCAGTGGCGAGGTGAGCGAAGGAACTATGTACTACGCTGTCACGCAGAGTAGTTCGATTCCGACCACTGGCTGGTCGACATCTGTCCCGAAGGGAACGAATGCCGGTTCATATAACGTGTACTATAAAGTCCCGGGCGACGCGGATCACCTTGATATAGATCCGGTCAAGGTAGACGGGGTCAGCATTTCAAAAGCTGCGCTCACTATCAAGGCGGATGATAAAGGCAAGAAGTATGGCGAAAACGATCCGACACTTACCTATACTGTCACAGGTCTGCAGGGAAGCGACAAAGTAACCGGCTCTCTGAAGCGTGATACTGGTGAGAACGTCGGCACATATGATATCAAGCAGGGAACTCTGACTGCCGGAAGCAACTATGATATCAGCTTTACAGGAGCGACATTTACGATCAGCAAGGCCTCAATGACAGTGAGCGCCTCGGGATATAACGGGCCGAAGGACAGCAGAAACCATAGTATCACTGTGACGCTTACGCCAACACCGGCACAAACGTCTGATGTCACGATCTACTACAGCGATACAACAGAGCTGACCGGGTCCAATTACGAAAGCGCAGGCACGACGACTAAGCCTTCGTGGAGAGATGCCGGGAAGGTCACAGTTTACTACTATGTGGTGTCCGGGAACTACGATCCGACGCCGGCTGGCGGCAGTGCGACGGTCAATATCTACGACAAGACTGCTCTGAACAGTGCAGTCAGTACAGCGGAAAGCTATTATAACAGCATAAAGACCGGTTACGCGACAATAGCGGCGGAACTCAAAACCGAGCTGGATAAAGCAAAGGCTATCATGAATAAGACCGATGCTGAGCAGAGCGAGATCGACGATGAAGTGACATCGCTCAACACGGCCCTTGCGACAGCTAAAGCAGCTCAGCTTGAAGCAGATAAGACTGCATTCAGTAACTACAAGGATGAGCAGAAAGCAGTCGTGCAGGCAATGGCAGAGGACGGCGACAGTGCGGCATCAACAGCACTGATCACTGGTGCACTGTCCGATATCAATGCGCTTCAGTACAATACCAGCAAGACGCTTGCTCAGAACAAAGCGGCCGTCGACACCATAGTCAGCGAACTCAGCAGCGCACTCGAGACACAGAGAGCAGCCGACGCACAGGAGGCAGAAGATACAGCCGCAGCAGCATCGGTAGCGGAGCTTATCGGCGCTTTGCCGGACAGCATCACTCTGGACGATAAGGAAGCGATCGAAGCAGCAAGAGCTGCTTACGAAGCTCTGAGCACTGATCAGAAGGATCTGGTAAGCTCAGATGCGCTTCAAAAACTCCAAGCAGCCGAAGCCGCGCTCCAGGCCGCGGAGGAAGCAGCTGAAGAAGCGGCAAGAGTAGCTGAATTCAACAGTTATAAGTCGAATAAGATAACGGTTGTGGAAAGCATGGCGGCGGAAGGCGACAGTGCGGATTCAACGGCTCTGATCGAAAGCGCTAAGAGTGATATCGATGCGCTTCAGTACGATTCGAACAAGTCACTTGCACAGAACAAGGCAGCTGTTGATTCGATCGTCAGCAGTCTGGAGGCGGCACTTACAGCGCAGAGAGCAGATGACGCACAGGAGGCAGAAGATACAGCCGCAGCAGCAAGTGTAACAGATATCATCGAGGGACTTCCGGCAGTAGACAGCATCAAGCCTGATGACAGAGCTGCGATCGAAGCAGCAAGATCAGCATATGAAAATCTGACTGATGATCAGAAGGAAAAAGTATCGGAAGCGACAAAGCAGGCTCTGATCGATGCCGAAACAGCGTTGCAGGCTGCCGAGGATGCTGCCGTAGCCGCCGCCGAGGAGGCCAGGAAAGCAGAAGAGGAAGCAAGGAAGGCCGAAGAAGCCCAGAGAACTGCTGCTGAGCTTGCAGAGTGGAACGGCGTACTCAACACAAGTATCCCTGCGGCCAAGAGCGTTAAAGCAAAAGCAGCTAAAAAGAAGGTAACTGTATCCTGGAAAAAGCTTGATAAGGCGAAACTTAAGAAGTACAGCAAGACCGAGATCCAGGTATGTCCGGATAAAGGATTTGCAAGAGCCAACACCATCAGGAAGGTAGTAGGCAAGAAGAAGAGCTCCGCGAAGATCGGAGGACTTGCCGGCAAGACTACTTACTATGTGCGTGTACGTAACGTACAGGGCTCCGGCGCAGGCAAGACCGTATCAAAATGGTCAAAACCAAAGAAGATCAAGATAAAATAAGCGAACGAATCATGGGGAAATCAGACCAAATCTGATTTCCCCGATTCAGTTGGGGGAGAATGTGGATAACTTAGCAGTTGTGGAAAGAGTTGAAGTTACATGCTTCGACTCCTCAACCTAACAAAAAATCCCCGAAATCCGACATTTTTCGCATGGAAAAACCTGTACAGTTTTTTGCCTAAGACTTCTATATATTTGTCTCACACGAATTACAAATGGTGTAGATTGACCGTCAAAAAGCCATAGAGTAAAATAAAGGAGGCAAATATGTGTCATGATATAAAGCAGAGACAGAAAAACGGAGCGAAGGGTACATTGTATGACAGTGTATTCACTGACTTATTCAGCTATTCTGAGTATCAGCTGCGATTATACAAAGACCTGCACCCGGAGGATGTAGAAGTAACAGTTGATGATATCAAAACAGTCACACTGAAGCCTGTGCTTACAGACCAACTGTACAATGACCTGGGCTTCGCGGTAAGAGACAAAACGATACTTCTGGTAGAGGCTCAAAGCTCATGGTGCGAGAATATGTCACTGAGAGCCCTCTTGTATCTCGCTGAGACATTCAGAGACTACATAATAGAGACCGAACAGAATTATTACTCAAGTGCTACAGTGCATCTGCCGAAGCCAGAGCTGTATGTAATATATACCGGAAACGATACTCGCGAAAAGACGGCGCTATCTTTAGCGGATACCTTTTGGGGCGGAGACAATAGCTCAGTCGAAGTGAAAGTGAAAGTGATCTATGGAAACGAGCCGGATACCATATTAAGTGAGTATGTGGCATTCACAAAGACTTTCAAAATGAAAAAAGCGTTATATGGTAAAACAAGAGAAGCTGTTAAAGAAACTATTGATGAGTGCATCGAGAAGAACATTCTTAAAGAGTATCTTAATGAAAGAAGGAAAGAAGTGATGGACATTATGACTGCTTTATTTGACGACGATGTAATTCAGGAGATGTACGAGAAGAGTATTCGAAGAGAAAGTCGCGAACAAGGACTCGAGGAAGGTCTCGAACAAGGCAAATCTGACATCCTCAGTATGAATAAATATCTTATCGAACAGGAGCGCTATGAGGATCTGAAACGTGCAACAAAAGATGAGGCGTTTAGAAAAACTATTCTTAAAGAAATGAATGAAACTTGATAACAGAAAGGGTAATGAAATGGCTAAAGTATTACTTATCAACGGAAGTCCAAAAGCGAATGGATGCACTGCGACTGCTCTTGATGAAATGATCAGGACATTCAATGCGGAAGGCGTCGAGACCGAGCTCGTGCAGATCGGTAACAAAGATATCCGCGGATGCATCGCGTGCGGCACATGCGAAAAGAAAGGAAGCTGCGTGTTTGATGATGAGGTCAACGAGGTAGCGAAGAAGTTCGCAGAGGCTGACGGTCTTGTGATAGGCAGTCCGGTCTACTACGGATCACCAAACGCGACGATGCTAGCCTTTCTCGACAGGCTGTTCTACAGTGCGTCGTACGACACTCATATGAAGGTAGGCGCTGCAGTGGTAAGCTGTCGCCGCGGAGGCAATACAGCATCGTTCGATGTGCTCAACAAGTACTTCACGATCAGCGGCATGCCGGTCGCGTCCAGCACTTACTGGAATCAGGTTCACGGCTTCAGCGCAGAGGATGTGAAGAAGGATGCAGAGGGGCTCCAGACTATGAGGAACCTCGCCCGCAACATGGCATTCATGATCAGGGCGATCGCTGATGCAAAGGAAAAGTACGGGCTGCCTGAGATGGAATATGACAGCTTCACGAGCTTTCCGGATGGGAAATAGGAGGACTGCGAAATGTGCTTATCAACAGTGTATAAGAATGAAGTGAATGACGCGAATATGCTGGCAAGGAATGTGGCAGACATCAGGGTTGAGAACGGACAGATCATCTTCACTGACTTGATGGGTATCCGCACGACCTTCGACGGCACACTCGAGAAGATCGATTTAATGGACAACTATGTTATCGTAAGAGGATAGATAAAGAATAAAGCAAAATGTCATTCTGAGGCCGCAGGCCGAAGAATCTCATACGATGAGATCCTTCGCTGCGCTCAGGATGACATATAGAACGGATGACATGTAGAAGGGGGAAAGTATGTATTACAACAAATTTCAGGACATCGAGCTGTCGGCTCTCGGCCTCGGCTGCATGAGGCTGCCGGTCATAAACGGAGAGGAATCGAATCCGGATCCAAAGGCTACGGAGGAGATGATAGACTACGCGATGGCCCACGGCATCAACTACTATGACACAGCCTGGGGCTATCACTACGGCAAGAGCGAGACCATCGTCGGAGACGCGCTTTCGAAGTACGATCACAAGGACTTCTATATCGCCACCAAATTCCCGGGCTATGACCTTGGGAACTTCGGCAAGCACGAGGAGATCTTCGAGGAGCAGCTCAGAAAGTGCAAGGTGGATTACTTCGACTTCTACCTCTTCCACAACGTGTGCGAGGCCAATATCGACGCGTACGTTGAGGACAAGTTCGGGCTGCGTGAATACCTGCTCGAGCAGAAGGCAAAGGGCAGGATCAAGCATCTCGGTTTCTCATGCCATGGGACATATGACACGATGCTGAGATTCCTCGAGAAGAACGGTGACATCGTGGAGTTCTGCCAGATCCAGCTGAACTACCTGGACTACGAGTTCCAGGATGCCAGGATCAAGGTCGAGGATCTCAACGCGAGAGGCATTCCGATCTGGGTCATGGAAGGCCTGAGGGGCGGGAAGCTCGCGGACAGCTGCCTCGGTGCTGAGAAGATACTTGCAAAGACGAGGCCTGAGTACACGCCTGTACACTGGGCGTTCAGCTTCCTCGAGTCGATCCCGGGCGTCACGATGATACTTTCGGGTATGTCGAACCTGGAGCAGCTCACGCAGAACATCGACTTCTTCGACGAGAAGAAGGAGCTGACGGACGATGAGCTCGGCGCGCTGATCACTGCAGCCCACTACGATATCCAGGCTAAGGAAGGCACAGTGCCTTGCACCTCCTGCAAGTACTGCATGGAGAAGTGCCCTCAGGGGCTCGAGATCCCGAGACTCTTCTCACTGTACAACGAGCACGTATACTCAGGCGGAGGATTCATCACGCCAATGGCTCTGTCGGCATTCGAAGATGACAAGAAGCCGTCCTCGTGCATAGGCTGCGGGGCCTGCATGAAGGTCTGCCCTCAGCAGATCGACATCCCGGGCACGATGAAGAAGTTCACCGAGATGATGACGAAACCGGAGTAAGCCGGAGTAAGCGATTCGCCCTTGCTACAGGGGCGGCAATGGGGTACACTTTTATATAAGACAGGAAAGGAATGCATGCCGGTCCCGGATATCTCTTCGGGACCGGGTGCACTTTGTATCCACTTGTGAGAGGTATCGTAACTGAATATTGAACGAGGTGTAATATGAAGGATCTCAAGCATCTTTTGTACTTTGAAAACCTCCTGCAGAATGCGAACAACGAACTGATAGAACAGGCCAGGAACGAGGGCAGGATATGCGCGGCGTTTACGTGCGAGAATCTGCCTGAACCGCTGATGAACCTTGGCAATGCGTTCTCGGTTCGTCTTTTTGCGCCTAATTCCGGATCGCTCGACATGGCTACCTACTACATGACCAGCCTGCTGTGCGAGACGAGCAGAGCGCTGCTGGAGAGAGCGATCGAGGGAGGCTTCAACTTCGCCGACTGCCTGATCGCCGCTGACGGATGCACCATGATGAACCGCGCGGCGGAGAACATGCAGCTTCTTCACACCATGGACGAGGGCAAGAGCCGCTTCTTCTACGAGTTCATGGAGATCCCGCTCAAGGCTGACGAGAACGGCGTGGAGCTTCTGGCGCTGCAGTGCAGGAACCACATCCTCAGTCCTCTGCACGAGCACTACGGGATCGACATATCCGACGAGGCCATACTGAAGGCCGTCGAGGAGCACAACGAAGTCTGCCGCCTGATACGCGAGATCGGCGTCTTCCGCAAAGAGGAGGATCCAAGGGTCACGGGCTACGAGTTTCATGTGCTGACCCTGGCCACCTACGTGGCGCCGAAGTATCTCGTCATCGACAAGCTGAGAGAGACTCTGGAGGAGATCAAAACGAGGAAGCCGGACGGCAAGAAGTGGCGCGCGCGCGTCATGGTCGTCGGCTCGGAGATAGATGACACCGGCATGATCAAGCTGATAGAGGAGACCGGGACTTACGTATGCGCCGACCGGTTCTGCTTCGGCTCGCTGCCGGGCAGAGTGCCGATCCAGGTCGATCCGGATTCCGATGAGGATATCCTCCATCAGATCTGCAGGCACTACGTATACATGGGTCAGTGCCCGCGGACCATGAACATGGAGAAGGTATACGGACGTAAGAAATATGTCGCAGACCTAGCCAAAGAGTACGGGGCTGACGGCATCATCTACGAGCAGGTCAAGTTCTGCGACCCGTGGGCGTATGAGCGCATGCTCGGTTCGCACATGCTCAGAGAGGACTACGGATTCCCGGTGCTGTCGGTAGACAGGCCGTACAATATCAATGCCGGAGCCGGCCAGATGCGTACCCGTGTGCAGGCATTCATTGAAAGCATTGAGATAAAGAAACTGCAGGGAGGTGAGAAGTAATGGCATTCAAAACAGTCAAGAAGATCACTAACCCTAAAAAGAAAAAGGGCGACCAGACACTGGG
>JAZUNV010000115.1:0-34674 GCA_045604305.1 Anaerovoracaceae bacterium | reverse complement strand
GTATCGCCGTAACGGCAGATGCATTCTGCGTTTGCCAGCTCTGCGACCTTACCGGTCTCGACGGTGAAAGCTCTGCCGCCGATCACGGTCTCGAACACGTGATGGTTGGGGTACTGTTTTCTTGTGGTCATAATAAATCCTCCTGTCAAAATTCGTTGTCACGGGAGGCTTTTAGCACTTGAAGCTATATTTGAGCTGTTGCCGTCATTGCCACGAAAAAAGCTCTTAAGCTGTCATTCTGAGGGAACACAGTGACCGAAGAATCTCACAGGGATAAAATGGGGTAAACAACATGGAAAGACAGGACAAGGATCTCGCATGGATGCTTCAGTTTGAGAACATCGCATGGTACGAGGACGGCGTAGTGCGCATACTCGACCGCCGCATCTATCCGATAGAAGTGGTAAAGGTCGAGTGCAGGACTCACCAGGAGGTGGCTCAGGCGATAAAAAACATGATCACCCAGAGCGCGGGACCGTACGTCGCCGCATCGATGGGCATGGCACTGGCAGCCTATGAGTGCAGGGGCAGGTCCGAAGAGGAGCAGATGGAATTTCTCAGATCAGCCTCGTATACGATCTCTCACGCGAGGCCTACCACGACATGGCGCATGGAGAGGATCACGGAGTCCTGCATAGAGGTGGCAAGACGCAGACTAGCAGAAGGCGCATCCGACGTCTCTGAGGATATAAAGGAATTCTCCATTGAGCAGAACAACGAGAGATATGCCGGTATAGGCAAGGCCGGAAAGTATCTTGCGGAGCTCTTCCCGGATCACGGCGCGATCATGACGCAGTGCTTCGCGGAGACCATAGTGGGCCAGATGCTCAAGGAAGCCAGGCTTCAGGGCAAGGACATAAAGATATTCTGCCCGGAGACCAGACCTTTCTTCCAGGGCTCGAGACTGACGGCGACCGTTTGCCATGACATGGGCTTCGACGTGACTGTGATAACTGACAATATGCCTGCTTCAGTGATGAAGAACGAGGGCATAGATCTCTTCACTTCGGCTGCGGACGTGATATGCGTGGACGGCCACGTGATCAACAAGGTGGGGACTTACCAGATAGCGATCGCCGCGAAGTATCACGGGATACCTTATTACGTGAGCGGCGCGCCTGATCAGGGACATCCGACAGTAGATACGGTAAAGATAGAGATGAGAGATCCGTCCGGGGTGCTCCTGGCGATGGGCACGCCGACGGCTAATCAGGAGGTCAGGGGCTACTACCCGGCCTTCGATATCACTCCGCCTGAACTGGTAACTGGCGTGGTAACGGACCAGGGAGTGTTCGATTCAAACAAACTGGCCGACTACGAAGCCGGCCCTGATGATTTCCTTGTCTGATGTTGTCGCAACTATATGAGGTGATCGGACTTTACCGGGATCAATGCGCTTTACCGAGGTGACTATACTTTACCGGGACAATCGCACTTTACCGGGACAATCGCGATCAGTGCAACTCCCGGAATTAACTTGCCGCTCGGCATGCAACAAGTCAGCACCCAGCACTCATAGACCAGTGCTCTGATCAGTATCGGATCCGGGATTGTGGCGAGCGCTGCGGTCTGCGATAATGGCGGGCGCGAGTATGGATACGAGTATGAGAAATGACCCAAACAGCATTGTCGGGGTCATTTTTTCGTGCAGGAATATGACGCCCAGCACTGCCGCGGTCAACGGATTGAAGACCGCCAGTATGCCGGCCCGCTCAGGCGTTATGTACTTCTGGCCGAATGGCTGTATGGTGAAGCCCACGCAGCTGCAGATAACGGCGAGCGCGAGGACTGCTCCCCACTCCGTGCCGGACTGAGGCAGCCTGATCTCCTCGAAGATGAAGGCTCCGATGTATGCGAATATGGCGATGAAGAGGAGCTGGTATATCGAGACCGTCAGGAGGTCGTCGTTCTTGGCGGCTGTATCCGTGACGAGGACCGAGAGCGAATACCAGAAGGTGCCGAGCAGCACGAGCAGCTCGCCCGTCGTGAAGCCGATCCTGTCGCCCTTGAGCGTCAGGAAACCTACGCCGACGATCGCAAGCACGGCCGAGAACACGGTCATGCGGTCAGGAAACTTCCTGTAAACGATGCAGGTGACTGCAGGCACCATGACGACTACCATGCCCTCGAGGAAGGCCGTCACAGACGATGGCGTGGTCTTGAGCCCCATCAGCTCGAAGAGCATCGCAAAGAAGAAGGTGATGCCTATAAGGGCGCAGTGGAGCAGCGTCTTCGCATCGACCTTGGTTATGTTCTTGCGGAACAGGAAGGCGATGATAATGAAAGCTATGGTGAACCTGATCGCTATCGTCAGGAACGGGCCCATGGTGCGCATCGCTATCGTGGCGAAGAGCAGCGAGCTCGCCCTGAGCGAGAGCGCCAGTGCCACGAGGAATTCGCCCCGCCTCTCATTCATTTCGATATGGAATCTCTTCTTGTCGGTTATGTTCTTTTCACTCATCTCGGTATAAATCTCTTCCTATCTACCTTCAGCTCTTTTCACGGAGCCAATTGTACAGCTTGAAGCGGAGATTGTAAACCATGCTTGCAGACCGCCATCCCGCCTCCGGCTTCAGATTAAATATTGTAAAGATAAGTTTACTGGGAAATTAAGGGTGGTATACTTTCAATTGACTAAAATCATGGCGGAGTGCGCCCTTTCGGATTGAAGGGGGATGCGCCCGATGGCCTAATGGAAAGAAGGAAACAGTATGGCAAAGGTAGATATTTTCTCCGGATTCCTCGGAGCAGGCAAGACTACACTAATCAAGAAACTCATCTCGGAGGGCTATGACACTAAGAATATTGTACTGATCGAGAACGAGTTCGGAGAGATCGGAGTGGATACCGGATTCCTGAGAGAGTCAGGGGTCCATATCAACGAGATGGTGGCAGGCTGCATCTGCTGCACTCTTGTAGGGGACTTCGGCAAGGCTCTCAATGAGGTTATCGACCAGTACGATCCTGACAGGATACTGATCGAGCCGTCGGGCGTGGGCAAGCTCTCAGATGTCATCATCGCCGTACAGGATCTGGACAATGACAGGATAGAACTCAACGGCTTCACCACGGTGGTGGATGCCAAGAGATATAAGATGTACATGGAGAATTTCGGTGAGTTCTTTGCCAACCAGGTGGAGCATGCGAGCTCGATCTTCCTCTCACATCAGCAGGGCATGAGCGCGGAGGAGATCGATGCAGTAGTGGCCGATATCCGCACGCTCAACAAGACGGCTCAGGTCGTGACTACCGACTGGGATCAGCTGTCAGGAGCCAAGATGCTCGAGGTGATGGAGTCTGACAAGACCCTCAACGCGGAGCTCGACAAGCTCAGGGAAGAAGCGTATGAGGAGCTCGAGGCACATGAACACGAGCACGAGCATGAACATGGCGAAGAATGCGGATGCGGACATCACCACCACCATCATCATCATGATGACGAGGATGAGGAGCATGAGCATCATCACCACCATGAGCACGACTATGATCACGAGCACCATCATCACCATGATCATGACCACGATGAAGAGGACCACGATCACGAACATCATCATCATGATCACGATCACGGTCATGAACACGATCATGACCATGATCACGGCGAAGAGTGCGGGTGCGGACATCACCACCATCATCATCACCACCACCATGGACATGATGCGGACGAGGTCTTCGATGAGGTCGATGCACAGACAAGCAACAAGTACACCAAAGCCGAGCTCGAGGATATCATCGACAGCCTCGATGAGTGCGGCGAGGTTCTGAGAGCCAAGGGCATCGTGGAGAATGCCGACGGCGGATGGCTCGAGTTCGACTACGTGCCGGGCGAGGGCGAGGTCAGAGACACCGATGCAGAGGCGACCGGAATGGTAGCCGTGATCGGGACCAGACTCAACAAGGATAAACTCAAGGAGCTGTTTAAATTATCATGACAGACAAACCCGTATATTTGTTCACCGGCTTTCTCGGTGCAGGCAAGACATCATTCATAAAGGAGACTCTCGAGAACCACGAGTTCGGAGATGACGGGCGCACGCTGCTGCTGATCTGCGAGAACGGAGAGGTCGCGTATGAGCCTGAGAAGTTCGTGGGTCCCGGAGTTATAGTGGAGCGCATCAAGAGCGAGGCTGAGCTCAACGAAGTCAAGCTCGGGATGCTCGAACACAAGGGGGGCTTTGACCGCGTGGTCGTCGAATACAACGGCATGTGGGAGAACCAGAAGCTCTTCGCAGTGATGCCACCGAACTGGCTGGTAGCGCAGGAGATGTGCCTCTTCGACACGACCACCTTCATGATGTACAACCAGAATATGAGGCAGCTCTGCTTCAACAAGATGCAGACCGCTGACATGGTCGTCTTCAACCGCTGCGAGAAGGGCTTCGACAAGATGCCTTATCACAAAGAGGTCAGGATCGCGAACCGCAGGTCGCTCATCGTGTATGAGTACGGACCTGACGACATAGAGCCGGACGACATAATCGATCCGCTCCCGTACGACATGAACGCATCCAAAATAGAGATCGAGGATGAGTGGTACGCGGAGTGGTACAGGGATATCAACGAGAACGAGGACGACTATGACGGCAAGACCTTCGTGGTCAAGGGCAGAGTAGCGCTCTCGGAAGAACTCCCGGAGGGACAGTTCGCATTCGGCAGACACGTGATGACCTGCTGCGAGGCGGACATACAGTTCGCGGGGCTGCTGGCCTACTACTCCGGTTCGGAGAAGCTCTCCGTTGGAGACTGGGTGAAAATAACGGCCAAGGTGCGCTGTGAATACACCGAAGCATACAAAGAGAAAGGACCTGTCCTCTACATCAGGAATCTGGAGAGGACCGAGCCGTGCGATCCTGAGGTCGCGACTTTCTAAGGGGGGATAGATATGAGAACTGACAGAAAATCAGGAATGGAGAGAATGATCGGAAGAGCCATAGTGTTCGTGATGGCTTTCTGCCTTGTGGCGGTGACGGCCGTACTGGAGCCGGCTCACGCTGCAGGAGAATTCACCACAGGCTCTCCTTACTCCAGCACGGGCAGATCGACCTACTACCACAATGGAAGGTTCGCAGGCAATCTCATTGTGAACGGCGTCGACATCTCTGACTGGCAGTCCAAGAACTGCGACTTCAGGGCAGCCAAGGAAAACGGGGTAGACTTCGCCATCATGAGAGTCACCTGGACCTCATACGGCAGCAGCAGCCTGAAGCTTCACGCAGACGATAACTTCCAGGCTCAGTACAACGCTGCCACCGCGGCGGGAGTCATGAGAGGCGCGTATGTATTCTCGCAGGCCAAGAACGCTACCGAAGGCGCTCAGGAAGCGACCTATGCGATCAACAGACTCAAGGCTCTGGGTATCGGACCGGGACAGCTAGAGCTGCCGGTATACATGGACTATGAGTTCGCGGGCGGGATCCTCGGAAGGCTCCACGGCATCAGCAAGACGGCGGCGACCAATGCGGCAGTCGCATTCTGCAATACCATCAAGGCTGCAGGATATACACCGGGCATCTATGCGAGCACGACATTCTTCAATTCATACCTCTACACCTCGCAGTTCGCGGGCAACGTGGACATGTGGTGCGCACAGTACTACAGCCGCTGCCAGCTCGGGACACAGTACAGCAAGTGGCAGTATTCGAGCAGCGCCAAGATCAACGGCATGCTCTCGTTCACCGGACTCAAGGGCAAGATAGACGCCGATTTCTGGTATATCGATCAGAAGCCAGCGGCCGGACCGCTCACGAGGATCACGGGCAGGAACAGACTCTCGCTGGCCGATGCTCAGCATCCGAAGTTCAACATATATAACGGCGGCACTTTGCTCGCTGAGGGCAGAGATTATATTGTCGGCGGCATCAGGAACAACAAGGCAGGTCAGGGCTATGCGTACATCAAGGGCATAGGAGCATACGGCGGCTACGCGCTCGTACCGATCGCCATCGGCAGTGCGACCGAAGGCGCTGCCAATCAGGAGCTGAACGGCGCATGTGCGAACTACATCACATATGCCGACAACTCGATGTCCAGCTATGTGGGCACTGCTTCCGTCAGCGTACCTAAAACCAAGGTCAAGTCCATCAAGGGCAAGAAGAAGGCCTTCTGGGTCAAGGTGAGCAAGAAGAAGAAAAGCAAGGTCAGCGGCTACGAGGTCAAGTACAGCCGCAACAAGGACATGAGCGACTATGTCATCAAGACAATCGGCAAGAAGTACAACAAGGTCAGCAAGACCATCAAGACCAATGCCAGGAAGAGGAACTACTACGTACAGGTCAGATCCTACAAGGACTCGAACGGCATGAGGTACTACTCCAAATGGAGTGCGGTCAAGAAGGTCAAGGTGAAATGATCTAAGAGGAATAAGTAAAATACGTAACGGATAAGGAACGTGAACAAAGTGGAAAGATACAGGGATGCGTACAGTGTCCCTGTATTTTGATTTCGCAGACAATGAAAAAACGACTCTGTCCAGGTCGAACCCCATCAACCTGTGCATAGCCGTTTCTTCAAAGCACTATCTCATATCGAGTTTATAATGACTCTCCCCGTAGACCTGAGAGCCATCCTGTGTCATTCGCAAACATGCTCTTTCGAGCTGAACTGACAGCCTGCGAGAATAACACTTTTCATATCTGGATTATAGTGTTTAGGATCGCGAAATGTTATAATCGTATTACGAATGATGTAAAGAAATTACGAAATGAGCAGCAGATCAGGAGAATCAGGAGAATAATACACGATGAGTGAGAAGAGATCCGCCAACATGATACTGAGCCGCACGAGGAGAAACCAGATTTATCTCCCGTATATGCGCAAGAAACCATACTTCGAGGCGATCGCGAAGGGCGATGCCGAAGCGATAGCGGCGCTCTCGGAGAAGAACTACGAATACCCGACCGCGCTGTACAACAGATGCGGTTCATACAGCGAAGCTGTGGAGAAGATGTACTACGAGGCGATGTGCGCCGCGGCCGAGATGTGTCTTGTAGCCATACAGGCAGGCCTGCTCGATATGGTCGCTTACGACATACGCGATGAGTTCGTCAAGGAGTTCGACAACGCGGTATCGCTGCCGGACCTCTACGATCTGGTCCACGGCATGGCCCACAACTATGCGGTCAAGATGAAGTACATAATCAGGGAGAAGAAGTATTCGCCGAGACTCGTCAAGATGATGACCTACATAGAGGAGCACCTGACCGAGAAGATCGAGCTGGCCCAGCTGGCCGAGCATGTGAACCTGAGCCGCACCTATGCCTCGGCCATATTCAAAGAGGAGCTCGGGATCACGATCAGCGAGTTCATACTCAAGGAGCGCATGCTCGAGGCCAAGCGCATGCTGAGGGATACAGACCTGACAGTCGCGGTCATAGCTGACAGGCTTGCGTTCTGCTCGCAGAGCTATTTCACCAAGAACTTCACAGAGACCGAAGGGATGACGCCGGTCGATTACCGCAAACAGTTTGGCTAATGAAGGAAGGAGACTCTTCCTCACTTTGCTCGTCAGAATGACATAACGGATAAAATATATGGGTAAAATCCACAGCAGCTACAACGGAAATTACGAATGGGAGAGATCTTATGTCTGCATAGACCTCAAGTCTTTCTATGCTTCCGTTGAGTGCGTGGAGCGGGGGCTCGATCCGATGACGACGGATCTCGTGGTGGCCGATCCGACCAGGAGCGACCGGACCATATGTCTGGCGGTATCCCCTTCGCTCAAGGCGAAGGGAGTCGGCGGCAGACCCAGGGTCTTCGAGATCCCCGCGAACCTCGAATACATAATGGCGCCGCCGCGCATGAGCCTCTACATGGAATACGCCGCTGCGATATACAAGGTCTATCTCGACTACATAGCTCCGGAGGACATACACGTCTACTCGATAGATGAGGTATTCATAGATGTGACGAAGTACCTGAAGAGGTACGGCTGCGATCCGAAGCAGATGGCCGAGCTGCTGATGGGCGAGGTTTTTAACAGGATAGGCGTCAGGGCAACGGCGGGTGTCGGACCCAACATGTACCTGGCCAAGATAGCCATGGATATAATCGCAAAGCACGCCGAGGACTTCATCGGAGTGCTGGACGAAGCGGAGTACAAGGACGTGCTCTGGGATCACAGGCCGCTCACTGACTTCTGGAGGATAGGCAGGAGGATCGCGGCCAGGCTCGAGCGCATAGGTATCACGACTATGAGGGGGATAGCCGAAGCGGACGAGGATCTGATGTACAGGATGTTCGGCATTGACGCCGAGCTGATGATAGACCACGCCTACGGCATAGAGCCGACCGAGATGTCGGATATCAAGGGGTATAAGAACAAGAGCCACTCGCTCTCGCGGGGACAGGTCCTGATGAGGGACTATAATAACGACGAGGGCAGGCTGATCGTCAAGGAGATGACCGAGGGCCTCTGTCACGATATGACGGCTGAAGGTATGGTGACGCCCAATGTCTCCATCATGGTCGGCTACTCGAACGCTCTCAAGGTCCCGATGTCTCGGGGCTCTGTATCGTTCAGTGTCATGACGGATGCCGCGTCGGTCATAATGCCGGCTGTAGCAGATCTGTATGACAGGATCACCGAGCGTAGCTGGCCCGTGCGAAGGGTATTCATCAACTTCAACAACATACAGCCGAAGGGTGCCGATGGGCAGCTCACCATATTCGATCTCGCGGATGCGGAGGACGAGGAAGAGGGGATGACCAAAGGACAGAAGCGAAGGGCCGACATGTCGGATCCGGTCGCGGAGTTGCAGGGAAGGATGAAGAGGGACGAAGCTCTCCAGGAGGCAGTCAACTCGATCAGGAGCAAGTACGGCAGGGATGCCATGTTCCGCGCAATGGATCTCGAGGATGCGGCGACCACGAGGGAGCGCAATCACCAGGTCGGAGGGCATAAGGAGTAAAGAGGAGCCGGAAAAAGGAATGAAGGAAGACAGAGACAGGAAGAGACCGGAATCGAAGAGGCCGAAGATGCCGCGCATGCAGCGTGCCAAGCAGTTCGCTCCTTTTGACGCGCTTAGCGGACTGGGCGAAGTCCTTAAGCAGGCTGAGGAGGATCACCGCCGCGGTAAGGAAAACGCCGGTGTGATACATGTGAAACTTGAAGAGTAGCGGAATAGCTGTACTTGAGGGCGCTGCAGAGGTTAAAATATAGAAAAAGCAAAGGAAACCACTGTCATGAGAAACATGTACTACGAAAGCACGCTGCACAAACAGATACGCGACAAGCGCGAGAACCGCAAGGCGCGTATCCGCAGCGATATAGACCGCTACGGCAAGGAGATACTCGAGTCGGATGAGATGAAGGAGGCTTATGACCAGACCCACCATTTGTGGTCTACGGTCGGCGAGCACACTCTGAGAGTGACACTCTCGAGCCTCATGCTTACCTATGCTCTGCGCAAGATGAAGATCAACGTGAGCGTATCGGCCGTCGTGATAGGCTCGCTCTGTCATGACCTCGGCATACTCGGCCGTGACAGCAAGTTCGCGAACAATAAAGAGATGAGCCAGGAGCACCCGGGGGAATCAGTCAAGGTCGCTAAGGAGCTGGTGGATGAGCTGCCGGAGAAGACGGAGGATATCATCGAGCGTCACATGTGGCCGGCGGGCGGCAGCAAGGCGCCGAATTCAGTCGAGGGCGCGATAGTGTCCCTCGCCGATAAATACTCAGCAGTCAAGGACCTCGTAAAGGGGAGCGATGTCAAGAACACGGGGGTACGTAACAAGGCCCGCGAGAAGAAGGAAGAGCTGCAGGAAAAGGGAGAAGAGTTAAGAGAAAGATACGGTTCGCCGCGCCGATAAGGACATGTACGAGCGCAAGCGCGCCAAGAAGGCAAACAGATAAGACATGAAACGGGGACAGAGCGGGACAAAAAGGAGAAAAGGCAGGACGGCGGCGGTCATCGCCGCAGTTGTTCTCGTGCTCAGCGGCATCGGTCTGTATGCATACATGACGTATTCACCGATATCAAGAGGCTCCAGGCAGCTGCTGAATGACACGGCGGGGATACTGGAGGAAAGCAAATCCGTAAAGGAGGTTGTCCCTATCTCGAAGGACACCAGGAAGCTGATGACTGTCGGTACGCTGGTGATGCAGAACCCGGACTTCGTATCCGGCGGCGCCGCTGCGTTCACGCCTATAAGCATTGGAAGCGAAGAGCAGGAGAAGATAGTCAAAACTCTAAAGGAGAACTGGCCTGAGGAGAGGCCGCCGTGGAACAACGGATATGCCGGCCGCTGTGAGAGCTGGGTCTGCGAAGTATATAAAGAGGCAGATCTGCCTGCGAGGGGATCCTGCTGTGCAGCTACTTCAAGAGACGATCTGGCCAAGGACGCGGGAGACATCCCTGTCGGAGCCATGATATACAGCGGTCCGGATTACAGATCCGGCACCATATGCGAGATCTGCGGCAAGGATCCGGGACATGTGGCTATATATCTGGGTGACGGCAAGGTCGCGGGATCGCAGTCGCAGTACATCATGACCTTTGATGAGTTCAGGCTCATCTTCGGCTACGGAGGCTGGTCGTTCAGCGGTAATGTTTACGAATGATGAAAGGAACTGAGCAGCGATACAGCGCTGCCGGGAAGAGGGACTGAGAAGATGCTGATAAAACAGGATTTTTACTTCAACTCAATAGGCGCGGTCAGGCCGCTCCATATACGCATGCCGGAACACGGTGAAGGACCTTTCCCCGTGTTCTATTTCTTTGACGGACACAATCTCTTCAGGGACGAGGACGCGACCTTCGGTAAGTCATGGGGACTGGATGACTACTGCAGGGTCTGGGACAAGCAGATGATCATCGTCGGGGTCGAATGCGCCCACGGACACAACGAGCGCATGTCGGAGTATCTGCCGTACGGGACGGACCATGGATGGCTGAGCGGCATAGAGCCTCTCGGCGAAGCGACCATGCAGGGCATTATCCATGAGCTGAAGCCATACATCGACGGGAACTTCCCGACCATACCGTTCAGAGAGTGCACAGCCATAGGCGGATCGAGCATGGGCGGACTGATGGCGGCCTATGCTCTGGTCAGGTATAACCGCTGGATATCCAAGGCTGCCTGCCTGTCACCTTCGCTCGGAAGCGTGAGCGGCAGACTGTGGCACGATATGAACGAGACTGATATGAGCCCCGACACTAGGATATACCTGTCCTGGGGCACGCAGGAGGGATACGGCAAAATAAAAAACCCGGACACAGAGGACCGGTCAAGCTGGATATATAAGACATGCCGCGGCACCGCCAACAAGGTGATCGCAGCTGGAGGCAGCGCGAAGCTCTACTGCCAGATAGGCGGGCGGCACTGCGAAGCCGACTGGGAGAAGCAGCTCGGCATATTCATGCCCTTCCTCTGGCAGGAATAGAGGCAGACCGCCGCTTTAGATATCGACGTCGTATTTCTTCTTGATATACAGGCAGATCTCGCCCCAGAAGTAGAAGCCTGCGGATATGAATAGCAGCATCGACCATCTCGGGAACATGAAACCGAAATGCCCGGTGATCAGATTCAGCAGGCGGGGCAGCCCGAAGATGATCACGACGAAACCGAACGCAACTAACAGTATGTAATAAAGAGTCTTCCTTTCCACTTGCGATACCCTCCTCTGATCAGTGTTTACTGGAATTATAGCATAGACAAACAGTATACGTGCAATTAGCTGTCATGACAGCTGCTATAGGGTGATATAATGGAATAAATCAGGAACCAACATTATTTCAAATATAGTCAAGCTGCAATGGATAAATACATAATGAGGTGAACGGAATGAAAAAGATCATAACACTTGCAATAATTATTTGCATGAGCATGGCTGTGCTGGCTGCCTGCGGCGGATCCGCTTCGAAGAGCACTGACAGCGCGGCATCAACAAGCACTGACAGCGCAGCGTCGACAGACAGCGGAAGTGGAGCTCCGGCAGCTGAGAATCCGGGCGATGCATATCGTGTCGTCGTGACCGATGAATCCGGAAAGGCTGTCGAGGGCGTGATGGTCCAGTTCTGCTCGGATGCGCTCTGTCAGATGGGCGAGACTGATGCCGACGGGATCGCAGCGTTCCCGGATCAGGAGGAAGGCGTATATACCGTACATATCTACAGCACACCTGAAGGCTATGCGGAGGACGAAACGGATTATCCTGTGCCGGAGACATACGGCGATGTCAGGATAACGCTCAAAGCTGCACAGTAGATGGCGGATAAGAGAGGCAGAAAGGAGCTCGACATGGCAAAGAAGGAAGGGAAAAAAGGCTCAGGTTGCAGGACCGTGCTGATAGTGCTGCTGATGATCATAGTGGTGATAGCAGCGGGTGTATTCATCTTCTTCAAGGTCCATGAGGATGAGATCGCAGAGCGCATGGCGAACCCGTCAGCAGATATAGCGGTCGGCGAAGCTGCGCCTGAGTTTGAAGTAACTACGACTGAAGGTGAGAAGCTCAGCATGAGCGGACTGCTTGAGGGCAAGGAGGCGCTTGCAGTCGTGCTTTTCGCCACCTGGTGCGGACCTTGCGAAGAGGAATTCCCTGAAATGGACAAGGTCTATCAGAAGTATCAGGACAAGCTGGCGATGGTCGCTCTGGATATAGACCCTCTGGATGATGAAAAGGGCGCAAAGGAGTACGCCGATTCTCACGGACTTTCATTCCCTATAGCATATATCAAAAATCCGGAAGGATATAAGACGACCGCGTACCCGACGACACTTATCATCGACCGCAACGGGAAGATCGGCTTCTGCAGAGTGGGATCCATACCGGATCAGGAGACTTTCGAGAGGATCGTTACGACATTCACGGGCGACGACTATCAGGAGAGACAGCTCGGATACAATTCATTCTACGCATATGGTGACAAGGATCCTGTACCGGGAGTGGAATTCACCGTGACTACTGAGTCGGGTGACGAGACTTACACTACCGGAGAGGACGGTATGGCCAACGTCTTCACAGATAAGGCGGGGAACCTGACGGTCAAGGTGATCAGCGTTCCTGACGGCTACAAGATCGACGATGGCGGTGAGATCACGACAGGTCCGGTCTCGACGCTCATCAAGCTTCCGGTCAGCGCAGAATAGCGCATGTTATAAGAAGGATCAGATCCAATGGACAGGAGCAAGATACTGCTTTACATCAATTCGGCTTTGTACAGCCTGTGGGCACTGCTTACGGCGGGTTCGGTGATCAGGATCTACCTCGAAGGAGCGGCCTGGCAGGCGCAGGGGCATCCTGATGCCTGGATATTCACGCGCCAAAAAGCGGCCGAGGCATTCCTGACATGCCTGCCGTTGCTCGTGCTTGCTGTTATCGTGACTGTGATCTGTGTGATCAAAGGCGTTCGTGATGACAGACAGGGCAAGCCTGTCGCTGATCCCGATCTGGTCGATATATATAAGGCAGAACGCGAGGTGGGACGCGACTCAGATGCGGAGGCTGCGAAGGCAAAGCGGCTTCGCGGTCTGAGGGTCGCGCTGCTGATCGCTGCCGCTATACTAGTGATAGCAGGCATATTCAACGGCAGCATGGAAGACATGCTGATCAAAGCTATCAATATATGTACGGAGTGTGTGGGACTTGGATAAAAGACGCCTGATTCAGCTATACGCTGCACTGCTGTACAACGCCCATGTCAAGGGCTTTATAAAAGGCGAGATATATACGGGCAAGACCAAGGCGATGTGTGTCCCGGGCTTCAACTGCTACTCATGCCCGGCGGCCGTCGGCGCGTGCCCGCTCGGCTCGCTCCAGAACGCGCTTGCATCGTCAGGCAACCGCGCGGGCTTTTATGTGTTCGGTATCATCATGCTATGGGGCCTCATGCTCGGCAGGACCGTCTGCGGCTGGCTCTGTCCGTTCGGACTGATACAGGAGCTGCTCCACAAAATACCGACGCCCAAGATCAGGAAGAACCGTGTGACACATTATCTGTCATATCTCAAATATGTCCTACTGGTCGTGTTTGCGATAGCCGTGCCTCTGTGGTACGGGCTGAAGCAGGGCATGGCCGTACCGGGATTCTGCAAGTACATCTGCCCTGCGGGCACTCTGGAGGGAGCAATGGGACTCCTGGCGAACCCGGGCAATGAAAGCTTCTTCAAGATGCTCGGCATCTTCTTTACCCGCAAATTCGTGATCATGATGATCATCGGACTGGCGTGCGTATTCTGCTACCGCTCGTTCTGCCGCTTTATCTGCCCGCTCGGAGCGATATACGGCATGTTCAACAAGCTGGCGCTTGTCGGAGTAAGGGTCGACATGGACCGCTGCACTCACTGCGGCGCTTGCGCCATGAGCTGCGGCATGGATGTCCGTCACGTCGGCGACCATGAGTGCATCAACTGCGCGAAATGTATGGACGTCTGCAGACAGGATGCCATCTCGCTCAAAGCGGGCAAGATCACGCTCCTGGCACCGGCCGGAGGCTGCGCTGATGACAGACCTGATTCACAGGCGAAGCGCGCACGTGCCTCCCGCATCGCATGGGTAGTGGCCATCGCGGTACTTGCCTTTGCGCTGCTGTGGTATAACGTGCTGGATCATACGGGAGAGGCTGCTGACGTAAGCGGAACTGACAAGATAGCGGATCAGCTGCAGGAAGGCGGCAATCAGCCGGGAGATGTGCTTCCTGACTTTACGATCACCTGCACTGACGGATCGCAGTTCCATCTGGCCGACAGCCGCGGCAAGGTCACATTCATCAATCTCTGGGCGACCTACTGCGGACCTTGCGTAAAGGAACTGCCGTATTTCAACGAGCTCGCGGCAGCTCACGCCGGAGACATAGAGATACTGGCAGTGCACAGCTCCCTGTCCAAGGATGACATAGCGGCATACCTTGCGGACAAAGGATGGGACAGGATACGCTTCGCGCTTGATACGGGCGATGATCTGGTGTGGAATATAGTCGGCGGCAGTTCGACATTGCCGCAGACCATAGTCCTGGACCGCGACGGCAAAGTAATATACAACCAGGTCGGCTCTGTGACGCCTGAGCTCCTTGAGAGCCTTTATGCACAGGCGGCAGGCTAGAGGTTGGAGAGAATATCAAAGAGGCTGACATCATGCTCGACCTGATCAGGAGGGGCGAGATCAACATGGATGGCTTATAAGGCAAACAGGGAATAAAAGAGATGATAAAAGTATGCATTTTCGATCTTGACGGCACGCTTGTGAGGACTCAGGAGTCCATCGCAAGGCCGGTAAATATGACACTGGAATATTTCGGGCTTCCCGCACAGCGCGTGGAAGCCTTTAATTACTTTGCCGGCGATGGCTTAAAGAACGCTCTCAGAAGAGCGCTCATCGCATCGGGCGACACGGATGCGTCCCATCTGGAGGAAGGCTTTCCGATGTGCAGGGCGTGGATGCAGGAGGATCCCTGCTATCACGCGGAGCCTTATGAGTATGTGGTACAGGCGCTTGACGAACTCAAAAGCCGCGGAGTAAAGATCGCGGTACTGTCGAACAAGCCGCACGAAAGCGCGGTGAGTGTGGTGGAGACCATATTCGGCAAAGGCTTGTTTGACCATATACAGGGCCAGACAGACAGCGTTCCTATAAAGCCTGATCCTTCGGGGGTGTATCAGATACTTGAAAGATTCGATGCGGACAGGAGTGAATGCCTGTATTTCGGAGATACAAACACGGACATGATGACCGCACACAATGCGGGAGTAACGGCAGTCGGCGTGACATGGGGTTTCAGACCCAGGTCGGAGCTCGAAGAGTATAAAGCGGACATCCTGATCGACAGTGCAGCAGAGATACGTGAGATCTGGAATGAGAAATGGAAGGTAAATTAGCAAGGAGACAGGGGACGGTTCTCTGTCTCCCGCTACTTCTTTTCAAAAATGAGTTCTGCTGCTATACCGCCCAGTACCAGATGGTCGCCTTTGACTTTGAAAACATCATCTGTTTCGCCTGCGACGACATAGAGTACGGCGTCGCTCGCTCCAATCAAGCGAGCTTGTTGGAGCTTTGCTCCTGGTTGAAATAAAAGAAAGATCCGTAAGCCTTTCAAAAAGGTTTACGGATCTTTTTGAGAGGTAGCCGATATCATAAACATCGGCGTTGAGGAGAAGTTGGTCTGTTCTTGTAATGTCCAGACTTTTTTCCATATGTTTTCATCGACTTTGACAGAGAAGCCGAGACCGGTAAGAACAAAGATATCCCATTCCGGTCTGGAGATCTCAGACAGGGGCATGCTGCGGGCGATATCCTCCATGACGTCGAAGTTTTCACCTACGTTCTGGTCGCCAAGACCGAGCTCAGCGCTGCTGGCGCGGTCTGCCTCGAACTGCTCACGCTTGGAATCATCAAAAAGATAGTGGTACCAGTTGGAATCGAAATTCAAGAGCAGGCCGCCCGCTTTCAGTACCCGCGCCCACTCGGAATAGGCGGCCTCCGGATGAGGCAGGTTCCATGTGAGATTGCGGGACACCGTAACATCAAAAGAGTCGGCCGCCAGCTCAAGGGCCTCGGCGTTCATCTCGCGGAAATCGATCGTCTCTGCGAGGGCATCGGCATTCTGCTTTGCCTCTGCAAGCATCGCAGGGGAATAATCCACAGCCGTTACGTCAAAACCCTGCTCTGCCAGTAGTATGGCAAAGAAACCCGGGCCGGTGCCTATATCCAGCACGCGGATGCTCCCCGGTTCCCTGCCGGGGTAATGCGCCGTGATCGCTTCGCGCAGCACCGAAGACCAGCTGTGCCGGCTGCTGCCTGCAAGTTCTTCCTTATTTACATCTGAATAGCTTTCCGATCTCTGCGCCCAGTATGAATGGTTCGCCTCGAAAAGCCGGCGTTTGTTATGCGAATACTCCATATGAAATCATCGGTCCGTTCTTGATTATATTCAATGACGCGCACTGGAAGATGATGATGCCATCCTCCTCAGCGCGTATCTCCTCGATATCCTCACCGAAGTAGTTGCGTATCGTACTGAGCAATTGGCCTGCTAAGAATCTGTCGCCTGCATGGAGCTCAGGATACCAGCATCCCGAGACGGGAGAGTGCAGCACGTACTCAACAAGCCGCGTTTTACTGAATTCCCTGTATTTTCCGTCCAGCATGCCGAGATGCTTCATTATGTTTATGACATCCATCTTATCGGCGTCGATCTCTTCGCGCGGGAACTGTGAGAGCTGGCCGCGTTCTATCAGGATACTCGGGATCCCGCTCACAGAGGCGGTGTTGTACGCGCCCCCTGACCTGCAGCGCGACCTGACGAAGTAGTCTGTGTCGACACATGCCGCCATGGCAGCAGCTTTGGCCTCGCAATCGGTATCACCAACATAGTATACGTAAGGCATCAGCTCCTCATACCCGTCGCCGCAGTGCAGATCGATATATGCGTCGGCGTACCTGATGAAGGCATTGTACAACATGTGTGCGAGGCGGTCCGCTTCCGTCCCGTTCTCATCTCCCGGGAAAACCCTGTTGAGGTTCTTCCCGTCCTCATGCACCATGCTCATGGTCCTGTTCTCGAAGCCAGACCTGTTGGCGAGAGGGACGATCACCAGAGTCCCCGAAAGCTCCTCCGGACTGATCTCCCCGGAAAGCTCGATCGCCGCCTGTATTCCCACGAACTCCGCATTGTGTATTCCCGCGGTCACAAGCAGAACCGGCCCGGGGCGATGCCCTGAGATGATGGTGTGAGGCACGTGTATCGTAGTGCCGTCGACGTGTATGTGGTCTTTGACTATCCTGCCGGGTGCAAGTTCGTGCCCCGCTATCATTTTTCTATCCATACAATCTAAAAATAGCATAGGAAGCCCCGTGATGTAAGCCCTCAGAGGGGATGTGTACATATTTATATCCCCCCCTGGGGCTTGTGAGACACTGCACAGAAAACTAAACTTACAATAACAAATTAGGGGTGTGTAACCGGAAGGAAAACAATGAGCGAATTATCGGCGATCCCTTTCGAAAGAGAGTCAGGAAACATCAAACATAAAGTCACATCATACTGGACCAAACGGGCCGGTTCTTTTTCTGCGCACAAACATGATGAAGCGCACAGCTACAAGGCCGATCTTTGGAGACGCGAGCTTACCGAGAGACTCCCCAAGGGCAAGGGCCTGAGGATACTTGACGTTGGATGCGGATCCGGGTTCTTCGAGATGGTGCTCGTGCCTCTCGGGTACTGGATGGTCGGCATAGACCTTACGCCTGAGATGATAAAGGAAGGCAGGAAGCTGCTTGAGTGGCATGCGCTTTCGGACGCGGACCTCATAGTGATGGACGCAGAGAAGCCTGACTTCCCGGATGGCTTCTTCGACGCTGTGATCTCCAGGAATCTCACATGGACGCTTCCTCATCCTGCGGAAGCATACAAAGAATGGTATCGCGTGCTGAAGCCGGGCGGAGTGCTGCTCAACTACGATGCGGAGTACGCCAAGGGTTTCCATAAATACGATCAGGCAGAGAATCTCGCGCACAACAACGTCGATGAGTCCCTTACGGAAGAATGCCATGACATATATCATATGCTGTCGGTCAGCGCGCTCGACCGCCCGGAGTGGGACATCCAGACTCTGAAAGAGGCAGGCTTCAGTGAGATCGACGCTGACAGGGGAGCAGGCGACAGGCTTTACGCCGTGAAGGATGAGTTCTACATGCCTGACAGGATGTTCTGCATCAGAGCGGTAAAATAACAGACGCTGATCAATATATTATTTAGATGAGGCATATAACGTGAAAAAATATGTGATCCGAAGATTTTTACAACTGATTCCGGTGCTGATAGGCATCACATTCCTGTCATTTGCAATGATGCGGATCGCAGGCAGTGATGCTATTACGGAAATGTACGGTGATAAAGGCGCTGTAAGTCAGGAGATCATAGACGAAAAGAAAGCGGAACTCGGTCTGGACAAGCCATTCCTCGAGCAGTATTTTTCATGGCTCGGCGGAATGCTGACCGGAGATATGGGCAAAAGCTATGTTTCCGGCAGGGATGTCTTCAGCACGTTCGTATCCAAACTACCGGCCACACTCTTATTGACTGCGTTATCCATAATCGTGACGATCATCATCTCGATCCCGTTAGGGGTGCTTGCCGCAGTCAGGCACGATAAGCTAACGGATTATATTTTGCGTTTTTTGAGTTTCATAGGAAATTCTCTGCCTAATTTCTTCGTAGCGCTCCTGCTGATGGAGATCCTCGCTATAAAACTCGGCTGGCTTCCGGTCATTTCGAATGGCCTGACTGTCCAGAGCGCAATAATGCCTACCCTGACTCTCGCTATCGCTATGTCGGCAAAATACATGCGTCAGGTCAGGGCTACAGTGCTGGAAGAACTGAATAAGGATTACGTCACCGGAGCCAAAGCTCGTGGTGTAAGAAACAGTGTGATCCTCTGGAAAAGCGTCATCAAATCCTCGATGCTCACGATCATCACGCTGCTCGCGCTCTCTATCGGCAGTCTTCTAGGAGGAACAGCCATCATTGAGAGCATCTTTATGTGGGACGGTGTCGGCAAGCTTGCCGTAGACGCCATCACGATGCGCGACTACCCGCTCATCCAGGCTTATGTGGTCTGGATGGCGATCATATATGTAATGGTCAATCTCATCACGGATCTTCTGTATCACGCTCTTGATCCGCGTATCCGTCTGGGGGTGACCGCAGAATGAACGAAGCTACTGTCAGGATACAGAAAGTCCGGAAGGACACGGTCAAAATCAGACTGATAATATTCGCGACGTTGGCCGTGATCCTGCTTGTATGCGCGATCTTCTCTGATCATTTGACGCCGTACGATCCATACATTCAGGATCTTTCCAACGCAAAGGCTATGCCATCCCCTGAGCATCTCTTCGGTACTGATCAATACGGACGCGATATGCTCTCACGGGTCATAGTCGGAAGCCGCACGAGCATCTACTCGACACTCGTCCTGGTAGCCATCATCACTGTGATCGGGACATGCATCGGCATATTCTGCGGATGGCACGGGAGGTGGATCGACACGGTACTGATGCGCATATCCGATGTGTTCCTCGCTTTTCCGGGACTGGTATTCGCTCTCGCGGTCGCAGGTGTGCTCGGCGGGGGGCTGCAGAATGCGATCATCGCACTGGCGGCGATCTCCTGGCCTAAATACGCAAGGATCGCCCGGAGCCAGACGCTTTCCCAGAAGGAAATGCCTTACCTCAAGGCGGCCAGATTATCGGGCAGCAGCACAGGCAAGATAATATTCAAACACATCCTGCCGAACATAGTCGGTCCGATACTTGTCACATCCATGCTCGATATCGGAACCATGATGATGGAGCTCGCCGGGCTCAGCTTCCTCGGACTTGGCGCCAAGCCGCCAACAGCTGAATGGGGAAGCATGATGAGCGATACCCGCGGGCTTATGACAACATCTCCATGGATAACTCTTTCACCGGGTCTTGCTATCTTTATCTCTGTCATGATCTTCAACCTCCTTGGAGATACCATCAGAGACTATGTGGATCCTAAGAGCAGGAGGAGGTAGCAGCATGGCAGAGATAATACGCTATGATCGCGTAGACATTTCATATAACGGAAATACCGTCGTCAAAGATATCAGCTTTACAGTAGGCGAAGGCGAGATACTGGGCATAGTAGGTGAATCCGGTTCCGGCAAATCTACTCTGATCAAGGCTGCAATGGGCCTTCTCGGTCCTACGGGGATGGTCACAAGAGGAGACATCTGGTACAAGGGAAAGAATCTCGCAGACCTGCCGGATAATGAGATCCGCAAACTCAACGGCCCGGATCTGGGAATGATATTCCAGATCGCCGGCAGCTCTTTCTGCCCGATCCGTACGGTGGGATCGCAGTTATACGAGAGCATGGCCGAACACGAGGATATCACAAAGGAGGAGTTCAGCACGAGAGCTGCGGAACTGCTCGGGAAGCTGGGTTTTGACAATGTGGACCGCATCCTCGAGAGCTATCCTTTCGAACTGTCAGGGGGGATGCAGCAGCGTATAGGCATCGCAGCAGCGATGCTGCTCAATCCGGGCGTTCTGATGGCTGATGAACCGACTTCAGCGCTGGACGTTTCTGTTCAGAAGCAGGTCGTGGAGGAGATGCTTCTGGTCCGGAAGACTTTCGGTACCTCCATAATTCTGGTAACTCACAATATCGGGGTCATCGGTGCAATGGCAGACAAGGTCCTGGTCATGAAGAACGGAGAGATGGTCGAGTACGGCAGGACAGAACAGATCCTTGATCATCCTAAGGAAACATATACTCAGGCTTTGATGGCTGCGGTGCCGAGACTCAAGAGGTAGCAGGTATGGAACCAATCCTACAGGTAAGAGACCTGACTAAAGTGTTTAAACGCAAAGGACAGCCCGATCACATCGCTGTCGACCATATGAGCTTTGATCTGATGCCGGGAGAATGCCTCGGCATAATCGGGGAGAGCGGAAGCGGCAAGACTACAGTGGTCAACATGATCACGCGCCTTCTCGATGCGACAGAAGGTACGATAGTCCTCGATGGTAAAGACATCACCAACTTGCGGGGCAGAGCTCTGCGTGATGTGTACCGCGATATACAGATGGTGTTTCAGACGCCTGCGGACTCATTCGATCCGAGGCGCAAACTGGGGGACGGTATCGGTGAAAGCCTGCGCAATAACGGGTGGTCGATGTCAGATACGAAGGCTGAGGTGGATAGACTGCTTGAAAAATGCGGTCTGAATCCCGGATTCGCAGACCGGTATCCGCACCAGGTGAGCGGAGGGCAGTGCCAGAGAGCGGCGATCGCCAGAGCGCTGGCGATCAAACCGAAGCTCCTTATCTGTGACGAGGCGACATCCGCGCTTGACGTAACGATCCAAAGAGAGATACTTCAGCTCCTTAACGATCTCAGGAAACAACACGGAGAAGAGCTGAGCATCCTGTTTATCTGTCATGATATCGCGCTGGTCCAGCAATTCTGCGACCGCGTACTGGTCATGTACAAGGGAAAGCTTGTCGAACAGGGAGTCCCGGACGAGGTTGTCAGCAAGCCTAAGAATGATTATACCAGGCGTCTGATAGACAGCATCCTGTGACAGAACTCCATTATTTAGCGGTGGAACATCAATACAATTGATTTCGCATATAATCACATTCTTCAAGAAAGGAACAAAGACTATGAAAAAACTATTAGCTGTTATCCTGGCCCTGTGCCTTCCTCTGGCGCTGCTGACCGGATGCGGAGGCGGCGGAGATTCGACATCAGGTGATAAGACCATGGTGATCGGAGACACGACCTTCAACGCGGAAAACTGGGAGGAGACCATCGATCCGCACCGCACATATAACGGATGGCCATGCATACGCTATGGCGTAGGTGAGACTCTGGTCCACTATACCGACACGATGGAGCTGGAGCCTTGGCTGGCAGATTCATGGGAAAACGACGGAGGACTGGTATGGACCATCAAGCTTCATGACGGGATCAAGTTCTCGAGCGGCCGCGCGATGGATGCAGAAGCTGTAAAGCAGTGCTTTGATCACCTTCTTGCAAACCACGACAGAGCTCCGGGAGATACCAAGATCTCAGACATCAAGGCTGACGGCCAGGTCCTTACCACCACTACTTCCGAGCCTAACCCGGCTCTGATGAACTATCTGGGAGACCCGTATGGCTGCATCATCGATGTAGACGCTTCCGACTTCGATAAAGGCGTAGTTATCGGCACCGGCCCGTATGTTGCAGTTGATATGGTGACCGATGATCATCTGACGCTTGAACCGAACAAGGATTACTGGAACGGAACTCCTAAGCTTGAAAGTCTCACGATCCGTACGCTCTCTAATGGAGATACACTCTCTGCCGCTCTGGAGGCAGGAGACATCGATGCTGCGTACGGTATGGCTTATGAAGCTTATCCGAAGTTCGAGAATGACAACTATCAGTTCTCGAGCATCCAGACTTCGCGTGCTTTCTTCGGATCGATGAACATGACAAGCCCTGTCATCCAGGATCCTGCTGTACGTAAAGCTGTTGCTATGGGAATCGACAAAGAAGGCTTCGTTACTACATTGCTCGATGGCCATGGAGTCGTCGGAAACGGCGCTTTCCCTGATGGGTTCAGCAATTTCGGAGGCGAGAATGTAAAGGCTGAAAAGTACGATCCTGAAGGAGCCAAGAAGGTGCTCGAGGAAGCCGGCTGGGTAGACAGCGATGGAGACGGGATACGCGAGAAGGATGGTACAAAACTCGTTATCCGCTGGCTGACCTATCCGAGCCGTCAGGAGCTCCCTCTTCTTGCTGAGTCCGCACAGGCAAGCCTCAAGGAGATCGGGATCGAAGTTGATATCAACAACACCGCAAACCGCCGTGAGTTCCTGGCTGACATGAACTCGTGGGATATCTATGCATCCGCGCTGGTAACTGCACCTTCCGGAGACCCGCAGTACTTCTTCACGACGAGCTGCCTGCCTGGAATGGATTACAACTTCGGAGCTTATGAGAATGAAAAGGTCAATAATATGATCAATGAACTCTCCACCGAGTTCGATCCTGAAAAGCGCGCTAAGCTCGCGATCGATCTCCAGCAGGCCATCCTGGATGACAACGCATATGTGTTCTGCTCTTTCCTGCAGATGAACATGATCTCCAAGTCCAACGTCAAGAACTGGACGGCTCATGCCTGTGACTACTACGAAGTGACCGCAGATCTCGATATAGAATAGTCTGCTGAAGCAGCAAGAGCAAAGAATGAAAAAATGGTCGCCTCCACCGTGGGGCGATCGTTTTTATCTGGCAGCTCAAACTTTCTTCAAAACACCATTTACCGCATGATCGATATTGTATAATGTGTTTGTATGTGCTCAATATATCTGATATTGTAGCAGCGAAATCAAAATGACAGTTTGTGAAGGAGGAAATGACAATATGAAAAAATCATTCGCTATCGGACTATGTGCCGCAACTGCATGCTGTGCTTACGTGCATCGCCGCGTGATCAAATCACTGGTAACGGGAAGCGAGATGCCAAAGGCGCCAAAATGGCATGTGTGGGTACCGGAAGATAAGAGAAGAGATTATAAATTTTTTAGTATCATCAGGCATTATTGAAAAGGAGGACTGGAAATGAAAATCGCTATTTTAAACGGAAGCCCGAAGATCGGTAACACCGCAGCTATGGTAAATGCTTTTGCTGAAGGGGCGAAGGCTGCAGGACACGATGTGGAGATCCTTCATGTAGGAAAAATGAAGATCGCAGGATGTCTTGGCTGTGAGTACTGCCACACCAAGGGAGAAGGAAAGTGCATACAGCAGGATGACATGGCCAAAGTGATGCCTGCATATCTTGAGAGCGATATGATAGTGTTCGCTACCCCGATCTATTATTTCGATATGACTGCTCAGCTGAGTGCAGCGATCCAGAGAGTGTACTGCATCGGAAAGCCTGCCAAGGCTACTAAGGCCGCGATGCTGATCAGTTCCGGATCACCTGGAACAGGCGAAGGCGCAATAGTATCCTACAAGAACATGCTGGCTTACATCGGCCTTGAGGATGCCGGAGTATGTGCTCTTGCCGGTGAGGAATGCCAGAATGAGGAAAAACTCGCTGAGATCTGCGCATTCGCAAAGAGCCTGTAAGGCAGGAGGATGGCAGTAATGGAAATCAAGGCTGTAAAATTCAGAAAAGACGGGTTCTACGGGCAGCCATTTGCGTTCGGCGGAGAGGAAGGTCCGGAGAAGTTCGATCCTAACATCCGCTATCGCGGAAGCCTGCAGAATTACCTGATCGACACAGGTGATGAGGTCATCCTTGTTGACACGGGACTCCCTGCGGGGACGCCTGAAGAGGTACCTGATGAGACAAGCCCGGCGTATACCGGTAAGGATATATGCACCTATATGGAAGCTTTCGCCGCGCTCGGATACAAGCCGGAGCAGGTAACGAAGATCCTGCTTACTCACAGGCACGCTGATCACTCCGGAGAGCTGAAGTCGTTCCCTAACGCGAAGATATACGTCAGCGAAGACGAGGTTTCTGCTGACGAGCTGCAGGGACTTGCCAATATCGTTCCGGTGAAGTTCACCGATGGTGCATACTACAACTTCCCTGAGAGCCAGAAGATCTGCGATGGGATCACCCTAATCAGGGCTAAGGGCCACACCAACGGAAACAGCATTATCATCGTTGAGAATGAGGGACTGTTTTATATGCTTCATGGCGACATCACCTATATCGACGAGGCTCTCTATGAAAACAAGCTGTCGGTCGTTTTCGACGATCTGCCGGCTGCCCGCGTAACGCAGGACCGCATCATTGAATTCGTGCGCAATCATCCTACGGTTTACTGCGGGACACATACTCCGCAGGGATACGAAAACCTTGAAGCCAAGCGCGTGATAGATCTGGATGATCCGGTCCCGACAGTATTGGCTGAAGTGGACTTTTCCGATCAGCAGGCAAGCGGCAAATACGTCTGCTCTATCTGCGGATATGTATATGATCCGGCTGAGCATGACGGAGTCGCCTTCGAGGACCTTCCTGATGACTGGGTCTGCCCGCGCTGCAAACAGCCGAAAGAAAAATTCAACAAAGCTTAGGCTTCAGTATGATGCCTCGGACTGAACTCCGGGGCATTTTATTGCCTGATGGATCGGGCACAGAAACTATGAAAGGGTGGACTATGAAATCAGAACAGAACAAAGGGTACGTAATGGTGTTCATCACCGGAATGCTGTGGGGGACGATAGGACTGTTTTCAACACTTCTGTCAAAGCTTGGCATGGATTCATCTGCAGTAGCATTCTTCAGGCTGCTCTCCGCAAGTATTCTTCTTATACCGGTCCTGATAGTGAAGGGAAGGGGAGCCTCATTGTTCAGGATCAGCAGGAAAGGTCTGATATCATGTGCTCTTATAGGATTCATATCTCAGGCGTTCTATAATCTGTGCTATATGAAAGCCATTGAGCTGGGCGGCATGGCTACAGCGGCGGTCCTCCTGTATACTTCCCCTGTATTCGTTGCGATAATGTCCAGGCTCCTGTTCAAAGAAGAGCTCGGAATAAACAAGCTGGCAGCGATAGTGATCAACATCGCGGGATGCATCCTTACCGTTACGGGCGGAGACTTATCCTCTGTTAAGCTCTCAGGCTTCGCGCTTCTCATGGGAGTCCTTGCAGGCTTCACATATGGTACGCTGCCTATATTCTCCAGATTCGGTGCTGACAACGAGGACCCTTATACGTCCTCATTCTATGGTCTGGCACTCGGAGCGCTGCTTCTGTTCTTCATCGTAAGGCCATATAACGGAATGGGCACCGAATGGAACTGGCAGATCGTGCTGGTGCTGATCGGCTTTGGAATAGTACCGTCGGCACTTGCCTACATAATATATTTCGGAGGACTCAGTAAGATCAAAGAGACCTCGGTGGTGCCGGTGCTTGCATCGGTAGAGACAGTGGCGGCCTCTGTCATAGGTCTGGTCGTATTCGGACAAACGCTGAGCCCCGGAAAAGTGGCGGGGATCGCTCTGGTGGTTTGCTCGATACTCATAATGAATCTTAAAAAGAAAGAAAATGGGGCTGCCTCACTTTAGTGAGACAGCCCTCAAACGTCTGCTTGTCAAGTATCGCGGTCATCTCGATATAGGACCTATTTCGTGTAGTCGTAGAAGCCCTTTCCTGCGGTGACACCCGTCTCGCCCTTGTCGATCTTCTCCTTCAGCAGCTGTCCCATCTTCCAGGTCAGCGTGCCCTCTACCTGAGCCTCAGGCTTCATCTGGTTGATATTGTATGCCGTTGTGAGTCCTACGATATCAAGGATCTGGAAAGGTCCTGCCGGCGCGCTCGTTGCGAGACGCCATGTGAGGTCGATGGTCTCAGGATCCGCTACCTCATTGGCCCAGAGTGCCTGCGCTGCTGTGAGGAACGGCACCAGCATGGAGTTCAGGATATAGCCCGGCTGTTCCTTGTGGAGCTGCAGCGGTACCATGTTGATCTCGTCCGCAAACGCGACTACCTGATCATATACTTCAGGATCTGTGCCCGGATGGCCCATGACTTCGCCTGTGTTGTTCTTCCAGATGGTGTTAGCGAAATGCAGGGCACAGTACTTCTCAGGTCTGCCCGTGTACTCTGCGAACATGCTAGGAAGCAGCGTGGAAGAGTTTGTGCACAGGATGGTCTTCTCAGGGATGAGGTCCTTCATCTTTCCGTACATCTCGATCTTCTGTTCAGGATTCTCAGCCATCGCTTCGATAACGATGTCAGCGTCCTCAAGAGCCTTTGCGAGATCCAGCTCCAGGTGGAAGAGCTCCTTGAAGTTCTTCTTAGCTGTCGCGATCAGCTCATCGATGCCCTCGACCGTGCAGCCTTCCCACGAGCGGATAAGTCCGTGCGGATACAGGAACGCGCCCATAGGGTTGCCTACAAGCTTCTTTGCATCTTCGAGGTCGGCGATCATTGCCGCGCTGTACTGCTCTACCTTCGGCTGTGTACGTCCTACCGATCCTTCCGATCTGAGCCACAGTGTGGTGTCATGTCCAGTATACGCGCTCATGAGGCCGATCTGTGTACCAAGAACACCGCCGCCGATAATAACTACTTTTTTGAATCTCATGTCCATCCTCCTTGTAGTAAACATGTGCGATCGTTAACCATGCTTATTGTAACATATCGAAGGTTTACAATGGGCAATGTTATGATTGTAAGTTATCAATATATTGTTGCTATTTAGCCGTTAAGAGCGCAATACATGTCTGATAGCCGGATCAGTCATATACAGAGCTGCATCTGATGCATATTACAGGATAGTCTCTTAATACAGGTATTGACTAACGACCGAACGGTAGGTATAATGACTGCAGATAACAGACGCCGGATGTCTCCCGCCTCAACGGAGTAGGCGGCGGGTTCCATTTTCGACCGTCGGTGGTGGGTATCAATCCCCGACCGACGCTCTCAGGGGCTGAAGCTCCCGGCGTCTGTTGACGGCGTCGCTCGCTCCAATCAAGCGAGCTTGTTGGAGCTTTGCTCCTGGTTGAATGGTTATAGTACAAATGCGGGGAATATTATGGACAAAGGCAATACAAGGGATGAGATACTGAATATCGCGCTCGATCTGTTTTCAGTAAACGGTTATGAAGCAACAAGCATCTCACAGATCGCAGATGCTGTAGGCATACGCAAGGCGTCCCTGTACAGCCATTTCGGCAGCAAGCAGGAGATCCTGGATAATGTCGTAGAGTCAGTGCTGACAGGGTACGCAGAGCATTCCATATTTGCCAATGCGGACTGGGACGATCCGGAGTTTACTAAGGACAAAGAGGGAATGACTGCTGAAGACGCTGCGAAGATGATACAGGGTCAGGTCAGATATATACTCCATGATCCTGCCATTAGCAGGGGACGCAAAATGCTCATGATAGAGCAGTTCCGCAATGAAGAGCTTGCAGTCCTTCAGAGCAGGATGAATTACGCTGATGTCCTGAAATACTTTGAGGGGATGATCAGGTTCCTCATCCGCAGCAATACGCTCAGGGAAGCGGATACTGAGATCATGGCGGCACAGCTTTCATCGCCGATAACTGTCTGGATCAACCTCTGCGACAGAGAGCCTGCCAGGGAGAAAGAAGTGATGGATCTGGTGCATAAACATGTACTGCAGTTCTTCAGGGTCTACGCAAAGTAGAACAATACGGACAATCAAGACATAGCATATATTATACCGGTTGGTCATATGGACTGACCGGTAAATAATTACATTTTAAACTACCGAACGATAGGGAGTAAAAAGAGGGAGGAGACCATGAAGACCAGGATAGAAAAATATATTATGGGAAATCGTAAAGTGCTTAGAATGCTGACTGTTGCAGCAACATTGTTCTTCGCAGGAGCGGTGTTTCAGATATCTGCCGATCATTGGCCTGAGGGGGTCATATATTTCATAGCAGCTTCGTGCTTTGTGTCGCTGGAAAGAAAGATATACATTGCATCAACCAAAAGGAGGAAATCAGATGAATGATTACATAGCATACTGCGGACTGGATTGCGAAGCCTGTGAAGCTCATATCGCAACTATTAATGATGATAATGATCTGCGAATAAAGGTCGCAAGAGAATGGTCAGAGCTTAACAATGTGGAGATCACGCCGGAGATGATCAACTGCGCCGGCTGCCGCATTGAAGGAGTGAAGACTCCTTTCTGTGATTCTCTTTGCCCGATCAGACAGTGTGCATTGGGCAGGGATGTTGAGACCTGCGGAGATTGCAGCGAAATGAGCACATGCGAAAAGCTGGAAATGATCACAGGGAACAATGAGGAAGCTTTGAAGAGACTAAAAGGATAGTATGGAAAGAAAACTGATCAACTGGGTGGGACTTCTGGGGATCATATCTCTTATCTCATATGCGCTTGCGGTGATCATATCGCCGATGGCCTATCCCGGATACAACTGGATGGAGCAGGCTGTCAGTGATCTGTCTGCCGATAACGCACCTTCAAAAGCATTATGGGATCAGCTCTCCGCTTT
This sequence comes from Anaerovoracaceae bacterium, assembly GCA_045604305.1. Lineage (GTDB taxonomy): Bacteria > Bacillota > Clostridia > Peptostreptococcales > Anaerovoracaceae > Crickella. The sequence continues at coordinate 5,192 of JAZUNV010000115.1, read as the reverse complement.
GTACGGCAGCTGCGGAATAGTTTCTGTTACCTGTGCAATGATATATGCTGCAGACAACAGAATATCCTCAAGGCTTTTCCGCATAGGGATATATCTGTTTGCAGCTATGAATTGGGTCTCAGGAGTTGGGTATCGTATGTTCCCTCTCACGGATGCCGGTAAGGAGATAGTCTCAACTCAGGAGGTCATGCACATCATTGTAACGGTGCTCGTTGTTTTGCTCTCAATCATCTCACTTCTGATCCTGATCATAGCCGGGTACATACAGGCTGGGGCGAAGGGCCTTGGCAGATGGGCTGCCATCGCACTTGCCATGATGATGATCGGTGCGGTAGGAACAGGCATAGTACCTCCGCAATACTTCGGAATAGTAGAAAGGTGCAGCGTATTCGCAGCAGCAGGCTTCAATGCCGTGCTTGGCTGGTACCTGTTCAGAGGCTTTGCAGTACCGGATAAATACTGATGACTTCATAGACGATAAAAAATCAAAGATGGAGGTAAGAGAATGAACATCACTTACGAAAAGAAAGATGCCATGACATTTATCGGCTTCCACACAGAGATTCGCCCTGAGGAGGCCTATCAGAAATGCCCTGAATTTTGGGATAAGGAGTATGCCGTAAAATATGCCCGTCTGTGGCAAACCATGAAGCCGGAAAATCCGGTTGAGGCAGCGCTTCTTGCGAATGGAATCGGTATGTTCGCCATTTGCTCGGAGTCCGGGAACGGATTTGAATACTGGATCGCGGGGTTATATCAGGGCGGCGATGTGCCGGATGGGCTGGATCTCTACACTTTCCCAGCAAGTGATTGGGCGTTGTTCACAACGAAAGGCGCTATTCCGGACTCCTTACAGGCACTGAACACATATGTCTGGCAGGAATGGTTTCCCTCTGAAGGAATGAAATGTCGCGCAAATGGCAAAGCAACAATCGAAGTGTACTCCGCAGATAATCCACAATCGCCTGATTATGAGAGCGGCATCTGGGTCCCACTGCAAGAAAGATAACAGGACAAGGATAATTTTAGAGATGGTAAGAGAAATCAACCCAATGGAGACAGACCGGGCTGCCGCATACGAGCTTTGGATGAAAGCGCCAAATCCGATGGTGACATTCTTCAAGACGCTGGATGTGACACGTTTGGTTAGAGTCAGCAAGAAAAGTAATTTGAAGTTTAATATGCTGCTGGATTATTGTATTGGAAAAGCCGCAACCCCCATAAAAGAATTCTACACTCTTCCTGTAGGAAACAGGCTGATAAGATATGACACAATTGCTGTGAATACCATCGTTAAGAACAGAAAGGGAGAAGTCAGTTCATGCGATATTATGTTTTCAGATAATCTGACTGGCTTCAATCGGGAGTACCTGATGTATACATCAGAAGTTGCGGAAAGCTGCAGCAATCGGGATCTGTCTGAGGACAGTATGGTCATTGGGACTTCAGCAATAATTGACACTGAGATAGATGGTGCTGTTGGCATGAACAGCGGGATATTCAATAATCCGTTCATAATATGGGGGAAATACAGAAAAAACTATTCAAATATTATCTGCCGGTATCTTTCCAGTTCCATCATACACAGATGGACGGAGCGCACGCTGGCAGATTCCTTGAAAACCTTCAGAATGAAATTATAAACTTAAAATAATATGAGCACAGCCGAATTAGAGACCAGATTAACAGTGGTATACGAAGAGCCATTCTGGATAGGAGTATCAGAAAGGGTTGAGAATGGGAAACTCACTGTTGCAAAGCATACTTTCGGTGCAGAACCAAGCATGGCGGATATATATGAGTTTGTACTCAATCATTCTTATGACCTTGAGTATAGTCCGCCTATTGATGTGGATTTGAAAAAGGAGCACAGAAATCCCAAAAGACGACAACGGGAAGCACGCAAAATGACTGCACAGAAGGGTATCGGGACGAAATCCCAGCAGGCGCTTCAGATGCAGCGTGAGGAGAAGAAAACCGAGCGAAAACAATTTACTAAGGAACAGAAAGAAGCAGAAAAACAGCACCGGTATGAATTGAAACAACAAAAGAGAAGAGATAAACACAGAGGAAAATGAATAGTAATAACTTCGGGAGAATCACCATGGCAAATATCATCACAGGTTTCAGGATCCTCTGCGCCATTGCACTACTCTTTTGCCGTCCGTATTCCGGCGCTTTTTATTTGCTCTATATTTCTGCGGGGGTAAGCGACATGGTGGACGGAGCAGTGGCCCGGAAAACAAATACGGCAAGCGAGTTCGGCGCCAGACTGGATACCACCGCCGATTTTATTTTCGTTGTCGTCTGCCTGATAAAACTATTGCCGATACTCGATATCCCGGTATGGCTGTCCGTCTGGACCGCTGTTATCGCGCTGGTTAAAGTGAGCAATATCGTATCCGGATATGTGATGGGAAAAGGGTTTGTCGCGGTACATTCGGTTATGAACAAGGTCACGGGCTTTCTGTTATTCATCCTGCCGTTGACCCTGCGAGTGATTAGCTTGAATTACAGCGGGGCGGTGGTCTGCGTGGTGTCTGCGTTGGCCGCCGTACAGGAGGGACTTTATATCAGAACGTAAAGAAATTTCTAAATCTGGCGTTTGTAAACAGAATGAGTTTTTCAACTGCTTGTGATGTATAATGGGACAAATAAGCTATGAGAAAGGGAGAGATTTTCTATGTTCAAGAAATTTATCGCAAGTACAAGAAAAACGGAAACCGGGCTTTAGACTGAAAATGGTATGAGGACTTATGAAGTATACGCTATCGAACGAAAATATAGTCATGGCCTGCGAGGAGGCCGTAAAAGAACTGGAAAGCAGCGGCATTGAGGCCAGGGATAAGATCCGCATCAACATGAGCCTGGAAGAGGTCCTTCTGACCTATCAGAAGGCCTTGGGTGAAGATGCAGTCTTTGTCCTTGATGAAGGAGGATATTTCGGAAGCAAGAAGATAAGGCTGACTGTTCCGGGTGACAGGATAGATCCTTTCTCTGTCGCAGAATACACCAGCGACGAAGATGACGTGATGAGAAACGTCATGACCCGCATGGGAAAGATGCCTCGATGGCGCTACAGACGCAGCGCGAATGAGATCGTGTTCTCGGCAGCGAAAAAGAAGCTTCCGGACTGGTCCATGCTGCTGATCGCTATAGCATCTGCCTGCATTCTCGGATTTATAGTAAGGATGCTTCCGGATTCCATCGGTGTTTTGCTGCACGACGGGATCGTCGGACCGCTCATCAATACCTTCCTGGGATTTTTGAACGCAGTGGCCGGACCGATGATCTTTCTGTCAGTGGTATGGGGGATCAACAGTATAGGCGATGCTACTACGTTCAGCGAGGTAGGTAAACATCTAAGCCTCAAGTTCGGAGAGTACCTGTGCCTGATGACGATCGCAGGCGCGCTGATCAGCATCCCTTTGTTCAAGCTGAAATTCGGCAGTACGCAGGGCAGCAGTGATTTTTCCTCGCTGTACCAGATGGTGCTGGATATAATCCCTGACAACCTCTTTACGCCGTTTTCGAGGGGCAATACGCTTCAGATACTTTTCGTTGCGATCATAGTAGGCATAGCCATGCTCATGGTCAGCAAGGACACCCAGAGCGTCGCCGATCTCTCTGAACAGCTCGGGTTCATCGTAGACGGCATCATGAGTGTCATAAGCAAGCTTGTTCCGGCTTTCGTGTTCGGAAGCCTGTTCAATATCATAGGATCGAGCGAGTACGACATGCTTGCTGTCGGAGGTAAATTTTTTGCTGCAACGGTCATCGGCTGTGTTGCGATGCTGGTGCTACACACAATAGTGGCATGTATACGTCTGAAGTATACGCCGGCGGAGCTCTGGAAGAAGACGCTGTCAACTTTCATCATAGCGATAACCACAGCATCATCCTCTGCCGCTTTTTCGGATAACCTGCACACATGTGTGGACAAGCTTGGCGTCAGCAGGAGGGTCGCGAATTTCGGAGTGCCGTTCGGACAGATACTTTATAAGCCGGGTGTATCCATCCTGTTTCTGTATGCTTCCCTCAGCAGCGCCGAAAGCGGCCTGGCGGAGGTATCAGTCACATGGATAGTCACGGCCTTGCTTGTGAGCATAGTTCTCTCCGCGGCTGCACCTCCTGTGCCTGGCGGCATGAGTGCCAGCTTTGCGATACTGTTTTCACAGCTCGGGCTCCCGATGGACAATCTGGCGATAATACTTTCGCTCACATCGATACTGGACTTTTTAGTCACTTCCGTAAATATCTTCTCCGCGCAGTGCGTTCTGACTATCGCTGCAAGAAAGATAGATAACAGGTAAAGAGGAGGATGGTACAGATGAGAAAGAAACTGCCGATATTGCTTTTGATATGCGCAATGCTTTTGGTGTTGATCTGCGGTTGTAAGCCGAAAGCCGAAGAGCCGACGGAATATACCGGAATTATTTCCGCCATGGACAATGAGATCGACCTTTTGCTCGGAGAGGCGGAGATCGACCATGTAGATACCATAGCAGGTGTGGAATATCACATTGGCAGTCTGCACGGACAACCGGTCATTATCACACGCGCCGGTATCGGTAAGGTACGCGCAGCATCCGGCGTCACTGCCATGCTGAGCAAGTATCCGATCTCAAAAGTGATATTCACGGGAATTGCCGGTGGAGTGGCGGATGAAACAGGGGTCCTGGATGAGGTCGTCGCCACTAGCCTTATCGAGCACGACTACGGCATTCTGTCAAATGAGGGATTTGAATGGTGCTCGGGCGATCCCGGGCTTGGAGGCGAACCGGGCCTTTACTACGATTGCGACCCGCAGCTTGTTCAGCTCGCTTACGATGCCGCGGTCGAAGTCGTCGGGGAGGATCATGTCTTCAAGGGCACGATCGCTACAGGCGATCAGTTTATTGCAAACAGTGAATATGTGGATAGAATGCAGAGAGATTATGACGCTTATGCCTGTGAAATGGAAGGAGCAGCGGTAGCCGTTGTCTGCATCAAATATGAAACTCCTTTCGTAGTGATCCGAGCGCTTTCCGACAAAGCGGACGGAAACGCACATGACAGCTATGAGGACTTTGGAGAAATCGCGGCTGACAACTCAAGCAGGATCGTCATTAAAATGCTGGATTCTGTAAATAAATAGACATACAAAGCATCATTTATCTTGTTATCAGAAGGCCCGTTCCACTGTGTGGAAC
>JAZUNV010000114.1:0-5317 GCA_045604305.1 Anaerovoracaceae bacterium | reverse complement strand
CCTGATTTGGATAATGCCAACGTAGGGATATATTGTATGAGATCATCTTTTTGATGTATGAGTAGATATGTCTTTGCGGCATATCTGCTTTTTGGTTGTCACCCTGAAGGCATGAGTGTAGCATCGAGATCCTTCGGCCTGCGGCCTCGGAATGACGTTATGTAATCTTGAGAGCAGCGAAGGATCTTACGGAACAGGAGGTTTTATATGCTTGGTAACTGCATCGATAATGTAAGAAAGAACGTGCCGCTGGTGCACAATATCACAAACTATGTGACTGTCAATGACGTGGCCAATGTACTGCTGGCATGCGGGGGCAGCCCGATCATGTCGGATGAGCCTGATGATGTGGAGGACATCACATCGATCTGCGGCGGACTCAATATCAACATAGGGACGCTCAATAAAAGGAGCATCGAAGGGATGTATAAAGCGGGCAGAAGGGCGCAGGAGCTCGGACATGTGATGCTGCTCGATCCGGTAGGCGCGGGAGCATCCGCACTTAGGACTGATACGGCTGTCGGTCTGATGGATGAACTCAGCTTCACTGCCATACGAGGTAATATATCCGAGATCAAGACTATCGCCCTCGGAAGCGGTACGACTAAAGGCGTAGACGCCGATGTGGCGGATGCCGTGACAGAGGATAGCCTGGACAGCGCGGTCAGCTTCGTAAAACAGCTCGCGTCGAAAACGGGCTCCATCATCGCAGTCACGGGAGCCATAGACCTGGTCGCTGACGCTGACAGGTGCTTCGTAATAAGGAACGGGCGCCCTGAAATGGGAAAGATCACGGGCACGGGCTGCCAGCTCTCGGGCATGATGACGGCCTTCCTGGTCGCTAACCCTGAGGCGCCGCTCGAAGCAGCTGCCGCAGCGGTCTGCACCATGGGACTTGCGGGAGAGATAGGCTGGAGCAGGATGCAGGCGGGCGATGGCAATTCCACTTACAGGAACCGCATCATTGACGCCATATTCAACATGGATGCTGAGACTCTGGATAAGGGAGCGAAGTACGAAGTACGCTGACAAATCGAAACGGTAAATCAAAAATGAAAGAAAGACACAAGGAATTAGCAGGATCTCTCCTCCTTTATGCAGTGACTGACAGGCACTGGCTCGACGGCAGGACGCTCGGAGAGGTGGTCCGCGAGAGCCTCGAGGGAGGAGTGAGCTTCCTCCAGCTTCGCGAGAAGGATCTCGATGACGGACGTTTCTATGAAGAGGCTGTGGAGCTGCAGGCCATGGCAAAGGAGTACGGAGTACCTTTCGTAATTAATGACAACGTGGACATAGCGCTGCGTATGGACGCTGACGGCGTGCATGTCGGCCAGAGCGACATGGAAGCGGGGGATGTGCGCGCTCTTCTCGGTCCGGATAAGATACTCGGAGTATCGGCTCAGACCGTGGAGCAGGCAGTGCTAGCGGAGCAGCGCGGCGCAGACTATCTCGGAGTGGGAGCGGTATTCCCTACGGGTTCCAAGGACGATGCCGAAGACGTCTCTTATGAGACTCTCAAGGCGATATGCGAGGCGGTATCGATACCTGTTGTGGCGATAGGCGGTATCACTCTTGAGAATACGCCGGAGCTGGCCGGGAGCGGGATATGCGGCATAGCCGTCATAAGCGCGATCTACGCTCAGAAGGATATCAAAGAAGCGGCTTCTCAGCTGAAAGAAGCCATTTCAGCTGTGGTCAGAGGATAAATGAAGTAAGCGTGGCAGGAGTGATATATGGATAAGAAGATCAAAGGGGTCATATTCGATGTAGACGGAGTCCTCCTCGACTCCATGGGCATGTGGATGAATCTGGCTGAGGATTTCGTCAGAGAACTCGGGGCCGATCCTGAAGAGAACCTGACAAGCATAGTCTTTTCCATGAGCATGGAGCAGGGCGCGGAATATATCAGTGAGCGCTACTCCCTCGGCATGACGGCCGAAGAGATCAGAGACGGGATCAGCGATACGATACGCGACTTCTATTTCAATGAGGTCAAGGCGAAGCCGGGTGCTGAGGAGCTGCTGAAGAGCTTCAAGGCTGCTGGGATAAAAATGACGGCAGCTACTGCGAGCCCTCATGAACACATCGAAAGAGCGCTTGAGCGCAACGGACTGCTGGAATATATAGACGGGATCTTCACCTGCGCAGAGATGGGTACGAGCAAACACGAACCTGACATATACTATACGGCCGCATCGCATATAGGGACAAAGCCTGAGGAAACACTGGTATTCGAGGACTCCCTGTATGCGCTCAGGACAGCTGCGGAGGCGGGATTCCACGCTGTCGGAGTGTTTGATGCAGACGGTGAGACAGATCAGGAGGGCATGAAGAGGACAGCAGAGATATATATAAAAGATCTGAATGAGTTTAGAAAGTGAATCAAAACAAGCAAGATCCAGAAATAAAAGCGGCAGACCGGGGGCACCACTCTCTGTCGCTATACAAAAGTGAATGCTTTACCGAAAGGAGTATAAAGATATGAAAAAAGCATTGACGATCGCAGGATCCGATTCCTGCGGAGGCGCCGGTATCCAGGCGGACATCAAAACGATGACTATGAATGGAGTATATGCGATGAGCGCTGTTACGGCGCTGACTGCACAGAATACGACCGGCGTTACAGGCATAATGGAAGCATCACCTGAGTTCCTCGGACAGCAGCTTGATGCGGTATTCGAAGACATTTTCCCTGACGCCGTCAAGATAGGCATGGTGTCTTCGACCGAGCTCATCAAGGTGATAGCCGACAGGCTCAGACGCTATAAAGCCGTCAACATAGTCGCAGATCCTGTGATGGTCGCGACCAGCGGAGCCAGGCTGATAGCGGAGGACGCCATAGAGACTCTTAAAACGGAGATACTTCCGCTTGCGACCCTGATCACGCCTAATATCCCGGAGGCCGAGATACTCGCTGACATGAGCATAGCGGATGAAGGAGACATGGAGAAGGCAGCAGCGAAGCTGTTTGAGCTCTACGGCTGCGCGGCTCTTGTAAAGGGCGGCCACAGAGTGAACGATGCGAACGACGTGCTCTGTGGACCTGATACGAACGGAGCGTTATGGTTCCGCGGCAGACGCATAGATAATCCTAATACACACGGTACTGGCTGCACGCTCTCGAGCGCTATAGCATCCAATCTCGCTAAGGGATACAGCCTTCGCGAGTCTGTAGAGAGGGCCAAGGACTATCTGTCCGGGGCACTCGCTGCCATGCTCGATCTCGGGGCGGGCCACGGACCTATGATGCACAATTTCGCACTCCCTGATGATGTCAGAGGGGAGGCGTAACGCGATGGAGGAGAAAAGGACGAGCATTTTCAGCAATGCTCTCATATGGTTCGGCGCGGGCGTGAGCCTCGCCGAGATCCTTTCGGGAACTTATCTTGCACCACTCGGATTCGGAAGGGGACTGCTGTCGATAATCATCGGTCATGTCATCGGATGCTTCTTGCTCTTCCTGGCCGGGTACATCGGCGGAAGCAGGCGGATGAGCGCCATGGAGACAGTGACACTCAGCTTCGGCAACAGGGGAGCCTTCCTCTTCGCAGCCCTCAATGTGATGCAGCTGGTTGGCTGGACTGCCATAATGATATACGACGGAGCGCTGGCGGCGAACGGGGCTCTTGCCTGGGGCAGGTGGCTATGGGCGCTGGTGATAGGAGGCCTCATCATCCTGTGGATATTCATAGGCATACAGAGCCTTGGGAAGATAAACGTGATCGCAATGAGTGCACTGTTCATTCTCACGATAATACTCTCGGCGGTCATATTCCGAAGCGGAGACCTTTCGGCTCCTGCGGAGGGAGGCATGTCCTTCGGAGCAGCGATAGAGCTCAACGTAGCGATGCCGCTATCATGGCTGCCGCTGATAAGCGACTACACGAGGGAGGCTGAGAAACCGCTGGCGGCGTCGGCATGGTCGGCTGTTGTCTACGGGCTTGTCAGCTGCTGGATGTACGTGATCGGCATGGGAGCAGCCATACTGACCGGGACGGGAGATATCGCGGAGATAATGCTCAAGGCGGGCCTCGGCATCGCCGGCCTCGTGATAATAGTGCTGTCTACGGTCACGACCACATTCCTGGACGCTTACTCGGCCGGCGTATCGAGCGAGCTATTCTCGGAGAAGATAAACGGCCGCCATGTGGCGATAGGGGCAGCGGCTCTGGGAACTGCTGCGGCGATAGCCTTTCCGATGGACGACATCACGGGTTTTCTATATCTCATAGGCTCGGTATTCGCTCCGATGATAGCCGTGATGCTCGCGGACTTCTTCATACTCAGGGAGAGTCACGAGGAGAGTCTGTTCTGCGTAAGGAACCTCATCGTATGGTTCGCGGGATTCCTGCTCTATAGGTGGCTGATGACAGTGGATCTGCCGCTTGGAAGCACTGTAATAGATATCGCTGCGACCATGGTGATATGTATTACAGCAGGAGTGATCGCGAGAAAGAACCGTTAGTACAATACTGTAATATATAGGACTATGAAGCCTATTTTCGTGCTGCAGTCCTAGATTCACAAGTTCCAAATGGCGAAATCTAGGACTGATGCGGCATCTGATGCTCAGCAGTCCTAGTTTTTTCAATTTAGAAAGAGTATAAATAGGACTATTCTCGGGTTTTTTCTATTTAAGTCCTATATTCCGGGAATTCACGTTTGTGGAAATAGGACTACGAGAGGCGATCCTGTGAAATAGTCCTAGATAAGTTAACGATATGTTTATTATCCTTCTCATAGGCTCCAACCTGGAATGGATTACAACTTCGGAGCCTTCATGAAATGTTTTCTGTTGGTTGCTTTTCTTCATGAATTCCCGCATGATAGATGTTACAAATGATTCTTGACTAAACGATACGTGATGAAATAAAACCGGCTGCAGAGTTCTGAACTCTACAGCCGATATTTTATTTGTGATGGTATGTAAGATACTAGATCTTCATTGCTACATCCCATGCGCTCCAGATAACTTCTCTCAGAGCTCCCCACTTGACGCAGGTACCTACTCTGTGGAGGTGCTTGTCCTTGATCGAAGCAAACTTGTCGTTAGGAACGAATCCGATACCGTTTACTACGCAGTCGCACTCTTCCTTCCACTCTTCGCCTGTCTCGAAGTTCTTGATCATGCAGAAGCCGTCGCCGATCTCTGTGACAGAGCTTCTCAGATGTACAGGAACTCCCTTGAACGGCAGAGCCTCTCTCAGGAACGATGAGTTGGCGAGGCATGTGCCAGGAGCGACGATGAGGTCGTCGAGGAACTCAACGACTACAGGCTTCTTGCCGGCGAGGACTGCGTCATATGCAGCTTCGCAGG
>JAZUNV010000113.1:0-2753 GCA_045604305.1 Anaerovoracaceae bacterium | reverse complement strand
GATGCCTACATGGATAGGCACGTCAGTCAGCTCCCTGAGTCTGAGATGGGCATCGTAGTTCATGCGCACGTTAAGTCGGAGGCCAAGCGGTCTTAGGAAGACAAGCAACTATTGCAACTCCTTGGCCCACAGAACGACATGGCTACGATCCGACTTGATGCCTACATGGATAGGCACGTCAGTCAGCTCCCTGAGTCTGAGATGGGCATCGTAGTTCATGCGCACGTTGGAGGATTTGATCGATACGACCAGCTTGTCGTAGCCGAGATCCTCGATGTACTTCACCATGCCTGCGCCGCTCTCTGCCAGAGCATCAGCGGTGACTCCGCCGTGCTTTTCTATCAGGTCCTTCTGGAGCGAGCCGGAATTGACTCCGACCCTGATAGGGATATCGTGCTCCCTGGCCTTGTCCACTACGGCTTTGACCTTATCCACGCTCCCGATATTACCGGGGTTGATCCTGATCTTGTCAGCACCCGCGTCTATCGCGGCTATGGCAAGCCTGTGGTCGAAGTGGATGTCTGCTACCAGAGGAACCCTGACGAGCTTCTTCGCTCTGCCGAAGGACTCGGCCGCTTCCATGTCAGGGATAGCGCATCTCACGATCTGGCAGCCCGCATCCGCGAGCTCAGTGATCTGCTTCACCAGGGCATCCGTATCACGGGTGTCCACATTCGTCATTGACTGTATCGATACAGGCGCGCCGCCTCCGATGGCGACATCACCGCAATATACCGTTCTGGACATTTTATCTTCCTTTCCTACTTTCCGAACAGATTCATCACATCGTTGACGGTCACGAGCGCGAAGAGCGACAGCAGCACTATCATGCCTGCTATCGTGGCCTTGTACTCCATGTCGTCGTTGATCCTGCCGCCGGATATCACCTTTAGGATGATAAAGAATATCTTGCCTCCGTCAAGTCCCGGTATAGGAAGCAGGTTGAAGAGCGCGAGGTTGAGGCTAACGAGCGCGAGAAGCGTCAGATATGGCGCGACTCCGTAATCTGCCGCGGTATCCACTATCTTGACGAGCCCTACCGGTCCGGCCACATCGTCCTTGTGGAGCTGTCCCCTGAACAGCATCGCAAAGCCCGAGAGCATCGCCTTGTTGAGTTCCCACGTCGTCCGTGGTCCCATCTTCACGCACTGCCAGATGTTCTTCGTCACTCCCGCAGTGATGCCTATCATGTAATCCTTGGCTTCTTCATTGTACTCAGGCGTCACCTCTGTCGTCGTCTCCTTGCCGTCGCGCAGATATGTGATCTTGAGAGGATCGTCCCCCTCCTTGTAGCCGTCGATGGCGAGCGTGACCTTCTCCCATGTGTCCGTCTCCGCCCCGTTGATGGCTGTGATGGTATCGCCCGCTTTGAGTCCCGCTGCGGCTGCCGGAGAATCCGGTACCACGGAAGCCAGGGAGTTCGTAACTACTCCTGTCAGGCAGAGCGCGATCGTGACGGCGATCACCGCTATGATCACGTTCATCGTGACTCCCGCCAGCAGTATCGCTATCTTCTGCAGATTCGTCTTGCTGCTGTACGAGGTCGGACTGTCAACGGCCTCCTCCTCGCCTTCCATCATGCAGTAGCCTCCGAGCGGAAGCAGACGAAGAGAATACATGGTGTCGCCCTTCTTCCTCTGGAAGATAAGCGGTCCCATGCCCACCGAAAATTCATTAACTCTGACGCCGCACAGCTTGGCCACGATCATGTGTCCCCACTCGTGAGGTATGACCAATACCAGCAGCATCACAACAAATAGTATAGCTGTCTTCAAATCAGTACTCCTTTGTACCTATATTTTTTATATTCTATGTAAAGTTTACTTTACATCGCGATCCTTGTCCTGATCAATCCGGCAGGATCGCAGTCCTTTATCCGTATCAGACCATCAGTATCCCGGTCAGCGCGCAGATCGTGTAGTATACGACAGGTGCTACGAATATCACGCTGTCGAACCTGTCCATGATGCCGCCGTGTCCCGGGATCAGCTTGCCGTAATCCTTGATCCCCATCTTGCGCTTGAACGCGGATGCTGTGAGATCGCCCGCCATGCCGGCCGCTCCGCCAAAGAAGCCGAGTGCCAGGCAGACCATAGCCATGTCTCTCATGAAGATGAAGCCGAAGAGCCATGCGAGAAGCGAGCTTCCCACGAGTCCTCCGACCGCGCCCTCTATAGTCTTCTTAGGGCTCAGGTTCGGCGCCATCTTGTGCTTGCCGAGGAAGTATCCCGTGAAGTACGCGCAGATGTCCGAACCGAACGCGGCGATGACTACGATCCAGATGAAGAGTCTGTATGGCGTCATGTCGATCAGCACCATGTGATATGTGAAGAACGGGATGTATACGAGAGCCGTCACTGTAGTGACCGCATCATACGGTCCCCTCTCTACTATCTTCCAGCCGTAGATGAGACCGATTGCGACTGTCACGAACAGCCATATCGTCATCAGCATCATGTTGGCATAGAAGGTCGGCACCGCAGTGACGCCTCTGACGATGAAATACGTCAGGAAGAGCAGCGCGGTCATCACATAGCATATAGGCTTGCTCGGCTGCACCTCGAGCGCGTTCCATCCGTTGCAGAATTCATGCACTCCCATCATCGCGATTATGAGCGCTGCTGCCCAGAGCACGATGCCACCCAGGTACAGCACTATCAGGAGAGGCACCATCACCAGTCCTGAAATGATCCTTGTTTTCATTTCGAAGCTTTCTCCTTCTTCTTTCTGACTTTACTGTTTTTCTCTATATT
>JAZUNV010000112.1:0-7716 GCA_045604305.1 Anaerovoracaceae bacterium | reverse complement strand
AGTCAAGTTCAGCGGACAGCTGCTGATAGCTACCCTGGTATACGCTATGGGCATCAGGATCACATTCATCAGCAACTTCTTTGGAGCGGCCGTGACCGACTCCCACGCGAACGTGCTGCTCAGCACGGGCGCCGGGTACATCATCACTGTGCTCTGGATAGTCGGCATCACCAATGCGGTCAATCTGATGGACGGACTGGACGGACTTGCGGCGGGCTCAGTGGCCATAATGTCGCTCTCGCTTGCGTATATCGCCTATATCCACGGTGTCAGGCTCGGCTCCATGCCTGTCTGCATCGCACTCGTGGCGGTAGCGGGCGGATGCATCGGCTTCCTGCCGTTCAACTTCTCACCGGCCAAGACCTTCATGGGGGACGGGGGAGCCCTGTTCCTGGGATACATGATAGCGGTGCTCTCGGTAATATCTCCTCTCAAGCAGGCGACGGTGGTCGGAGCCATCATCCCGATGCTGACTCTTGCAGTGCCTATCTTCGATACTCTGCTCGCGATGCTGAGACGCTCGCTCAAGCACGAGTCCGTGATGAGCGCAGACAAGGGCCACCTCCACCATCATCTGATGGCTGCGGGCTTCGGCCAGAGGAGATCCGTACTCATCATGTACGGCATTGTCGGCATCATGGGAGAAGTCGCTATACTCATCAGCCGCGAGCTGTATAAAGATGCAGTGCCTTTGTTCTTGATTGCGCTGCTGTATATGTGTATTATTATAGTCCCTAAGAAACCGAAGAAGAGTATCAAGAAGATCATCACACAGGATGTGAATGAGATAGAAAAGGAAACGTTCGTGGAGTACCTCAATGCGGAGCGCGAGCGCAGGAAGGAGCTGCGTGAAGCCGCCATCGAGCAGGTGGATGCCGAGGAGAGGGCAGCTGCCGCGGACAGGACGGAATAGGTGGAAGGAAAGCACGAAGCCAGGAATAAGATAATCAATAACATGCCAACAGGTGAAGAGGGAGTTCGATACAGCGCGAGCGCCGATAAGAGAAAGGCTAAGCATGTCTCAGCTTCATCGGAAAAGCGCAGGGCATTCCCGCGCAGGAAGCCATACATAGTGGCTCTGCTCCTGATGGGAGTGGCTGCGATCGGATTCCTCGTGATGCTGATAGTACTCAACACATTCCCGCCTGATCTGACTATCATAATGATAGTCGTCATGCTGGCGCTGCTGCTCATCACATGCTTTTTATTTGCGAGCAGATACAGATGGAAGCGCGTCATAGGGATTTTTGTTGCGCTCATATTCGTTGCGGGCCTCGTGTCTCTGACGGGCTTCATGGGCAGCACCTTCGCCATGCTCAACAAGGTGAGCGGAGGCGCGACTGATGCGAGCGGACCCGGTTCCAAGGGCGTGACGATCACCGAGGAGCCTTTCAATATCTATATTACAGGCATCGACCAGTGGGAAGAGGAGAAGGGACTTGACCTCGAGCGAAGCGACGTCAACATGATAGTGACGGTCAATCCGAGGACCAAGAAGGTTATGCTCACATCCATCCCGCGCGACTCCTACGTCAAGCTCCACACCGCACAGCAGATGGACAAGCTGACCCATACCGGAGTGTACGGCGTCGAGGAGACTCTCGACACCGTCGAGGACTGGATGGGCATAGATATCAACTACTATGTCAAGATGAACTTCACCGCTGTCAGGGACATCATCAACGCGATGGGAGGCATCCGCGTATATTCGCCTGTGGCCTTCGACAGCAGCCTCAAGGGTTACCATTATGAAAAGGGATGGAACGACCTCGGCGGCAGGGAAGCGCTGTACTTCGCAAGAGAGCGCCACGCTTTTGAGGGGCAGGATTCCATCAGAGTTGAGAACCAGCAGAGAGTCATGAAGGCGATCATCAAGAAGATGACTTCGTCCACGGCGCTGCTGACGAATTACGGCAAGGTGCTCGATGCCGCCGGCAACAATCTCACGACCAATATGTCGGCTGCTGAGATGAAGGAGCTGGTAAAGATGCAGCTGGCCGAACTGGCTGCCTGGGACGTGCAGAGCCAGAAGCTAAAGGGCGAATACGACATGGACTATGTCGCCTCGCTTTCATCAAAGAACAAGTACTCGGTCTACAGGGTGGACGAGAATTCTCTCAATAAATGCATAAAAGCGATAAATGAGATCGAGAACCCGAGCGAAGAGGAGCTCAAAGCGGCCGATGAGACGAGGAGCAAGAGCTTCCTAGTAAACCTGGCCAGGAACGTCAAGGAAAAAATAACGCGAAGTGAAAGTGAAGAAGAGTAGCGTCATCACACACCCATACAGGGAAAGGTACAAAATATTCCTGCTATACACACTGCTGTTTTGCGTGTTCGTAGTAGGAATTTTTGCTGTGCTGTTACTTTCGCACAGATCGGTGATGCAGTTCCACGACGCCTACAAGCAGGGGGCCTTCAGGCTGATCGAGTTCAGGAACCAGCTGAGCAACATTCTCTCGGGCGCAGGCTTCTCCTTCTGGTCGTGGTATGAGGGCCCGGGTCTCGACGAGCCTCTCGAGAACTTCATGGATCCGTGCTCTCTAATAGGCTCTCTCTTCCCAATCAGATATCTGGAACTCGGTTTCACGTTCGCCGCACTCCTCAGGATGTACCTGGGAGGCCTGGCTTTCATAGTGCTCGGCAGGGAAGTCGAACTCGAGGACAGGAAGGTGCTGCTCGGCGCAGTGCTCTATACCTTCTCGGCGTGTTTCATCGGCCTCGCACTCAGACAGAGCGAGTCGCTTATCAACGCATATCTCTTCCCAATACTTGTCGCGTCAGTCGACAGGATATATAAAGGTAAAAACCCGATACTGTTCATACTGACCGTCGCCTACTACATGCTCCTCGCGATCTACTATGCCTACATGTCGGCGATCGCGATAGTGATGTACATACTTATCAGATACTTCGCCTACAACGATGAGTTCCGTTTCGGCGACTACCTCATCACGATCGGGAAGTTCATTGGTTACGGGATCGTGGGCATCATGATATCCGCCTGCAGCTCGATATTCTCGGCCTTCACCATCATGAGGGCTTCGACCGACAGCACGGGCGGGACTTACGGCCTGATCTTTGACAGCGACTGGTATACGACCTTCGGCAAGATGCTGCTCGGGACCGGCGCTACCTTTGACTACAGCGACATAGGACCTTACATACTGATACTCATGCTGATTCCTGTGGCACTCAGATACATATCGAAGAAGTCGACTGCCACGATCATGACGATCATTCTAACCGCCATGATGCTGATACCTTTCTTCTGCAGCATGTTCAACGGCTTCGGATACATCACGCCGAGGTGGTCATACACCCTGCTGCTCTTCATGGAGTGGTGCGGCATCGAGCAGTTCGAGGCGGAGCGCTTCAAAGACGATAAGAACCTGATGCTCGCGGGGCTCGGCCTTGTCATCATCGCGATATGGACCTTCGGTTTCTACAGCCTCGGGATCATACAGATCAGCAGGACGGGCAGGATATACGTGCCTCTCCAGCTGGCGGCGGGAGCAGTGCTGCTTGCGCTTCTGGCGGTGATCGGCAGGCAGGGAAGGATCAGCAGGCGTATGTACGCTGCATTCTTCCTGATACCTCTTGTCTCGCTCTCGCTGGGCTGGGCGAGGGGCTTCAGCAACAACATAGAGAACTTCGCGAGGAATTCCTCAGTATACAACAACCTTCAGGAGTCGGCTCTCAGGGCCGGTCCTGAGATAGATGACGAGGGCTTCTACAGGATAGACTCCGTCGATGCCATTTCGAGGCATGCGGTCATCAAGTTCCCTTCCAACGAGAACATCTGGTGGAAGACCAACAATCTGATCATTTATAACAGCAGGATCCCTGAGACCCTGACCGATTTCAACGTGGAGCTCGGCAACAGCTACGGCTATGCGCGCAGGGTGTTTATGGTCTCCAACGGCAACCGCATGGGGCTCGATTTCCTGTGCGGTGTGAGGTACTTTCTGGGAAGTGACGCGAAGGATCCGGAAGGGACGAAGGACTCCGATAATTATGCGGCCTACGGCTTTGAGAAGAGCGGCGAGATTGACGGCGTCAATGTGTTCAGGAACAAATATGACGCAGGCCTCGGTTTCGTACTGCCTGAGGCGATGACTCAGAGCGAATTTGAGAAACTTGGCAGGCTCGCGATGGAGCAGGCGATGCTGCAGGCGGCCGTCATACCTGACGATCAGGCGGACAAGGCCGGAGATGTTCCTATGGTAAAGGCGGAGGATATCGACATAGAGATAGAGGATATCCCGTTCGAGGTGACATCGACTGAAGGCTGCACGGTGGAGGACGGACGCATCATCGCGGACAGGAGCGATGCGTCGTTCACCATATCCGTAAAGGATGTGCCTGAGAGTCAGCTGGTCGTGTCCTTCGACAATCTGCTGCTCAACAGCAAAGACGGCATCGACGGCGGCTCGTATGAGATTTTTGCGGAGGACGGCAGGGTCCTCAAGCACGTGGTCAGGCAGAAGAGCAGGCAGGGTGTCGCGGGCCTTAAGAACCATGACATCAACATGGGCCATCTCGAGGGAGACGACGAGATCAGGATCACACTGACTTCCAAAGGCACATACACCTTCGACAGGCTGTATGTATCGGCAATGAGCGTCGCCAATTACGACAGATACGCTTCAAAGTGCATGGTGGCCCGCCTCGATGTCACAGACTACAGCGATCGGAAGGTCGAAGGCAGGGTCAGCTCTGACAAGGGCGGCATACTCTTCCTCTCGATACCGGCCCACGACAACTGGGACGTCTATGTGGACGGCGTTAAGGCTGACAAGATCAGCGGTCTCGATACGACCTTCTGTGGTGTATATATTGGTGAGGGCGAACATTTAATAATGTTGAGATATGATAATCCGTATGTAAAATATGGTATTATGATATCTGTATTGGGACTGGCGATACTGGCTGTCATATTGGTAAAGAGACACAGAGACGGTAAAAATGAAAAGTGATCTGGCAAAAAGAATAGTAAGCATGACACTGGCGGCAGCTCTGATGCTGTCAATGACTTTCAGTGTTCCATTTGAGTCCTGGGCTGCTGAGGAGAATGCCGGCTCCGGTGAGAGCGTGCAGACTCAGGACGCTGAAGCGGCGGATGCAGAGGTAGATCAGGTGAAGGTTTCCGCGGACGATCAGACGGCGGATGCCGAAGAGAATGAAGGCACGAATGAGGAGACAACCCAGGATGCAAACGGGACGGAGACGAACGCTGAACCTGAGGAAGTGAGAGCCACAGAGCTCGGCCTCTCCACGGAAGGAACTGATCAGGGCGATCCGGAACAGAAGGTATACCCGGCACCAACCAGACGCGTACTTGGAAGCTTCACGGCTTCGGCATCGAGGGTGACGAATTCAGCAGGGGCCTACTACAACCTCAGAGAATATCTGGGCGAAGGCATCTACGGATACTCCATACTCCAGGGAAGCTGCATTGACGACAAGGGCGAATACAGCTACTACTGCCTCAGGGATACGAATGACTGGGGAAGGCTGGTCAAGGTGCGCATGAGCGACGGGGCATGCGTCGGAGTGTCAAATCCATATTACTTCGCGCACGGCAACAGCATGTGTTACGACAGTGAAAGAAACAGGGTCGTAGTCGCGTCATACATCAATACCAGGCAGACCATACACCTCGTTGATCCGAACAACCTGAACAGCATAGAGCCGGTCAACCTGGACATGTCGGAACTCAGGCCGAAGCTGGTAGGCCACGGAAGCGCTGTCGGAGTGACCGCGATCGCATACAATGCGAAGTACGACTGCTACATAACCATGCAGAGGGCGGATCACAATATCGTCATATACGATGCTGAGACCCGCAAGGCAAAGGCTGCGGCATTTACCAACTTCAGCGGCATCGGCGGGACCTTCCAGTCAATAGATGCGGATGACACATATGTGTACTTCGTGATGTCGGAATTCGGCGGCAAGTACGGCAGGAACTCTCTGGTCGCCTTCGACTGGCATGCCGAGAATCTGCAGAAACTGCTGAACGGGGATTCGACTGTGGATACATGGTACTGTGGCAGCAACGGACTCTGCTCCGCGATTATAACCATACCGGGAGCCCACGAGGGTGAGGACCTCTATCACATCGAGACTTCGAACGGCAGATCGCACTTCTACCTCGCCAATTACAACAACGATCCGACCTACAAGACCGTAAAGGTCAAGAAGAAATGGAAGAAGGTCTGGAAGAAAGTAAAGAAAAAGGTAAAGTGGAAGAAGGTAAAGAAGAAAGTCTTCAAAAACGGCAAGTGGAAGAAGAAAAAAGTCTGGAAGTATAAATACAAAAAGGTAAAGAAGAAAGTCTGGAAATACAAGTACAAGAAGAAGACGGTGTTCAGCCACTACAACAGGGACAGCCATGTACTGTACCTCGGAGAATTCTAGTCAGATGGAGACAGGACGTTCCGCCACACAAAGACGCAAAGAAGAGATCTTAAGACGAGCTTTTAAGAGCTCTTCTTTTGTCATGTCCCATCTCCTGGCACTGTCTCTGCTGGCGCTGACGCTTGCTGCCGGCGTGCCTCAGACAGCGGATGCGACGGACCGGCTCTCAGGCCGGGAGCCTGCGCTGGTGGCGGCCGGGATCAATGACGGCTGCATACGCATCAGCGAGATGGTGGAGAATGACTTCTTCCGATGGGCATCCGTCCACCGCATATATGCTCACGGCCATACCGAACGGGAAGATGAGCACAGCTTCGAGGCCTACGATGCCGACATAGAGGCAGGTTCCCATTACGTGGAGCCCGACCTGGTGATATCCTGCGACGGGACGCTCTATGTCTCGCATGACCTGAGCGCCGCGAGGATGACCGGAGTCCGCAGGGATTACTCGTCGATGTCCGACAGCGAGATAGACAGGCTCAGGAGCAGGAGCGGAAGCAGGATACTGAAGCTCAGCGAGGTCTTTGAGCGCTACGGGGACAGCGTGTACTATCTGCCTGAACTCAAGACCGCGGATGACGATGCGATAGAAGCGTTCAGGACCCTGGTCGGGGAGTACGGTCTGGAGGACAGGATCATGCTGCAGTCGGAATTCCCGTCCGCTCTAGAGAAGGCCGAGGCGATATGGCCGGACATGCCCAAGATACAGATCGTAAAGTCGCAGGGCGTGTTCAACGAATCCCTCGGGAACGACTGCGTGGACGAGGCTGCGGTCAGGATAGACCTGATGGACGAAGCCAACTGCGCAGCGGCCCATGAGGCCGGCAAGAGGATCAGCGCGTGGCCTGTTGATACGGAGAATGATATCAGGAGGGCCATAGACATAGGGGCGGACGCATACTTCACGGGGAACGTTGATACCGCGGTGGACCTTGAGCTCAATTACAGGCGGAACCCTTTCGGGCCGCTCGACACCATAATGTTCGCTTCGGATTATCAGAGTGAGAAGGACTTTCCGGAGCCGAAGGATACGCTCGCAGGCCTGATCGGAGGCGCGAAAAAGGACGGCAGGCACATCGACGCCGCCGTCATCTGCGGCGACTACAGCAATGTTGCCGGGAAGCATGACTATCAGATAAGCCCGGACGATGCCATCAAGGAGATCAGGGAGATCATATCTGACGAGGCGCCTCTGACGGGAAGCGACAGGATGCTCTTCGTGCAGGGCAACCACGACAGGCTGACTGACAGCATCTCGGAGAGCGGCCTCCACGAATACGACAACTACCTCGT
>JAZUNV010000111.1:0-62214 GCA_045604305.1 Anaerovoracaceae bacterium | reverse complement strand
CATGGCTACGATCGACTTATTGCATAGATCTGATAAAAAATGCTGGAGCTGTCAGAAAGATCCTGAGATTTTTTGGAAGGTATTCGCTGGAACTCTATCTGCTGCATGTGGCGATGTGGGGCATATTCGCCGCAATGGGCTGGCCGATGTACAAGGTCACACTTTACTTCACGATGATAGCGATCGCGATACTGATGGCACCGGTGGTCAGCAAGGTTACGATATCGATCAGCCGTGGGATGCAGGCAATTCTAAAATACAAGCGCTAAATCAATATATAGTAGTTAACAATAATTGGATACGATTTGTGGCCATTATTTATCTGTTTAGTCTGATTTAGCAGGGCTCTTCATAGTTTTTTGTATGACACCGCACATATTTTAGATATGGACAATTGATTTTTACATAAAAATAAACTATCCTATTATTAACAACTGTTAAGAAACAGTTAAAGTTTCTATTTTAACTATTAGGAGGTATGTATTATGAAGAAATGGTTATCGAGAGGTATCGTTCTTGCTATGGTAGTAGCGCTGATGGTACCAATGCCTGTAATGGCTAAGAGCAGCAAGAAGGGCGGAAAGCTCATCAAAGAAGTGACATATTATGACTACAATTATGGAAAAGACGGGAAATATGGTACCGCAGATGACAAATATGTTCCACAGAATAAAACCGCTTTTAAGTATGACAAGAAGAAAAATCCGAGTGAGAGAAAAAGGACAAGTTATGATGCTAACGATCTCTTCTTAAACGTGCCTGTAAGCGGAACTGTTACAACCGAGACTTATAAGTACAAGTATAAGGGAAAGACTCCTAAGTCGATGACTGTAAGGAATGAAGTAGGCTTTGTTACTGAAACAAACAAGTATACTAAGGGCAAAGTTAGCAACTATAGCGGAGTATATTATGTTTACACCGGTGAAGGCAAGGATGGAGTAGAAAGAGAATACAACGCTAAGTATAGCGGAAGCGTTGCCTATGGCAAAAACGGAATCCCTACTGCGTCTTGTTATGTTTATGGAGAGACCGAGGCAGGAGCTTATGCCGGGGGAAGCGAAAGCAACACAGTTCTCTATACAGTCCAGAAGAAGGGCATCCCTAGCTATATGTTTGCTACAGGAAACTGGAAGAGGTTTGATAAAAACGGCGCGGTAACAGAACAGTCTTCAAGTGATGGTTCCGGCGTATATGCGACATTTAACAATAAAGGACTCCTTGTACAGGAGGGCTGGTATGATGCGAAGAAAAACAAGTATTTTCCAGATATAAATGTCCAGTATGTAATGAAGAAAGGAAATGTTGCAGAAGCTATCGTTTTAGGCGTTTATAACACCTATGATGAAGAAGGAAATATTATCAAATCAGAAGAAAAGGCATACGGAAAGTATGTGTTTAAGTACAGCAAGACAAAGATCTCAAAGCAGAGATATATGAATATGATTAACTCATTCGTTGAGCATGAAGCAGATTCTGAGTTGGGTTGCTTCTTCTGGTATTAATACCGGATTAATCGACAGAACGATTTGATCAACCTATGGAGGTGAGCAAATGCTCACCTCCTGTTCTTTTATTTCCAGGCGTGATGTGTTATCATATGCGCATGATCAAATTAAGGAACGTTTCCAAGTTCTACTATAATAAGGGCATCATCGCCAGCGGCATATCCGGAGTGAATCTGGATCTGGACGTTGGCGAGTTTGTTGTGATCACCGGAGAATCCGGCAGCGGCAAGTCTACCCTCCTGAATGTCATCGCAGGCCTCGACACTTATGAAGAGGGCGAGATGTACGTCGAAGGGCATGAGACCAGCCATTACACTGCATCGGATTTCGAAGCGTACAGACAGAAATACATATCGGTCATATTCCAGAACTACAATCTCGTATCAAGCTACACTGTGTATCAGAATGTAGCGCTTGCGATGCAGATAGAGGGCCGCGACGCTACTGAGATACGTAAGAAGGTGCCCGGGATACTCGAGAAGGTCGGCCTGTTGAAGCAGCGAAACCAGAAAGTTTCAAAGCTGTCAGGAGGCCAGAAGCAGCGCGTGGCGATCGCCCGCGCTCTTGCTAAGGACACTAAGATAATGGTCGCCGACGAGCCTACGGGAAATCTGGACAGTGAGTCGGCTGCGGGCATCGTGGATCTGCTGACGGAGATCGCATCCGATAAGCTTGTGATCGTCGTCACACACAACTATGATCAGTTCAGGGACCATGCTTCACGTGTAATAAGGATGCACGACGGCAGGATAATCGAGGATACGGGGAAAGTGACAGCCCGCAAAGACAGAGATCTCAGCAACGCTGATGCGCAGACTTCCGCGCCTGATAAGAAAAAGGGCATGCCTTACGCTACGCAGCTAAGGCTGGGAGTCCGCAACACCTTCAATATCCCGGCTAAGTTCCTCCTGCTCCTGTTGGTGTTCCTTTTCGTAACGGGTTCTATAGCCGCTCAGTATGTGACGGTCAGGAAGCAGCAGGATACAGTTTCTGAAACAGGGTGGAACGATTATTTCACGAACTACGATCCGAAGCGCATAGTGGTCGAAAGGCAGGACCGCAATCCTTTCACGCGCGCTGACTATAAGGCTCTTGAGACTGCGCCTCACGTTGACAAGGTGGTGCACGAGGATGCCATTTACGATTCAAGCGTATTCATCCAGAATGACCAGATATCCTTCAGCGGATACATGATGAATATTGCTGATCTGGATAAAAAACCGGATCTGGGAGACTTGCCTAAAGCGGATAACGAGGTAGTCCTTGAAGGTATAGATGATGGATGGTCATTCGGAGACAGACCGGACCAGATGATCGGTCAGACCTACACTATAACAACGGATGAAGATGAAACAGAGCAGGAGATAGTAGTCGCCGGAATAGTATTCATGGATGATGGCACGGGCGATGTGGGAACGGTCGATGATGAAGATAGTGAAGAGGACGACGATTACAGTGACTCGGAAGACGGGAAGATCTACTTTACCGATCATAAGATGATCGAGCTGCGCAGCGGGCTCTACGCTGCGAACAGCAGGACTACGATGCTCATCGGCAGGACGATGGAGACCCTCACTCCGGGGGCGGGCGGCCTGGTGGTGAACGATAATGTACCTGAAGGCTACATGCTGCTGCCGACCAGTTATGATGAGATGTTCGACGAAGGCTACGCGGCAGGTGCTGAAGTTAAGCTTCGTGTAAAGTCGATATATTACGAGGCGGCGAGGGACTTCGTCGTCATGGGTACTTACGGTGAGAAGACATTCACCAAAAAGACGGGTCTTGAGAACCTTGCGGACCACAACGGCGAGATATACATAAACTCAATGGATTACCGACGCCTTTATGAGAAGGGAAGCTTCCAGACATCGGTATTCATCGATGATACATCGAACATGGCAGGCATGAAGGACATGCTGACTCGCGGAGGATATCACGTGCTGGTGCTGAAGGACCACATATACAACTTCATCAGCAAGGAGATCGTTGATGTCATACAGCTGCCTGTCGCAGTGATAGTGTCTCTCGCTGTGTTCTTTATAGCGTATTTCGTTATCAGGCTCATCCTGAAATCCAGAGGTGTGTACTTTGCTACGCTGAGGATGATCGGTTTGGGTAAGGAGGCGGCGCATCGTATCATGAGAGTCGAGCTGATCCTCGTTTGCATGATTTCGTACGGCCTCTTCCTGCTTTTCATTTACCTGGACAAGATGGGCGTGCTGAATTCCACGAGGCTCAACGAATACCTGACATATCTGACGATGCGTGACTACATCATACTCGCAGCCATACTGCTTGTGATGGCTGTGCTGATCTCGGGCCGTTTCATGAATACCATATTCAGAAAGTCGGCCATGGGCACTTACAGAGAGGAGGCGTAGATCATGTTAAGTCTGAAACATGTGGACAAATACTTCTATCGCCGCAAGTCGAACCAGATACATGTCATAAACGACACCTCTCTGGAGTTCGGAGAGAGCGGTCTCATGGCGCTGCTCGGGCCATCGGGATGCGGCAAGACGACGCTGCTGAACGTCATCGGCGGCCTGGATAAGCCTGACTCGGGAGAGATATACATCAATGGGCAGAAGATAACCGGCCGTACCGCTGGCGCCGTAGACAAGATCAGAAATCTGAACATCGGCTACATCTTCCAGAACTACAATCTCATAGACGACATGACTGTCTTCGATAATGTCGCCATGGTGCTCAGGATGGTCGGCATCAGGGACAGGAAGGAGATCAGGGAGAAGGTCGAATATGCGCTCGATCTTGTGGGCATGTACCGCTACAGGAAGCGCTACGCCGACATGCTCTCAGGCGGAGAGCGCCAGAGGGTCGGTATCGCGAGAGCGATAGTAAAGGATCCGGCGATCATCATCGCGGATGAGCCTACCGGCAACCTCGACAGTGCGAATACTCTTGAGGTAATGAACATAATAAAGGCGATCTCGCGGGAGAAGCTGGTGATACTCGTCACGCACGAGGAGGAGCTGGCTGAGTTCTACGCTGACAGGATAATCCGCCTGAGGGACGGCGAAGTCATCTCGGATGAGATCAATCAGAATGCAGCCGGCCTTGACTACAGGATCGAGAACAGGATATACCTGCAGGATATAGAGGATCAGCGAAGCTTCAGCGACGATGACTATTCGATGCGCATATTCAATGAGAGCGGATCAAAGATGGATCTCGATATAGTCATCAGCCGCGGCAATATTTTTATAAAGTCACGTGATACGAACAGCCGCATCGAGATCGTGGACAGGGATTCGAGCATCGAACTGGTCGATGATCATTACAGGGCCATGACCGCTGAGGAGGCTGAGGCACGCAGATTCCACCCGGAACGCCTCAAGGCATCGCGCCCCCTGCGCCACTCGTCCATACTGAACGCATTCACTATGCTGGCATCAGGATTCCGGACGGTAGCGAATTATCATATACTTAAGAAGGTACTGCTCATCGGCTTCTTCTTATCTGCGATGTTCGTGACATATGCCGTGTCCAATATCGCAGGTATCATGAACATGCCGGATGATCAGTTCGTGATGAACGACAAGTCGTATATCGAGGTGCAGCAGCCAAAGCTGACGGTCGAGGAGTATCTGAAGTATGAAGCGGATCCTGCGGTCGAATATGCTCTGCCGGGATCGGGACAGATCAGTGCGCGCTTCAAATATGACGAATACCTGCAGACATCGGGCAATGAGACGGAGTTCAGCGGATCACTGAGTTCGTCAGATGATCTCTCAGAAGAGGATATCAAATACGGCAGACTCCCTGAGAATAAGTACGAAGTGGCTGTCGACAGCCTGATACTCAAGCGCGTTCAGAAGAATAGCGACGACGTGATACAGGCCGGATACAGAGACCCTGAAGAGCTTCTCGGCCGCCATCTCACGCTCAGTGGCCTCAAGGACTTTACCATAGTAGGTATCACGGACAAGGATAGTCCATGTATCTATGCGGAGGAGTCGATGATGATCGACATGCTTGCGGGCAGCGGCGGCGGTGACTTCGAAGAAGATGATGAATATTATGCTGATGACGACGCCGACAGTGGGGATGATGAGGATGATGAAGACGACGGAGAGGGGGCGTCAGTGCCTGCTCCGGCATCCGTATCCCTGATGGATTACAGCCTGTACAGAAAAGAGCTGACTCTCAGGGACGGAAACAGCCGCTGGCCTGAGAATGACTATGAGGTGATCGTCGACACTGCGGATTCCGAATCGATCAAACTCGGCAGTGAGCTGAAGGCCAAGGTCAACGGGCACAAGCTGAAGGTGGTCGGCTTCTACAACAGCGACACTGTCAGCGGCAAATACTTTGCCAATAACAATACGATAAAATACAAGCTCATAAGCGAACAGAAGAACATGACTGTAAAGCCGGTACGTGACAAGGAAGAGACGATGGAAGCTCTTCGCTCGTATGGCGTTAAGGTCAGAGATCTGTACAAATTCGAAAAGAATCAGTACAGGAAGAGCAGACTCTCCATGGTAAGAGCCTTCCTGATAGTCGGACTGATTATCATCATAATATCCCTGATCGAAGTCTTCCTGATGATGAGGGCGTCGTTCATGTCCCGGATAAAGGAAGTAGGTACGCTGAGGGCCATAGGTGTAAAGAAGAGCGACATATACAGGATGTTTACCGGAGAGATAATAGCGATCACGGTGATGGCATCCATGCCGGGATGGCTGCTTATGACATATATGCTGTATAAGCTGCAGAATCTCCAGCTGTTTGCAAGCATGTTTATCTGCAATCCGCAGACTATGCTCATATCTCTTGCGCTGATATTTGCATTCAACCTGCTGTTTGGCCTGCTGCCTGTCATGCATACGCTGATAAGGCGTCCGGCTGAGATACTCGCGCGTACTGATGTGAACTGATCGGATAAAGCGCACTGAAAGGCGATCCTATGATAAGAGATATCCACAATAAAAACGGTCACAGGAAGATCCTTATATGGTTTTCGGTACTTATGCTGTCTTTATTTGTCATATCTGCAGCACTCGGCGAATTCTCGTACGCCGATGAGGCGCAGAGCAAGACAGACACTCCGCTGCGATCCATACACAAGGTTAAGGTCGCCGATAAAGACTACTGCTTCTTTGTCACACACAATGTAAAGCTTACGGTTGAAGAAATACAGAAATGCCTCGAGGAGGGCAGAAGCGACGAAGGCATCGACGACCTGGAACCGCTAGAGACTCTGATATTCGAGCGCGCAGGACTCTACATGAAGGAGACCAACTGCACTAAGGAAGAGCATGCGGCCATAACGGTAGAAGACTGGAGAAAGGCCAAAGGCAATATAGTGCTGAGTGAAGAAGACCTGGCGCAGATCATCGGTGCTCAGCCTGTTGAGGGCGCGCCTGTAAAGTTCTACATGGATGTCGATGTCACCGTCGATAAGGATGAAACGTTTTATTCAACCTATAAGCTGCTGAGCCCGTCGCTGCTTTTCATAACGATCGTTGCGGATGAGGACGCTGACAAAACAGAGGATATCTGCGAGGCTGAAGAGAAACCGGAACCCGGCACGCCTGTACAGACACCGGTAACGCCTGTCAAGCCTCCTGCAGTAAAGAAGCTGCCGAAGGTCGCTGCGCCAAAAGAAGATCTACCGGAATTCAAGACCATCAAAATGGTCAACAGGGCCGGCGGGCCTATTGAAGAAACGCTCAAGGATGGCGAGCCTGTTACGCTGACGTGGAGAGAAACCGGAATGCGCGCGGATGATGGTAAAAAAGGCTCGTTTATCAGCCGCGTACCCGGAGGCATACTCGGCCTGATACTGATAGCGGCCGCACTGGCGGGCATCATAGCTGCTGCAGTCAGAGCTGTCATAAATAAGCGTACGGACGAATACTGATCCTAATACTTAATGATTATTTACCCAAAATCGTCACCTTCCTGTTATATAATACGCTGTAACAGAAAGGTGCTTTTTTATAGTGATTGCAGCGAAAGGGATCGAGTGAAGGAGAAAAATGACGAGAAATAAGATTGGGAAGGTGGATATGAGACGCGCGGCGGCCAGGGTGCTGTCGGTGCTAGTGATGTGTGCGCTGATATTTACCGGTACAGCGATACCGAACGGGTCATATGCGGCTTCAAAGAAGGCCAAGTACAGCATCAGCGTGAATAACATCAATTCGAACACCGTGCTCAGGAAGGGCACGACGCTGAAGATACAGGCTTCGGCCACCGTGACGAAGAACGGCGTAAAGAAGAGCACGCCGGTCAAGTTCAAGAGCTCGAAGAAAAAAGTAGCTACGGTATCGAGCAAGGGCAAGATCAAGGCCAGGAAGAAGGGCACCACATACATCACCGTCTATTGCAAGAAGAAGACGAGCAAGAAAAAGAAGATCAAGGTACGCGTAGGCACGCCGGTGTCGTCGATCAGTGTCAGCGGAAGCCGCTATCTTAACAGGGGGCGCAGCAGTACACTCAAAGCTTCCGTCAACAAAGGGGCGACCAACAAGAGCGTTACCTGGTGGTCGGACAATCCGGCCGTCGCAACTGTCACCAGCTCGGGCAAGGTCACGGCGAAGGGCTACGGGTCCTGCAATGTCTACGCTACGGCAAAGGACGGTTCGGGAGTGAGCGGCGCGCGCACGATCATCGTGCATCATTATACAAAAGATGAAGTCCTCTGGATAGCGCACAGAGGTTTTCATACAAAGTATACGGAGAATACGGCGAATGCGTTCAAGGCTGCCGGAGATATCGGATTCCGGGCTTGCGAGTGCGACGTGTGGGAGACCAGGCATTCGACTTATAACGTAGTGCTGCCGGACCTGCCGACACCGCCAACAGAACCTACAATGGGTACAGCGGAAGCAGTTGAGGCGCAGGAGGAAGAATCTGCAGTGGAAGCAGATGGGTCAGAGGCCTCGATCCGGTCGGATCTTTCTGCGGACAAATTAACGGCTTCGACATCGGGTGCAGATACAGATGTTGACGCTGTAGTCACAGCCATCAACGGGCTGTCGCTTGAAGACTGGAATACAACAGATAAGATCCTGGAGCATTCTGCAGAGATCAAAAGTGCTTTCAATCTATATAATCCTTTGACTGATACGCAGAAATCCGAAGTACGCGCTTCGCTGAAGTCTGGTGCAGATGAAGGGCTGCTTACGTTCCTCAATGCATATGCGAAAGTATATGAGTATGAGAGTTACGACATTGCGATCAACCACGACGCGACGTTCAGCAGGACTATGGGTCACAGCGCATCAGTAAAGTCCATGTCCGCTGATGAGATAAGGAGCATACTGCCTAATGTATGCTTCCTCGGCGAATATCTGGATATCTGCAAGGCGTATGGCATGGTACCTGTTATCGAGCTAAAGGATCCAAGCATGAGCAGGGAGGCGGTCAGGAAGACAGTAGAGATGGTCGAAAGCAAGGGCCTGCAGGGCAATGCTATCTACATCAGCTTCTACACCGGACCGTTGTCGACCGCCAAGGAATATGCCGAGAAGACTCTGGGCGCAGGCCGGTCGAAGACATACTACCTCTTCAGCAGCAATGTGATGACGGGAGTGGAGACTGCAAGGAACCTGGGATATACAGGCGTATCCGTGAAGATGACCGCATTCAGCGATGCCATGTACAACACGGCTAAGGCGTATGGTCTTGGTGTAGGTACATGGACATATAAGAACGACCTGTCGAGTGACGGCTACCTCTATGAGCAGGTGGGAAGCCACAGATATCAGCTGGACTTCGCGACCCTGGACCACAAGGCGTTCAACTAGAGCGGGTCGGTCAAAATGATCGGGAACTGAAATAATCAGTCAAAAAGCGAGTGCAGGGCATGTCCCTGCACTCGTGTTATGTAGCAAAGTTCCTGCACTCGTATTCTATTGCCCGGAATCAGGGGAACAGCTCATCACTTCCCCAGTATGATCGTATCGATTATCCTGTCGGCGGCCTTGCCGTCGTAGTCGCCGAAGTTCTCGTCGTGGAACTTGATGGTCTTCCCGATCTCGTAATCCTCGTTCTTAAGAGCGTCCATGAGTTCGTCGAAGGTGTCGCATACCTTGCCCGGAGCTGTCTCGAGTATAGGCTTGTGGACACCGCGCGTGATCTCGTAATTCTCCCTGTCGTAGGTGTAGAAGAGCACCGGCTTCTGCAGAAGCGCATACTCAAAGTATGCGGAAGAGTAGTCGGTGATCATGATGTCGGTCACATAGTAAAGGTCATTGATATTCTTGCTCGGCGTAAGGTCGATGATCCTGTCCGAATATTCCTCCGGGATCGGAGGTTTCTTCTTTACGAACGGGTGCATCTTGAACGCCCATATGTATTCGTCTCCGCAGAATTCGTATATCCTGTCGAGATCGAGCTTCTCGTAGTTGAAGTAAGCCTTCTTCTGGACCGGTCCGCGGAACGTAGGGCAGAAGAGAATGAGCTTTTTGCCCTTCACCTCAGGATGCTCCGCATAGAATTCGTCGGTCTTTTCCTTTATCACATCCTCATCCAGGAAGCCGTCGAGCCTCGCCATGCCGAGCGGCAGCATGTGATCCATCGGCTGGCCGAACACCTCGCTGTACAGTCTGGAGTGACGCTCCGAGGCAGTGACCACGTAGTCATACTTGCGGTGGCAGCTTCCTGTCGGGTAAGGGGAATTGCTCAGGCCGAAGCGGCAGTAGCCCACTGACTTGAAACCTTCGCCGGCATGCCATACCTGTACGAGCCTGGTATGCGGAGAGAGATCCAGAAATCCGAAAACAGGCGCGTAGTCATCCACGAAGATCACATCCTGACGGGCCAGCAGCCGTATGGTCCTGAACCAGTTAGCTGCGCTGTTGTTCTGGCCCACGGCGATCCTGAAGGAGCGGGCGATATTGTATTCCTTGTCAAGCCCGCGCTCGACGAGCCTGTCGTTGATATATTTCAGGTTTCCCCACAGATAAGGCTTGGTCTCGGACATCAGGAGGATGTTTTTACCATCGTACCTGTGGAATCGCGAGATCATGTTGTACAGCGTCTGGAGAAGCCCTACCTTGAAAGCGCGCAGTGCCAGACTGAACTTTCCCTTCAAGGTCTTTCTGTTACTCAGCACTAAGCTCTCGTTCCAGCGCGTGTTCTCGATCAGGAACTTTGAGATAAAGACCGGGATGACATTGACCTCGTCAAAGCACTGTGAGGCGAAGTACATCATGTACGCATACTTCGACGGTCCGTACATGTATACCTTGGACAGATCTTCCATCCTGTATGCAAGCTCATTGGTCATGCAGCAGAGGCTCACGATCTCATCGCCCTTCCGCCTGCCGACAAGGTACCACTTGCCGTTGTCCATGAACTGACCATCGCGTATTATCGACATGTTGAGCCTGAACCTGTATTCACCGCGGTGTGAGGATCCGCCCTCGCCCGGGATCGTATCCGGCATGATGCTGAATTCATCAAGTATCTCTGCCGGGATGTCCGTGGTCTCGCCGTTATAGTTGCTGTCGTATTTGATCTTGCTCTTCATGAACATGATGTTCGCAAAGCTGAAGCTGATCTCCTCGTCGTAATCCGAGGTTACCGTGAGGTTCATGAAGATCCTCTCCCAGGACAGGTCTGTGATGGTCAGTCTGTCGTCGGATATGTATTCTTTGATTGGTATTCCTTTTGCCATATATGCTGTTTCTCCTGTGCTGTTGTTCAATGAGATGTTCAATGAGATCCTTCGGTCACTGCGCTCCCTCAGGATGACAGAGTCGTCTCATAATGACCGATCATTCGGCTCGTGCCCTCGGCGATGCTCACCTTAGGGCTCCAGCCGAGTGCCTTTATCTTGCTGTTGTCCAGCCCGATGAACTTAGCCGGATTGTACATGCCGGCCTGATCCTTCGGTATGTCTATAACGAGCTTCAGGCCCTTGTCCGGCCTGCTCGCGATGAAGGCTTCGGCGAGCTGCCTGATCGAGATGACATTGTCCGAGTCGGCGACGTTGTATGCCATATCATCGCCCTTGAGAAGGGCGTAGAACATGCCCGCCACCGCGTCGCCCACGTATGTATAGGCGCGCTGCGAGCTGCCGTCGCTCTTCATGACTATGTCTTCGCCGCGGTATACATTGGCGGCGAAGTCGGCCTGGACTCTCCCGTCATTGAGCCCCATGCCCGGTCCGTATATGTGGGCGAAGCGCGGTATCCTGCAGTCGATGCCGTATTGAGCCCTGAATGAAGCGCAGATGGTCTCGGCGGCCCGCTTGCCCTCCGAGTAGCATGAGCGCGGGTTGAGGCAGTCGAGGTAGCCGTAGTCGGTCTCACTGATCGACTTGGTGCCCGGGGCCGCCGCGCCGTAGACCTCGGATGAGGACATCAGCACGAAGCCTTTAGCTCCCTTCTCCACGGCCAGGTCGAGCAGGTTGAAGGTGCCCGTCAGATTGGCTCGGATAGTGGAAGTCGGGGCCGCCTTGTGTTCGCTCGGACGTGCGGCGCTCGCGCCGTGGACTATCCAGTCCACCGGGCCGTCGATGCTGAGAGGCCCGGTCACGTCCTGAGCGATCAGCGTGATGTCGTCCCTCTCGAGCACTCGTCCGAATATCCCTCTGGCCTTGGCTTCGTTCCTCACCAGAGCGAGGATCTTGACGCCAAGCCCCAGGCTGTCGTTGAGCCCGAGGAATGTATATGCGACGTAGGACGGGATCATGCCGCTCGCGCCCGTCACGAGCACCGTGGCTCCGCGGAACTTCTCCCACGGCAGATCCTCCGCGATTATGCGTTCGATGTCTTCATTAATTATATGATTGTCCAGCTTGTCTATCATGTTCCACCTGCCTTGCCGGTCATGCGCCGGCTGAAATGTTCTTATCCAATCAAGTATATCATGAATTGTCGCCGTATAGCGAGATGTGTTACAATGCACTAGGTCCCGGGATGACACCGGTTATGTCATTCTGAGGAGCAAGGCGACGAAGAATCTCGGACAGAAAAGGTACGGTATAGGAGATATCAGGTGGCAAATATAATTACTCGCGTTGCAAAGGGAATATGGAGGCGCATTGATCCGTCTGACAGGGGCAAGGTCTTCCGCATGATGAAGCACCCGCCTGCGATCAGGCCGGACCACATCGTGTTTAATTCGAGTGAGGACTACACGGGCAACCCGAAGGCCCTCTTCCTCTATATGATCGAGCACGGCTACAATGAGCGCTATCACATCACGTGGCTCTTTGAGAAGCCGGAGAATTTCTTTGAATTCGACATCCCGAACGTGGAATCCGTCATGATATACGACAGGGAACGCAAGAGGACTGCCGCCGCCCAGAGGGCGATCATGAGCGCGAGATACATCTTCTACTCGCACAACGTGAACTGGTGCAGATCGTTCCGCGAGGGCCAGGACTTCATCGATCTCTGGCACGGCTGCGGCTACAAGGCCGACATGAAGAGCGACAGCCGGGTCATCTACTACGACTACCTCATGGTGACCGGCCGCAAGTATATCGATATATTCAGAGTCGTGCTCAAGAAGCCGGACGGCAATATACTCAACCTCGGCTATCCTCGCAACGAGATGCTGTGGAGCGACAGGTCAAATGCCGCCGCGCTCATCGAAGAGATGAAGAGGGAATCCGGCGCCGGCAAGGTCATACTGTGGATGCCGACCTACCGCAAGAGCCGCCTCGCGAGGCTGGACTCGGATACGAATCTCGGAGAGACCGGCATGCCTATACTCTACGAGGGCAGGGACATAGAAGCGATCGATGCGTGGTGCAGGGAGAAGGGGATACTCCTCGTCATCAAGCAGCACATGTTCCAGAGCGACTACGTCGCGTCGACGGCTGAGCTTACGAACCTGCGCTTCATCAATGACGCCTTCCTGAGGGACAATGACGCGGATCTCTACGAATTCATGGGACGAACTGACGCGATGCTGACCGACTACTCCTCGGTCGCGATCGACTACATGCTGCTCGACAGGCCGCTGGGCTACACGCTCGACGACTTCGACAGGTACGAGGATGCGCGCGGATGGAGCTTCGACAATGTCAGGGACTTCATGCCGGGCCATCACATCTATACGATGGACGAGCTAAGGCAGTTCATCGCAGACGTCGAGGAGGGCAATGACCCTTACAAGGACAAGCGCGCTGAGATCAGGCCGGAGGTCCAGACCTACACTGACGGGTTCAGCAAACGGATTCTTGACTATTTCAACATATAACTTAGAGTTACACTGTGGTATAATACATCGGATGATTAAAACTTTCAGACTTATAATCGACGAACATAAAGCATTCAGCAAGCAGATAGGTATGCTGGCGAAGTCAGATCTGATCAAGACTTACAGGGGCGCTGCGCTCGGATGGGCGTGGGCGCTGGCCAAGCCGCTTATCACTCTTTTCGTGTTCTGGTTCGGCTTCACGGTCGGCCTGAGACACGGCAAGCCTATCAACGGCTACCCGTACTTCCTCTGGCTGCTCGCGGGCTTCCTCCCGTGGTTCTTTATGAGAGATATGATCCAGGGCGGCGCGGACTGCATCCGCAGGTACAGCCACCTGGTCACCAAGATCAAATTCCCGATCTCCATCATCCCTACATTCACGTGCCTGTCGCACCTCGTGGTACATCTGGTGCTCTGCGCGATCACACTCGTGGTATTCTTCCTGTGGGGATGCAAGCCGGACATCTACATGCTCCAGATCCCGTTCTACATGTTCCTGATGTTCGCCTTCTTCGAGGTGTGGGCCCTCTTCGCGGGCATGATGTCTGCGATGAGCAAGGACTTCCTCAATCTTGTAAAGTCCTTCGTACAGGCGCTGTTCTGGCTGTCGGGCGTCATCTATGATGTCAACGGCATCGTGAACCCGGTCATCAGGACTATCCTCAAGTTCAACCCAGTCACGGTCATCTCGAGCGGATACAGGAAGGCGTTGATATATAAGGTGTGGTTCTGGGAGGACAAGATCGAGCTCCTCGGCTACGCGACGACATTCACGGTCATGCTGCTGCTGGCGGTATGGTCATACAAGAGACTGCGTAAGGAGATCCCGGACGTTCTGTAGTTCCGGACATTATAGTTCTACAGGAGAGATATGGCAGATACAAAAGACAACGTTGTGATCAGATTCAGCAACGTTACAAAGACATACAAGCTCTATAAGAGTGACAAGGCGAGGTTCAAGGCTATGTTCTTCAAGAAAGTCCCGTACAAGGAGAAGAAAGCGGTCAACAACCTCTCCTTTGAGGTGAAGAAGGGCGAAGGCCTGGCTCTCATCGGACGCAACGGTGCCGGCAAGTCGACCATACTCAAGATGATCACAGGCGTGGCGTTTCCGACCGAGGGTGAGATATTCGTGGACGGCAAGATCAGCGCGCTTCTTGAGCTCAGCTCCGGCTTCGATGTGGAGGCCGACGGTATCGAAAACATCAGGCTGAAGTGCAGCCTGATGGGCATGACCGATGAGGAGATCGAGGATGTGATGCCAAAGATCATCGAATTCGCGGACATCGGCGAGTACATCGAGCAGCCGCTCAGGTCATATTCGAGCGGTATGAAAGCGAGGCTCGGATTCGCGATCAGCGTCAATTGCGATCCGGACATACTGATCGTTGATGAGGCGCTCAGCGTAGGCGATAAGCAGTTCCGGAAAAAGTGTACTGCAAAAGTCAAGGAGATCATGTCTGATTCCAACGTGACACTCCTCTTCGTAACGCACTCGCTCTCGACGGCGAGCGACTTCTGTCAAAAGGGTATAGTGCTCGAAAAGGGGACCAAGCTCTACGAGGGCAGCATCGATGACGCGATCGAATTCTATGATTCAAGGATATAGGAGCCATAATGGACAGAGTAGCAGCAGTCATTTTCGCAGGCGGCACGGGCGTGCGCATGGGTGCCGACAAACCAAAGCAGTTCCTTGAGGTCGAGGGCAAACCTATAATAATCCATACGCTGGACATCTTTGAGACGCATCCGGCTGTGGATGATATTTTTGTAGCCTGCAAGGCTGATTATATCGACATGCTGTCCGGGATGATACGCGAGTACGGCATCAGCAAGGTCAGATCCGTGGTACCGGGTGGCAACACGGGCATGGGCTCTATTTATAACGGACTCAGGGAAGCCGCGAAATATGAGGACGGAGAGACTATCGTGCTGATACACGACGGCGTCAGACCTATATGCTCCGCGCAGCTGGTGGATGAGGTCATCGCCAAGGTGAAGGAACACGGCACGGCAGTCACATGTACGCCGATGTTCGAGACTCCGGTAGTGAGTAAAAGCGGGACATACGTGGAGGAAACTCCTCTCAGAGCTGACTGCTATACGGCTCAGGCTCCGCAGGCATACTACCTGGGCGACCTGCTTGAGGCGCATGATGAAGTGCGCAGGTCCAACCCGGATTACGAGGGCATAGTGGACAACTGCAGCCTGATGAAGAGTCTGGGCAGGGACGTCGCGATCGTCAGGGGACCGCGCAGCAATATAAAGGTGACTACTGCGGAGGACATATACATCCTCAGGGCGATGATCGAATTCCAGAAGAACGAAGAGAGTAAATAAGGATAAGGATATGAGCGTAAAGGGAGTACTGAAGAATATCAGAAGCAAGGGTATCGCCGGGACATACAGGATATATGCCGGTGATAAGGATTGCGGACTGAGCGAAGATGAGGTCATCGCGGTCAAGGCGAAGAGACTTGAGGCTGCGAAACTCACAAAACAGGCCCTTGAAGAGACAGGCGCGGACGCTCGTAAGATCGCGAGGATCGATGAAGTGATCCGTAACATGGAGAAGACCGGCACGAAGAGATCGGGCAGGTTCCTGAGCAGATGGAACTCCGAGATACAGAAGGCGGAGACCAGCGCTCTGAGGGACTGGATGAGGGCTCTCTTCATCAAGGAACGCATGCCTGCAGCCTATGATGCGGCCAAGACTCAGCCTGTCGAGAACAAGATCGTTCTCATGCAGAGAGGAAAGGGCCTCGGCTCTTCATACAGGTATG
Source organism: Anaerovoracaceae bacterium (assembly GCA_045604305.1). Lineage (GTDB taxonomy): Bacteria > Bacillota > Clostridia > Peptostreptococcales > Anaerovoracaceae > Crickella. The sequence goes on along the minus strand of JAZUNV010000111.1, from coordinate 45,737 downwards.
TCTATAACAGGATAAAGAAGGATTATCCGTTTGAGCCTGTGCTATGCGAGTTCCATCATGCGGAAGTCTCTTATGCGGAGCACTTCCTTAATGCGGAGGAGTTTGCGAGAGAGGCGGCTACTGCCAGGGCGATATTCGTACATACACAGACGCCTTATCTGGGATACCTGGATATCAGGCCTGAGACAAAGGTCGTGCAGATATGGCACGGCTGCGGAGTCATCAAGCACCTGGGACTGACCACGGCGGGAGACGCCGGAGCCAGGGACGCGAGCTACTGGGAGGAGTATCCGCAATACAACAAATACGACGTAGTGACTATCTGCTCGGAAGAGCAGAGATGGGTCTTTGAAGACTTCATGGGCAAGGAAAAGGGAGATCCTGTATTGCAGCCATGGGGCATGGCCAGGACAGATGAGTTCTACGATACGGAGTTTGTTGAGCGCTGCTACGACAAGCTGCACAGACTGATCCCGGAGTCTAAGGGCAAGAAGGTCATACTCTACGCCCCGACTTACCGCGGCAGGGGTGACGGAAGGGTCGCGCCGCGCGAGCTCGACATCGCGAAGTTCGCGGAGAAGCTCTCGGATGATTACATCCTGCTCATCAAGCATCACCAGAATGCGAAGGAGCTCCCGGAGATCCCTGAGGAATACAGGGACAAATTTGCGTTTGACATGACCAGGGGCAGGGGCATGAACATAGCCGAGCTCATGACGGTCGCGGATATCATGATATCCGACTACTCTTCTGTCATATTCGAGTACTCGCTGTTCGAGAGACCGATAATCTTCTTCATGTTCGATCTCGAAGAATACATGGATGAGCGCGGCATGTACTACTCGTATGAGGAGCTTGCGGAATGCGGCCCGGTATTCAGGGACAACGATTCGATGGTGGACTACATAGCGCATATCGATGAGCGCTTCGATAAGAGCAGGGTGGAGCAGTTCCGCGAGAAGTTCATGTCGGCGTGCGACGGGCATGCCATGGAACGCGTCATGAAGTATGTGATGGAGGGATAGCGAGTGAGCATGGATCCGCTTAAGAAAAAACTCAGCCGCGTCAAGAGAAGCGTGCTGGCGAAGATGGGAAAGAGATCGGTCATGAGACCGGTCGAGATCACAGGAGTATGCGACGGCAGCAAGGGTGCCGTCGTTTATCTCGGAAACGGCGCAGTATCCAGTGACTATGCCGATTTTTTTGCTGAGAAAAAGGTAAAAGGCCGAGTGTATTCGGGACTCGGAGGAATGTGTAATGAGTGCGCCATACAGTACGTGGACGGCGCCGATTTTGATAAAGCAGCGATCAGAAACAGGTTTATCCACAGAGAGGCAGACGCTGAGTTCTCCGGCTTTGTCCTGAGGAAGAAGAACGCGGACATGAGATGGATCTGGTACATGGAGGATGGCTCATGGCAGCCTCTGTCAGCGGGAGAATTCAGGACGAAACGATTCTTTGAAGGCGACAGTCTGCCGGCAGCCGATGATCCGGCGGCGCCTCAGGTATATATACTCGAAGCGCACTGGGTCTCGCCGGAGGGCAAGCCTCTCGACTGCGGATACAGGATGTTCCGCAACAGGATCACGGCGCATGCGCTAGGAGCATATAAGGGCAGAAGCTATCTGAATTCTAAGGAGGGCTTCCTCCACAACCTGCACGAAAAGGGCCAGAGATTCTTCGAGACGGACGTCACCCTGACCGAGGACGACAGGCTCTTCATACTCCATGGCTTCAGGCTGCAGGACTATGAGCGCTACGGTCTCGAGTACGGACCTCAGTACGAGCACATGGATTATGCGAAGACCAAGGCTCTGGACATATACGGCGAGCATCCGATGGACGTGCGTGAATTCTACGAGCTGGTCAAGGCGCAGCCTGAGGAGATACTCTTCGAGATGGACATCCAGGATGTGAAGCCTGACGTGGCGAAGCAGAAGATAAAGCATCTCGTGGCTGACTTCAAAGGCGATCAGGAGATGCTGAGCCGCCTGTTGCTGCAGGTGTATAACCGCAAGGTCTACAGGACCGTCGACAGCATGTACCACTTCGAGACGTATATGTATAACGTCCGACGTCACATAGACAAGCTGGATGAGATCATCGGCTTCTGCCTCGACAACGGTTTCTGCTCGCTTTCGATCAGAGCGGCGGAGGCTACGCCGGAGATAATACAGAAGATAAAGAACGCGGGCTTCTACGTGCTCGCATATACCATCAGGAAGGATCTGGTCTTTGCATGCACCATGCTGGACTACGGAGCGGATACCATATGCTCTGACTGCATCACGGAGGAGGAGCTTGACGGCTGCAGCGAGAGGCTCGGTCATTACCCGTATCATCTGGCCTGTCTGTGTGAAGCAGAGGGTGATTCACAAGAAGTAAGGCTGCCGGACGAGATCGAAAACAACGGGAGCTTCGAGGCTCCGGAGTGGAACTTCGAAGCCCCGGACGAAGGCTTTGCAGGATGGAGGGCCTTTGTGGAACGCGACGGAAAGAAGAGATTCTGGTACTGCGGCGACGGGCTGTACCGCGGTGATAACCAGCAGGGGCCGGCAGAGGCAGGCAAGGCGGCGAAGGTATTCAGACCCGGCGACAGGCTGCCGGTATTCCTGGTAAGAAAGGATGATACTGTGTACCTGACCGCGAGCCTGGAACACGAGTAGATCCCGGGAGAAGACAGATAAGGAAAGGACAGGAGCGATGAGTATTGGATCTGCGCTAGGCAGTGTAAAGAAAAAAGGGCTGCGCAAGAGTCTCAGTGCCTTGAAGAGGAGGATAGCCAGAGACCGGCTCAAGGGAGATCTTGCCGTGTTCAAAAAGAATGCGGCGGCACTGACGCAGGATGATTCCCTTGAAATGAGCAAAAAGATTGAGATGGCGGGAGATATCAATTCTTTCATCATCAGCAATCTTACGATCTTAAGATACTCTGATCTGGCGGAGCTGTGCACCGGCGTGGCGAAGTTCATCGCCGCAGAGCAGGCCGGCCTTGATAACAGCCAGAAGCTGGAGCTCAGCAGCGGAGCGCTCGCCTTCGCTTCTGAACAGTGCAAAAACAAGCTGAAACTCACTCCGGAGCTGGAGAAGCTGAACGGCTATCTTTGGGAGCTTGAGAAAGACGGATCATACAACAAGTTCCTCAAGGATCGTTACATAAAGGAGCTGTATCCCGCGATATACGCTGAGAACTCGGGCAGACCTGTGGAGAACAAGGTCGTCGTCATGGAGTCGGGCAATTCGCCGTCTCCGAGTTCATCGAGGCTCGCGAGCGTGATCAGGGAAGAGGGCCTGTACAAGGTGGTGTATGTCGGGCTCAAGGTCCGCAAGGTGCCGAACGCCGTCTTCTACAACAACGGCTGCCGCCTGATCAGGGAGCTCGCCACGGCAAAAGCGCTCTTCCTCTCGACCACGAATGAGCTGCTGAGCTACTTCGACGTGAGAGAAGAGACAAGGGTCATACAACTATGGCACGGCGTGGGAGCCTTCAAGCATGTAGGCTACAGCACTGTTGACAACGCACACTTCGGCAAGACCCAGGCGCAGTGGGACGAGTTCGATTCATTCCGCAATATCTACGCGGTCACCATCGCGGGCGAGGGCCAGAGATGGATCTTCAGGGACTCGATGCATCTGGATGACGAGCAGATACTGCCGATAGGGATCGCGAGGACGGACGTGTTCTTCGACGACGAGTACAGGCGAGATGCGCTGGATAAACTGCACGAGAATTATCCTCAGACAGAGGGGAAGAGGCTCATCCTGTACGCTCCTACATTCAGGGGCGAGGTCGCTAAGGCGAAGGCTCCGGACAGACTCGATATAGAGAAGCTGGCTGAGGCGGTCTCCGGTGACAGCGTGCTCCTGATCAAGCACCATGGACTGTCAAAGGATGTACCGGCTATCCCGGACGGACTTGAGGGCAGCTTTGCCTTTGACATGAACACTAATAAGATCCTCAATATAGAGCAGCTGCTGACCATCGCGGACGTGCTCATCACGGACTATTCGTCGGTCGCCTTTGAGTACGCGATCCTGGAGCGCCCGATAATCTTCTTTACCTACGACCTGGATCAGTACGTCGAGGAGAGAGGGCTTTACTTCGACTTCAGGAAGGAAGCGCCGGGACCGCTGTGCTTCAGCACTGAGGAGGTAGTCGAATGCCTGAGCGGACCTGAGAGCGAGTTCGACAGGCAGAGGCTGCAGGACTTCAGGCAGAAATACGTCGAGGCCTGCGACGGCCACTCCATCGAGCGCACCATCGCGCTCATCGAGGGCTGACAGAGACCCATAGAGATCAATAGAGACGAACGGCATTCCCGCTGCAAATGCGCGGGGATGCTTTTTTGCGGGGATAGTTTTGGGGTAGCCGGGAGTATTATCAGAGGTTTCAATTGACGCTAACAGTGGGATTGTTTTAGAATCTATACATAAATAGGTATCGACTGGAAACAGATGGGAGAATTGTTATGAAGAACGGACATACAAGAGAACGCATGAGGAGGCTTGCGTCCCTGCTGCTGGCGGTCGTCGTGGCAGTGACCTTCATGCCATTCCTCGGGGACGGCTCATATGCCGATACCAACAAGAAGCCAAATGAAAAAGTCAAGTACATCGAGAAGAAAGCCGACGGGACCGAGGTGGAACTCGACCCAGAGATCTTCGAGGGCGACGGAGAGATCCTCAATCCGGACGACGCGACACTTGAGAAGCTCGGGATCGGCGTCGAGCCGGAACCGACAAATCCTGCACCGGAAGAGTTGTCTGTACCTGCACCGGATGATGATCTTAGCAATGCAGACCCGGATACACTTGATGCAACATTATCTGAGATGATGGATGAGGTGTCCGGGTCGCCGGAAAGTTCGCTGAATCTTCTGTCAATAGAAGTACCGGATGATGAAACGAGTGAGGAAGCAACTCTGACCAACGCATCTGATGAGATGGTGTCCGCGGCAGAGGAAAATGTTCAGATAGAGGGAGAGGTAAGCGCTAAAGCCGCCCTCAAAAGTCAGAACATATATATGAATGCCGGAACCGGAAAGCTCCATGTTGAAGTTCATTTAGATAGTACTTACCAAGTTCAAGTTAGATTAGCGGATTTTTACGGTACAGCTGTAGTAGCAGATACTCAAAATGCAAAGGATTACACCAAAGAGTTTGATGTGAGTGGGTTATCTATGGAGTATTATGTTGCCGCAGTGTATTGCAGAAAGAATACATCATCCGAGTACGAGTATTTAACAGGGGATCAGTTCAAGGTTTCCTTATATAGCAAAAGACCAAGCAGCGGTGGGTCGATCGAGGTATATTCGACATATTATAATTTCATGCCTTACGACTTCATCCCGGATGGATACAGATTATACATGGATTACGCTCCTGCCGGCGGTGGGTGGTCTACACCTAGTTATATGAGTTTTTATTTCCAGACGTATACATTCTCGGGCCTGGCGCCAAATACAGTATTTACAACAAGAGAGTATTTTGGGATCACAAGGACAGTGAGGTATCTGAACAATCAAGGCCAGGTAGTATCCGGCCCGGTGTTCTTTAGCGGAGCTGATACAGGGCGAGTGCTTTACAATGGTACCTTCCAAACCGGTGCTGCTTCTCTTCCTAAGATCAAGTCGGTCAAGGTCAAAGCCTACAAGGTCAAGAAGCGCAGAGCCGGAGTATACGGCTGGTACACCGGATACTACTTCGGCAGCGTGAAGTACTATACCTACAAGATCAAAGTAACTGTGCAGTTCAAGACCAAGAAGAAGAAAAAGAAACCGGGTCTGAACGGCCTGTACATCAACGGAGTATGGAAGCCGGGCAACAAGAAGAAATACACTCTGAAACTCGGACCATACGCGAATTACTCAAAACCTAAGGGCAAGAAGTTCAACGTATATCTGTATTCAGCCCATGCACCGGGCGGATACGGCGGGTACTCGCCAATGTACAGCAAGACAAAGAAAGTAAAATAGTATATTATAGAGACAAGGGTCAGGGGACGAGCTGTTGCGAAAGCGGCAGCTCGTTTCCGCTCAGCAAGCTGATTATCCCGGATGCAATGCACTTCAGTCTCGAAAACATGCCTTTCGTCAGATATGGACATATCGGGAAGGTTGAGAGAGTACGATCCGGACAAGAGAACTATAATTCAGGAGGTTCGTAATGAGAAGGACACACAGGGCACTGACTTTGATACTATCGATTTTGGTGCTGTTTACCTTTATGCCGTCGATGTCTTTCGCCGTAGATTCACAGGAATATCCATACCTCGAATTTGGCACGGATGGGTCATCGTTTATGGACGGAGGCATGCAGCAAAGAACTGATGGGTCAGGACGGCCTTATGACTACTATCTGGAACCGGAATTGTATGAAGGAGAGGTGATCTTCTTACATACGTCCGCCGACAGCTCAACTGTATACCGCTGTTCAGGTAAAACTGATGACGGCTATACGTTTGTTAACGATGCTGATGCGAGTGATGTCATACAACCGCAGGTAAGTTGGGTAAATAATCAAGAGGAATCGCCCTTCGTTTTTGATGAAAAAACCGATACATGTGAAGAGGAGTTCTATCTCTTCATTTATCAGGATGGAACGATGATCAAGAGCAACATCTGCACCGCGACTGTATTTTTTTATGACGATGATGATGACGATGATGATGACGGATATGATTTTGAAGACATTGATCCTGCCGGCAGCTACGCGACCATATCAGAAGGTGAGATAAAGACTGTCAGGACACAATATGAAAATACAGTTACATACCGGTTCAGCCCTAACGAGGACGGCACATTTGTTTTCCAGTCATTTAGCGATCCTGAGACAGATCCGGATCCTGTAGGCAGAGTTGTATATATTGATGAAAAAACGGGGGAGCCTGTTGTTGCTGCATACAATGATGACACAGTTTACTCAGATGACGGGCACTTCCAAATGGTGTTTGAAACTAAGGCCGGCAGAGTATATTACCTTCAGACGGGTGCCTGGGATGAAGAAACCGTATCCTTCAGTGTTGAGCTGTATAAAACTGCTGATGTCAAGGGAATTGATTTAGTTCTTGTAGATCATGAAGATATCCCAACTTTGACTGATGGAGTTTATATGGACGACGATGATCCTAAGATCTTTGATTATGAAAAAGAAGATCTTTTCGAACCCGGAGACAAGGTGTATCTGTTCTATGAGGAAGGGCTGACTGTAAGTAATCTGTCAGGCAAAACACTCGGTGAGGATTATGATATCTACACGGCAGATGATGAACTAATCTTTAAAAACAACGAGGGTAAAACCCTGACATACAGTTTAGTTGATACACAAGAGGATACATATTGGACTCCGGGAAATGATCCATATTTTATCACTTTTGTGTGTATGGGGCATGAGGACGCTGATACCTTAAAGGTGATTATCCGGGAGAATCCTGTTAAAAGTATTTCCTTTACACCTAAGTTCTCTGATAATAACGGTCATACTATAAAGTATTTTTCGGATGAGATCCTTACTGCTTCGGAAGACAATCCTGAATATAAGTATTATGATCTTTCGAAAAGAGGCTTTTATAGCGAGGAGATGGAGAAGTATGAAGGCTTTGTAAACGGCGATATCCTGAGAGTGACGTTCAAGGACGGCTCTGCCGTGAATTACACATATGACAGAGAGATACAGGACTTCATTAATGGCGAGGATATACTTCCACTGTGTAGCGCAGAGTATGAGTTAAATACTTGGGATATGTATGCGGATGAATACCAGTTCGGCGATATCATCAACGATGCTGTCTCTGTCGAATATGCCGGGAAAACAATACAACTGGATGCAAAGATAGTAAAAGGAACGCATCCGCATGATTGGGGTGCGTGGGATGTAATAAGTCAGCCGAGCACAACACAGGAAGGTCTAAGGAAGCATACTTGCAGATACTGCGGTGTGACTGCAACTGAATCTATTGCAAAGCTTGCTCCGCCTGCTCCTGTAGCTACGGCTAAGCAGGAACTTCAGGATCTCAAGCCGGTCAAGGGCCTTAAGATCGCTAAAGGCAAGGGCAAATTGACGGTCAAATGGAAAAAAGCAGATAAGAAACTGAAAAAGACTATCCAGGGGTACGAGATACAGTATACTCAGAACGGCACATTCACGGACTATGCTCCGAAGAAGCTCGGTAAAGGCAAGGCGTCTGCTGCGCTAAAGAAGCTTGCAAAGAAGAGCAATTATACTGTAAGGATCAGATGCTACAGAGACGATGGAAGTGTGCTCCACGTGTCCGCATGGAGGGTAAAAAGAGCTAAGACAAAGTAGAGGAATAAATATATAGGAGGGAGCCCGATTATGACAGGAAACAATAAGGTAAGTCGTTTCACGAGAGTACTGGCGTTAGTCATTATGATGGTTCTGATGCTGGCCTGCTCGGCACCGGGAAGCTTCGCGGCATCGAAGCCGAAGGCGCCGGCCAAAGTCACCGGGGTGAAGGCGAAAACTGCCGGTGATAATGCGATCACCGTGAAATGGAAGAAGGTGAAAAAGGGCGCAAAGGGATATGCCATATACCGTGACGGAGTGCAGATAGCGAAGGTCGGTGGAGCCAAGACGACGTCATTTACAGATACAGGACTGGACTCGGGGACCAAGTACTACTACTCGGTAAAGGCCTACAAGACATATAAGGTCAAGAAGTGGTTCAACAATAAGACGGGGAAGTGGACGAAAAAGAAACCGTCGAAGAAAAACAGAGGGCCTTCGCAAAAGGAGACAAAGTACAGATACAGCAAGAATTCGGCGACTGTCAGCGCTAAGACGAGCGGCCTCAAGCCGGTCGGAAGGAGGGATGCAGACAGCCTGGATCCGACCACTCTCAGGAATGAACTGCTGGCACAGATGAACGCTCAGAGAGCAGCGGCAGGAGTGTCGCCTCTAGAGATGATGGCGGAGATCAATGCGCTGGCGGACATCAAAGTTCAGGACATGTATACGAGGGGCGAGCTCAGCCATGAATCACCGACTCTTGGAGAAATCGACAACCAGCTGGATAACGCCGGCATCAGATGGAGTTCATGTGGCGAGAATATCGCCTGGGGCCAAAGATCGGTGTCAGAGGTCATGGAGTGCTGGATGGCTTCAACGGGACACAGGGAAAATATTCTGAACCCTGACTTTACCCATGTAGGGCTTGCTTACTACGGAGGCTTCTGGGTGCAGCAGTTCGTAGAGAAGCCGCGGATCAAAAGCGGAGAAGTCTCGAGCCGGGACGCTGTGGACACTGCAAGCGAGATGAATGATAACATCGACGCACAGGGGGCGGAAGAGCCGGAAGCATAACAGCTGAATTCAAAAATAACGGTAACGATGACGGGCTGTCGCAAAAGCGGCAGCCCGTTTTTAGAAATTCTATCGTATGCACTAAAACTGAAAATCTTGGGAGTAAAGGACTGAAAATCTTGAGAATATGCATTACGGGGTCATAGTAATGCCGATCAATTGTCTTCACAACTGTTTTATATATCCGAATGACGATAGCGAAACGATTGCAAAACGCAATATAAATTGATATGATTATTCTGCTAGGAGGTGGAACTGATTATGGCAAGAACAGCAACGGTTTTCACAAGGGTAGAGCCTGAGGTAAAGGAACAGGCAGAGAGAGTTCTTAGCGAACTTGGCATCTCAATGTCGAATGCTGTTGAGATGTTTTTAAGACAGGTGATGCTCCAACGGGGGATCCCTTTTGAGATGAAACTTCCGAAGGTTAATGCTCCGCTCGATATGAGCAGTATGACAAAAGAGGAGTTTGATGCAGAGCTAAAAAAGGGATATGATGCCTTTAAAGAAGGGCGGTATGAATTCGTCGATGAAGTCGATGAGCGGCTCAGAAAGGGATTCGAAAGATGAAGTGGAAGGTAGCTCTCTCAGATAATGCTGAGCATGATCTTGATCAACAGAGTGTTCTACAAAGGGCGCAATGCAGAAGACCAATGTCCATGAGTCAACCAAGACATGCTACTATAAAGGAATGTTAAACGAATGATGAAGGGCTGTCGCAAAAGTGGCAGCCCGTTTTGAAGTAAACTGGCGGTTGCCGAGGGCGCCCTTTTGCCTTCTCCGCAAGCATCTGGGGCGAACATTTGTTTACAAAATGGCTCCGTTATGGTATCATATGGTCATAGGAAAGTGAGCTGTAGAGACGGAGGCTTAGTATGTATAAAGACTATATTGACGAGAGAATTGAGCAAAGATTTGAAATCTACAGTTACAATAATGCAGTTGAGATTCTTGCTAACGCATATCCGGATGAATGGTACGAATTAACAGACTGCCTTAACAGGCTGGAGATAACAACTGACGATATCAGGCAGGCCGGAGGCAATGAGACAAACATACCTAAGAAGTTTGATGACATTCTATACAACTACGGATGGAGAGAGATTCGCATTACCGGAGACCTGACTATCAAATTCTATCCGAGAAGAGCAGAGCAAAGAGGACGCTTTGAACAAACGCCTTTTGAAGAAAGAGTTCTGGAGGGCTACATTGACGGACACAACATTGACTTTCTTAAGGGTGAAGTCGCGTTCGATTTAGAATGGAACAGCAAAGATCAAACCTTCGACAGAGACATTATGGCAATGCGCACTTTCTACGAGTGTGGTATTATAGGGGTCGGAGTGATTGTAACCAGATCAGAAAGCCTGAATAATGTCTTTAAGACTGTTTACGACTATGATGAAAGATCCGGCATCTGGAAGCCTGTCATGAGAAAGTACGGTTCAAGCACCACATGGATGGGCAAATTATTGCCAAGACTTGATTCAAGACGAAATGGCGGCTGCCCAATAGTCGCTATCGGAATAAAAGAAGACTGTATTATAGACTGGGATGAAGGATACAGAGATGAGCACGCTGACAGAGACAATTGACAATTTAAGAGATTTCTGCGGAGACAAAAGGTATTCTACGATTTATGCTGATCCGCCGTGGAGGTTCCAGAACAGAACCGGAAAGGTGGCGCCTGAGCACAAGAGGCTCAATCGCTATGAGACCATGACGCTTGAGGACATTATGGCTCTCCCGGTAAGCGAGGTTGCAAAGGAGAAGTCGCATCTGTACCTTTGGGTTCCCAATGCACTGCTTCCTGACGGACTAAAGGTAATGGAAGCGTGGGGCTTTAAGTATAAGGGCAATATCATCTGGGAGAAGGTTCGAAAGGATGGAGAGCCTGATGGCCGCGGAGTAGGTTTCTATTTCAGAAACGTGACCGAAATTCTTTTGTTTGGTGTCCGCGGAGATAACAACAGGACGCTGGCGCCGGCAAGATCACAGGTAAACTTGATCAGGACTCAAAAGAGAGAGCATTCACGCAAGCCTGATGAGATCATTCCTATAATTGAAAGCTGCTCCCCGGGACCGTTCCTTGAGCTGTTTGCCAGAGGAGACCGAGAGGGATGGGATATGTGGGGCAATCAGGCCGATGCCGGCTATGAACCTACATGGAGTACATACAGCAACCATACGGTAGCCGGCAGTACCGGAGCCATTATGGTCTGCGAAGGGAGCGAAGGCAATCTGTAAATCAAAGGAGATGTCACGATGACGGGCTGTCGCAATGCGGCAGCCCGTATTATATTATGACGGGCATTTTACTGGTATAGCTTATGTGTTAGAATGAGTTGCATGAAGAACGAACGTGGAAAAGTTGTAATAATAAGCCGTGAGAGCGATGAGAGGACGCTGGATGTGGCGATGCTGGAGGCGGAGTTGCTGAAGCGCGGGCTTGATGTCAGGGTGCTGAGCAAGCTCCTGACCAAGGAGAAGTCCATCAAGGCTCTTGGCTATGCGGGCCATGTGGCGAAGCAGGAGGCTGCGATACTCGGGGCCGACGTTGTCGTGCTCGACACTTATTGCATACCGGCCAGCATGATCCCTCATCGCAAGGGGACGAAGGTCATACAGATCTGGCATGCCCTAAGCGCGATCAAGAAATTCGGCTGGCAGACGGTCGGCAAGGCTGGAGGCTCATCCGAGCGTATCGCGCGTCTGATGAAGATGCACCGCGGCTACGACTACGTGACCTGCGCGAGCGACATAACGGCGGAGCACTTCTGTGAGGCCTTCCGCGTCGACAGAGATAAGATCGCCAGGTACGGCCTCCCGCGCATCGACTATATCAAAAGCGTGACGGCGGGCGAGAGGCAGGCGGATGCGAGACGGAAGATCCTGAGCGCATATCCGGAACTGGCCGGACACATTCAGAACGGCGACAAGAAGATCGTCCTCTATGCGCCGACCTTCCGCAGGGGCAAGGCTGTGGATGTTAAGAGCCTTGCTGACGCGATCGACAGTGACAGATACGAGCTCGTGGTGAAGCTGCACCCGCTCTACCGCGGTGAAGCTGAGCAGGCCGGGGGAGTGATCTACGATGAGAGCTTCTCATCATACGACTGGCTGTCCGTGGCGGATATCATCATCAGCGACTATTCATCGTATGTGATCGAATCGACTCTCGCGGACAAGCCGCTTTACATCTACGCGTACGACATCGATGATTACGCGCAGAACACGGGTCTCAATATCGACTTCGACGCTGAACCGATAGCGCCGTATGTGTTCGGGGATGCAGGATCTCTGGCTTCCGCGCTCGATAAGGATTATGATATGAAAGCCCTCAGGGCGTTCAGGGACAGATATATAGATATAGATACGGAGGACTGCACGGGGCAGCTGGCGGACTTCATCGAATCGCAGATGACAACACTGTCATTCTGAGGAGCGCAGCGACGAAGAATCTCAGAGAGTAGAAACGGATCAGGAAGCAAATGAGTATTACGAAGACATTCAAGAAGGCAGTATTTGATATAGCAAAGAAGAACAAGGCGTTCAGGATCGCGTTCAGGACGAGCCGGGACGCGGCTTACCGCGCCAAGATGACTCTCGACGAGCCTTTTGGCAGGATAGATGACAGGCTGGTCTACTTCCAGACCTTCTCGGGCCGCGGCTACAGCGACTCGCCTAAGGCGATGTACGAGTACATGCTCAGCGCACCGGAGTACAGCGACTTCCGCTTCGTCTGGAGCTTCAAGGAACCGGAGAAGTTCAGCTTCCTAAGGGAGAACGGCAGGACGGAGCTGGTGAAGTTCAGGACGAGGGCGGACAACAAGGCTCTCAGGACGGCGAAGTACTGGATCACCAATTACAGGATGCTCAACCACCAGTTCCCGCGCAAGGGCCAGGTCTACCTGCAGTGCTGGCACGGCACGCCGCTCAAGCGCCTCGGCTACGACATCGAGGAGGGCGACAATGTCATGAACTCACGCTCGGAGGTCAGGGAGAAGTACAGGAGCGATGCGAAGAGGTTCTCGTACATACTCTCGCCTTCGCCTTTCGCGTCGGAGAAGTTCGCTTCCGCGTGGAACCTTAACGAGACGGGTCAGAGATCCAAGGTGCTCGAGAAGGGCTACCCTCGCAACGACAGGCTGATCAACGCAACGCCTGAGGAGAGGGACGAACTCAGGAAGAAGCTCGGCGTCGACGGGAAGAAGGTCATACTCTACGCACCGACCTGGCGCGACAATCAGCATACGAGCGGTGAGGGCTACACATACAAGACCGAAGTAGACTTCGACAGGCTCAGGGACGAGCTCGGGGACGAATATGTGATACTCTTCAGGGCGCACTACCTGGTCGCCAACAGCTTCGACTTCGCGCGCTACAGGGACTTCGTGATCGATGTCTCCTCGTACAGTGACATCAACGAGCTCTACATCGCGTCCGACATGCTGATCACGGACTACTCGAGCGTCTTCTTCGATTACTCGAATCTCGGCAAGCCGGTCATCTTCTACATGTACGACCTCGAGGAGTATGCGGGCGAGATCCGCGGTTTCTACCTCTCACTTGACGAGCTGCCGGGACCGATCGTGAGGGACGAGACGGACCTGATCGCCGAGATAAAGAAGACGAACGGCTGGGAGCCTGACGACAAGTACCGTGAATTCGTGAAGCGATTCAACCCGTACGAGGATGGCAATTCCTCGAAACGCGTACTGGACGCAGTGTTAAAGAAGTAATTACGTTTGGGAATGTCATTCTGAGGAGCGAAGCGACGAAGAATCTCCTCCGATGAGATCCTTCGCTGCGCTCAGGATGACATCATTAGAATACTTAAAGAATAATAAGATAAACGTCTGTACATATTAATTGTAAGCAGGAACCTCAAGGGGCTAAAATCCTGATGTAATTATTATCGGGATAACTATCGCTTGAGGTTTTTATCATGAAGAGATTTAGGAGAAACAGCAGGATTCTGGCGGTATTGGTCGCGGCGGTCTTTATGCTCACGCCTGTCAGCGTAAATGCGGCGAGCAATAAGATCACGCTCAAGAATGTCAATTCACCGAAGACTGTCTACGTCGGCAACGGCTACAGCATCAAGGGCAAGGTCAAGGCTAAGAAGAAGATCACAAAGGTCGAGGTTGGTGTTGTCAACGATGCCGGAAGCTGGGTCTACAAATACACCAAGAAGCCGAATTCCAAGAGCTTCAATGTCAAGAAGGCAGACTCCAAGATAAGATTCGGCAAGCTCGACGAGGGTACTTACTACTACAGGATCAACGTCAAGCTCAAGGGCAAGAAGAAAAAGACGGTGCTCAACAGTGCGTTCGATGTCGTGGACAACAGGGCCGACAGCAGCATCAAGACCTGCTCTACTGAGGGCATCACGGTCAGGAACTGCGTGCTGCCGGGGACATATCAGGTCGGCAAGACTCTCGCTGCGAAGGGGACGATCGAGTGCGAGTCGAGGATACAGAAGGTAGAGATCGGTATCGTAAATGATGCGACCAATAAGTGGACGGACTACAAGTACGAGACTATCCTCTCTCTCTCCAACACATTCGATATCTCAAGAGCGGCTTCGACTCTGAAGTTCGACAAGCTGGCGGGCGGAAAGTACCACTACCGTATATACGCCCACACGGCTGACGGTGTAAAGCTCGGCCTCAACCATCCGTTCGAGGTCATCCCGAGCACTAAGCCTCAGCAGGCTGTGAACTGGGCGGTCATGATCGCCAACAATGATGAGTTCTCGTACGGCAAGAAGCCGAAGACGAGCAAGGTTGGCTGCTACTTTTGCGGAACCAATCAGAAGAACAAGCCGGCGGGCTATGAGAAGACATATGTGTGCTCGACATTCGTGCATGCGGCCTTCGCTCACGGCGCAGGCGATCCTGAGATGCTCAAGCACTGCCAGTCGGGCAAGTACTGCATGTCGGAGACGGAATCAAACTTCAAGAATTACAGCTGCTGGTTCAAGGTGGGTCTGTGCAAGGATCTGACTGTGTCTGACCTGCTGCCGGGCGATGTCATCATATACTACGCAAGTGACAACTATAGCGGACACGTCATGATCTACGTCGGCGGCGACCAGTTTGTCGACTCCGAGGGCATCAAGGACTGCTGGGGTCCGAACTCGATCGCGGTACGTAACGGAGCAGCCGCCAAACTCAAGGCTGGGGCCAACTTCAATAAGAAGAGCTACGTAATGCGGTATTGCAAATAAGAAGACATCCTGAGATTTTCTTCCTCATGTCATTCTGAGCATTTTTCATGTCATCCTGAGGAGCGAAGCGACGAAGGATCTCATACAAGGACATAAAAAAGCCGGGAGGCGTTCAGTCCATCAGGACTGTTCGCTGCCCGGCACTTTGATTGCTATGCTTTGAATGCATGTGTCCATGATCCCGGCGAATTCTTTGTGATACTGTTCGTCGATGCATACGCCTTCGAGTACGTATATGCTGACTCCGTCCGCATCCTGGACTGCGAAGTAGAAGCTGTAATTGTCGTATTCCGGCGGCACTTCCGGATCGTCAGGGTTCGGCTTAGGCGAGATGTAGAAGCCTTTGATGTTGTCGAACTGAAGCGGTGCCTGTACCGTTTGCTCGTCGTCTTCCGAGGCCTGCCAGTCGTCGAACCAGTTATCAGCGTTCTTTCCCTGCGGTATCTCAGCAGTCGGAATGGTCTCGTTGCGGTAGAGGGAGATGCTGTACTTCCTTGCGCTCTCGTCGCCCTTGTAGACCGCGGTTATCGCGTGCGGCACGGAAGGGTATTTCTCGTCCTCCTCTGACCAGGAATACGAGATGCTGTACTCCTCGGTACCGTCCGTCGGCACTGCGACATTGATGTTATTGACCTTGAGTACTCCATCCGTGCAGGATATCTCATCGACGTGCTCAGAGTACTGTATAGGATCATCGCTGTTGAGCGTCGCACTTATATATATGAAGTGTACAGCAATCGGTAATAGAAGGACTCCGATGAGAACGAAGACGAAGAGCAGCCGCCTGACGAGAGGCACCTTACGGTGAGACTTTTTCTTCCTTTTGCCTTTGGCTTCTGAGTCTCCGTCTGCGGACTTGCTGTCCGGTTCCGTCTTCTCATCTTCGGATCCGTTACCGTCTTTCTCTTCGGGGTTTTCAGATCCGTCACCGTCTTTATCTCCGGTACTTTCGACTTTATCATCGACTTTTTTTTCAGAGTTCTCAGGTTGGGAGCCCGCATTATCAGCCGATTCGGAGGTCCCGGGGACTTCTTCGCTATCTGTCTCAGGAGGGACTTCTCCGCTCCCGGCTGATGCTGTTTCTTCCGCCGCTTCAGGCTCATCCGGAGCTTTTGAAGCATCCGCTTTTTCAGGCCCGTCCGAAACTACTGAAGCCTCCTCCACAGTCTCATCAGCGGATCCTCTTGCCTCCGAGCCGACTTCCTCGACCGATTCCTCAGCTTCCTCCACAGCCACTTCAGCTTCATCCGCTTCCCGGGCTTCCTCCGCCTTCTCAGCCTCTTCCGGCTCGCGACGGAAGCGCTTGCCGACATATTCTTCCTCAGCCGTCTCGTCTTCCGCAGATCCTTTATCCGCCTCGTTCTCTCCGAGAGGGTCATCATAATCGAGGCCCGCGCTGTCGAGCATGTCCCTGATCACCTCGTCACCGAGGTGCTCCAGGAGATGGGCGATCTTATCCGCTGTCAGACCGTGTCCTTCTTCCGCTGTGTTATTCAGATGTTCGTCTTTTATCTCTTTGTCCATACGCGACTCATTATAGCATAAAAAATGTAATGGTACATTGAGAATGTTTGATCGATATGGTATGATATCTCAGTCTGAAAAAGGATCGGCCGGAGCAGACAGACGGCCGGCGGGACTACCATAAGGAAAGGCAGAGATGCGTAAGACTAGAATCGGGATACTGTTATTAATAATGACGCTGGTAATTTCGAGCACACAGCTCGCAGCGGCTGCCGGCAGCGCTAAGGACGAGGAGAACAAAGAACTTATCGTATACAACAGCAGGCTGATCACCAATGACAAGGACGCGACCTTCATCGAGGGCGAGGTGCCTGAAGCCAACGGTCAGACGATCGCGCTCAAGACGGGCATTCGTACTATCGCCGAGAAGAAGATGCCGGATACCAAGGCCAAGGCTAAGTTCAAGATCAAGGTGCCGGGCAAGAATATCTCGGAAAACGGCCAGACTGTCCTCTTCGTTGTCGACAAGGACAACAGGGAATTCGGCAGGGCAAGAGTGGAACTCGAGTACAAGGAACGCCAGGCTCAGGAGATCAAGACTGAGAGCAAGGACTACAGCCTGACTTTTCCGAGCGAGGATGTTGCGATCAAGGCTGAAGCCACTTCGGGTGAGAAGCTGATCTATTCGTCAAGTGACCCTGAAGTCTGCGATGTCGACGAATTCGGTAATATCATCACAAAGGGAAGCGGCAAGGCTCAGATCTCGGTCAAGCAGATAGGCAACAGCGCATACAAGGAAGCCGAGGAGACTCTCAAGGTCTCGGTCACTGACATCGATGCCTACACTGTCACATTCCATTCCAGCGATGATGCGAATTCGACATACAGACAGGTCATCAATGTCGGCGAGGATGTGAACCTCAAGGACAATGCTTTCCAGAACGGCGAGCATGAATTCCTCGGATGGGCTACCTCCGATGAGGACCAGATGAAATACCTCGACACCGCGGACGTCAAGGATCTTGCTGCCAAGGGCGAGAACGTCGATCTCTATGCGGTATGGTCGGGCGACGGTGTCAGAGGCGCTATAGCATGGGCTGAGAAGATCGCAGCTGACAACTCGTTCTCGTATGGCAAGAAGCCTCAGACGAGCAAGCTCGGATGCTACTTCTGCGGCACCAACCAGAGGAATAAACCTAAGGGCTATGAGAAGACCTACGTCTGCATGACATTCATCACCGCGGCGTACGCTCATGGCGCGGAGGATCCGGAGCTTTACAGGGATTGCAGCAGCGGCAAGCACTGCATCACTGAGACCAACACCAATCTCTCGAGGTACAAGTGCTTCAAGAAGGTCGGCCTGTGCAAGAACCTCAGCGTATCCGACCTGCAGCCGGGCGATGTCATCATCAACTACGCCGCCAACAACTACAGCGGACACGTCAGCATGTACATCGGCAACGGAGACATCGTGGACGCAGAGGGCATCAGGGACTGCTGGGGTCCTAAGTCGATCGCCGTCAGACACGGCAAGGCCGGCAACTTCCTCAGAGGCGCGGCTAAGCACAACGGCAGCAGCTACGTCATGAGATACACAGGGCCGAAGTCCTAGGCGGGCGGCATCATGCCGGCATGATACAGAATTCAAAGGATGATTTCGCATGATATGACAAATCATCCTTTTTCTATGGTAGAATTACGTGATCATATTACTAAAGTATTAAGGGAGTTACGCGTGAAGAGAATACTGATACTCGGTGCGGGCAATGCGCAGATAGACGCGATCGAATACTGCAAGGCGCACGGCTACGAGGTCGTCGGCTGCAGCTATACCACTGTGGACTGCGGCATACCACACCTGGACATCTTCGAGCAGGTGGATATCAAGAGCGTGGAGGGCGTCAAGGAGCTGGCGCGAAAGTACGGCGTTGCGGCGATCTATTCGGTCGGCTCCGACCTTGCGATGCCTACGGTCATGAAGGCGAGCGAGGAGCTCGGGCTTCCGCACTTCATCAGCTGTGAGGCGGCTGAGATATGCCACTCAAAGGGCAGGATGAGGGAGTGCCTCGGCAGGGACTTTCAGGGCAATGCGGACTTTGCGGTCTGCTCGACGCTCGAGGAGGCGCTCGCATACGACAGCTTCCCTGCGATGATGAAGCCCGTGGACTCCCAGGGCCAGAGAGGCTGTTTCAGAGTCGCATCGGCTGATGAGATCCGCGAGCATTTCGCCGCTTCGATCGATTACTCCTTTGAGGGCAAGGTCATCATAGAAGAATTCATCGATGGGCCCGAGGTCTCGGTCAACGCCTACATGCAGGACGGCAGGATGAAGTTCGCGCTGGTGAGTGACCGCTACGCCTTCGACGAATACCCGGGCGGGATCATCAAGGAGCACAGAGTGCCTTCCTCCTTCGCAGATGCTGAGGCGCAGGCAAAGACGATCGATCTTGCGGAGAGGATAGCGAAGAAGATCGGCATAGACAACGGCCCTTGCTACTTCCAGATCAAGCTCAGGGGCGGAAGCGAGCCTGTCATACTCGAAGTGACGCCGAGGCTCGACGGCTGCCACATGTGGAACCTGATCAAGCACTACTGCGGAGCGGACCTGCTCGATGCCTGCTTCAGACATCTGCTCGAGGGCGAGTCGGTGCTCGACGGTGAGTACGTGATGCCTGATGAGGAGTACAGCCTCGAGTTCATGAGCAAGCCGCCTAACACGAGCTTCAGCCGGGCGGACTTCGACACCTCGGACGCCGAATTCGCGTGCTATTACTACAACGACGGCGACAGGGTGCTGCGTATCAACGGCTACATCGAGAAGTGCGGCTACATGATAAAGAAAACCAGCCGCCGCATCATGTCATTCTGACGAGCACACCATCATGTCATTCTGACGAGCGGAGCGAGGAAGAATCTCACAGAACTGAACAGAACCGACGAGATCCTTCGACTCCGTCTGTCCTGCGACAGACTTCGCTCAGGATGACAGCAGGCATGTCATTCTGAGGCCGATCCAACATGTCATTCTGAGGCCGAAGGCCGAAGAATCTCACCGAAACGAGATAGGACTCACCAACTGACGAGCGCATCAATACTGTCATTCTGAGGCTGAAGGCCGAAGAATCTCATCGCATATAGTAAAGGAAAAACAAATGGGCATACAGAAGAAACTCAAAAATGTTTATACGGTATGGTACCTCCTGACTCTCAGGAGGTCCTTCGACGGCGACCCTAAGAAGATCAAAGCGGACCAGAACCGCAAGATCCACAAGCTGATGAAGAGGGCGTACAGGATCCCGGTATACAGGGAGAAGTTTGAGCAGTCCGGCACGACTCCGGACGACTACCACTCGGCCGAGGATCTCGTGAAGTTCCCGACGCTGACCAAGCCGGAGCTGAGGCTCTGGATGCAGCATGAGTGGGACGACCACCCGGAGATCCACGACGACATCAACATCCTCAGCACTAGCGGATCGTCAGGCACTCCGCTTCGCATGCTCTACACTCAGAAGGAGCAGGCATGCAGCGACGCCAACTGGGCGAGGGCTCTGTCGGCTGCGGGCTACAAGCCTCTGCGCGGCAAGATGTATTCCTTCTCAACGAGCCACAAGGGCCCGAGAAAGAAGGACAGGGATTCCGTCATCCAGAAGTTCGGACTGATGCGCCGCAAGGTGGTCGGCGAGGATCACATCGTAGGCGACGGCATCGCGGACCTGATCGCGGACATCAACGAGTACAAGCCTGACCTCATCTGCCTGAGGCGCAACGTCATGGTCAGGATGGTCGCTTACGCGGAGTCGCACGATCTCAAGATCCACAAGCCGAAGTTCTACGCGCCGATCAGCGAGATGGTAGACGAGGTGACGCGCAAGATGCTCGCAAAGGCTCTCGGACCTGGGCTCATCGACGCGTACGGAGTGTCAGAGATGGGCAGCTTCATCTATCAGTTCCCGTTCAAGGACTTCAGATACGTGGCCAACGATATCGCCGTGGCCAATGTGTATAACGATAAGAACGAGCTCGCCGATGACGGCAGGATAGTCGTGACTTCGCTCTACAAGCACACCTATCCGCTGATCAATTATGAGACCCTCGACCTCGGCAAGTCATATGTCAAGGACGGCATCCGCTACTTTACGGATATCGAGGGCCGTATGAACGACCTCGTCAAGCACGAGAACGGAGCCGATTCGTCCGCCCTTCAGCTGATGAGGATAGCGAACCACACGGTCGGCCTCTCGCAGTTCAGGTTCATCGAGGAGACCTACCACGACATGAAGATCCAGCTCGTGGCGGATCCGTTCAACACTTCGATGAGCAAGGAAGACATAGAGGAGAGGTTCATCACAGAGGTGGAGAAGCTCTACGGAGATGAGTTCAAGATCACGATCGAGTGGCTCGACGAACTGCCGCCTGAGAAGACCGGCAAGCAAAGATGCTTCGTCTGCAATGTGGAATAGTAGAACATGAAAATAGCAGTTACCGGCGCGAGCGGCTTCATCGGAACGGAGCTGCTTGCTATACTGAATAAGAGAAGCGATGTGGAAGTCATCGGACTGACTAGGGGAGGCTCGGACAAGGCGGACTGCCCTCGTATGGAATGGAGGGACACCGACTACACGGTCGGGAGTCTTGCTGAAGCGCTGCATGGCGCGGATGCTGTGATACATCTGGCGGGAGTCAGGGGGACCGAATCCGATCCGGAGAAGTTCGCGGTCAACGAGCTGATGACGGAGTCTCTGCTGAAGGCGATGACGGAAGCGGGAGTGAAGCGTATAGTGTTTGCCTCGACTGTGTCGGTCTACGATGACGAAGACCTGATGCCGTGGATGGAGGACGCGCCGCTGAAGGGACGCACAGAGTATGGTTCATCGAAGATCAGATGCGAAGAGCTGATAAGAAAGTATTCAGGTAAGTACGGCTTCAGCTACGGGATCGCACGCATAGCTCAGGTGCTCGGTGCAGGTGAGAGGCGGCGCGGCATGATGAATGTGTTCCTCGACACGGCTGCTGCAAAAGGGACGCTGAAGGTCATGGGCAGGAGTCTGGCAAGGAAGCAGTACATATATGTGAAGGACCTTGCAAAGGTGCTTGCCATGCTGGCGTGTGGACCGGAGATGGCAGAGGGAGATCATCGGAACGAAGATTTGGCAGTAAACGATGTCATCAACGATAACATAGTCGTAAATATCGGCATGCCGGAGGCGTATACCAATCTTGAGATCGCCGAGATAGTCAATAAGGTGTATGGCAACAGCACTCCAATCGACTATGATGACTCATACCCGGAGACCGGAAGAGCTTTTCATATGGATGTTTCATTGCTTCGGGATCACTTGGGATATATGCCGCTCGATATGGCAGAAGCTATCTCTGATCTGAAAGGATGATCTGTAGAATTGTCGAAAAGATAGAGACCTGAGGTATAAAAGGAGTTTTCTAAGATTTTGTACATGAAACCCCAAAATTAGGGTTCTCATGTACATTTTTTGATGAGGAGGGAGAGTGTGACAGGGAGTGAGAAGCCCGGTATCCTGGCTGCAATTTACAATAATCCCCAGATACCTCGTTATTGTAAACTATTCATC
Organism: Anaerovoracaceae bacterium; assembly: GCA_045604305.1. GTDB lineage: Bacteria > Bacillota > Clostridia > Peptostreptococcales > Anaerovoracaceae > Crickella. The sequence goes on along the minus strand of JAZUNV010000111.1, from coordinate 23,132 downwards.
CGGAGCCGGTTTGATCGCGGCAATAAAAATGTACATAAAAGCTGAAAAAACGACTTCTATGTACAAAATGTCGAAAAACTCCTATTTCGTTCCCGTAGCTGATTACTTCTTCTCGCCGGGACCTCCGCCATTATCGGAGCCTTCCCGCTTGCCGTAGACCTCTCTGACTACGAACTGAGGGTAGTTGCCCATGGTGAGGAACATCCTTCCGACGTATTCGCCCACGACTCCGAGAGTTATGAGTATGATGCCCGAGAAGATGATGATGGTCATCATCGTGGATGTCCAGCCGAGGATCTTGGTCTTGCTGATGATCTTGCGCACCAATAGCCAGATGAGCCCGATCACGCCGCACGCGGTAGTGAATACGCCGAACTTCTGAGCGAACTGCAGCGGCACTATGGAGAAGCCTGCGATGTTGGACCAGAGCGAGAGCAGCTTCTTCAGAGTATAGCCCGATTCGCCGTAGGCCCTGTCGAAGTGCTCGATCGGCACGCTTGCGATGCGCTTAGGGTCGACGGTCCTGAGTATCAGGCCCTGCATCTGTGTATAGTGGGCAGGGTACTGCACGATGCTGTCCCTGACGAATTTCTTCATCACGACGAAGCTCGAGGTCTTCATGTCCTTTGGCTTGCCGATGAGTATCCTCACGCTCATGTGGGTGAACCAGGAACCGAAGTTGCGGAAGCCCGAGTGCTTCTTGGAATCATAGTAGCCGTAGACGACATCGTGGCTGTCGTCGAGCCCGCCGAGCATCTTGCTGAGCTGGGAAGGATGGGTCTGGCCGTCGTCGTCCATGAGGATTATGATGTCGCCGGACGCGTAATTGAGCCCGCAGATAAGGGTGTTGTGCTGACCGGTGTTGTGAGCCAGGGCGATCGCAGTCACATAGTCGTGATCCTCTGCGAGAGAGCGAAGCTCGCGAACGGTCGCCCCGTCATCCGGCGAGAAGTCGTCGACAAGGATGAACTCGTAAGGAGTCCTGTCGAGGCGTTCCATCTCCGCGGAGGTCTTCTCGACGACATGCCTGATCGTATGCGATGATCTATAACACGGTATCACTATCGAATATTTCATGCTTTCACCTCGCGACTATTCTATAGTTTCCGGGATTATTAAGCAACGAAAGTTTGATATTATAAACAGAATTTGATAAAATAACCCGACTAGAGTTTTCGCTTTATCAGAAAATAAAACGGAAAGGAATGAGTATTATGAAGAAACGCATATCTATATTGCTCGTAATGATGATGATCTTCAGCATGACAAGTTCATTCGTCTTTGCAGAGGGACTGGATGCGGCAGCTCCTGTTGATGAGCCGACGGTGGAAGACACAACAGTTTCTGAGGAGACTCCTGAAGAGGTGACTGATCCTGTCGCTGATGGCGCAGAGGAAGTCAAGGAAGAGGCTGCCGGGTCCAAGCTCGTAGGCAAGGACGTCGAGGCTGAGAGCATAGATCGTCTGAAAGTAACCGCTGCTCTCGTAGACAACACAAATTCAGTGAAGGTTGCCTGGGAGGTACCTAATTTACAGGCAGGATCGACTTCTGCTGCCGTAGTTAATGAGGTGAAAATTGAATTCTTCCTTGGCGGTGAGGCCTCTGCTAAGTATACTGGGGAAGCTTCAGCTACAGAAGGTCAGTATACCCAGACAGGCGTAGCTGCTGGAACTTATACTATCAAATTGAGCGTTGACTCAGAGGAAATAGGCTCCACTCAGATCACTGTACCGGCGGTTCCTGAGGCTATCACAGGCTTCGCTACCTTCTCCGCTTACAAGAGCGTAGTTCTCGAGTGGAACAAGCCTGCAACAAAGCCGGATCGCTATGAGATCTGGAGCGACGGCGCTAAGATCGCTGACGTAACTGATCCGACAAGCCCGTACGACAACGGCGCTGTCTACAACTTCCAGTGCACGAACGCCGGAGATGAAGGCTTCCACACCTACATGGTCAAGGCTGTGAACGGAACGGGAGATCAGACTATAAGCGTACAGACTGAGGCAATCGAAGATCAGATGCTCATGCCTATGTATATCAGATGCACCTTCAATCAGACAAAGGTCCTGAAGTCACACGACAAGGCTAAGGTAAAGCACAAATTCCGCAAGGGCGATGTAGTGAAGTGCCACATGTTCGTAAAGGGTCAGTACAGATTCTACTACAACGGAAATCTGTTCTACTGCAACTACAACCGTCTGACCAAGAAGAAGGCTCTGTACAACGGCTACGGCAACTGGAACTACAGCGACAGAGAAGCTGAGTACTTCATCAATACAGCGGGCGAGACGAGCATGACCAAATACCTGATCTTCGTCAACCTGTACACTCAGCACCTCTATCTGCTCACAGGCACTCCGAAGTCGAAGGGTCAGTGGAAGGTCACTACTGTGAACTACAAGGGCAAGAAGTACAGAGACTGGGAGGTAGCTTCCGGCAAGGCTGCTACACCTACACCGGGCGGACTGAAGCTGAAGTTCAAGCACAAACCTGTCAACATCTACAGGAAGAGCGGTACGGTCTACGGTCACAAGACCAAGAACTGGAACTTCTATCATTCGCAGACAGCTCTTCACGGAAGAGTAGGCAAGGCTATCTACGGCAAGCCTCGTTCACTCGGATGCATCAGGAACACTGACGCGCAGGCGATCTTCATCAAGAAGGTCATCCCGATGAAGACGAGAGTCGCGATCTACTGATACCGGCCCCACAACGGACGGATAACGGACGGATCGGCAGAGACTCCGACGATCGATACATGAAACGATGCACCACATATGAATGTTGTTATTGACATTGATATGTGGTGCGTTTATCTTAAGTGGGTATGCTGGAAAGACTTAAGGAAATATTTCTAAACAGTAAGAATATACAAAAGGACAGCTATCTCTGGAACATGATCCAGAGCATACTCTTTGCGCTGCAGTCAGCGGTGCTCCTCATGGTGATCAACAGGACCAACGGTCTGGAGGACGCGGGGGTCTTCTCCATTGCCTATGCGGTCGCCAGCCTGATTTACTATCTGGGCGAATTCGGCGTGAGGAAGTATCAGGTGACGGACGTCGCCGAGACGAGCTCGTTCAGCGACTACCACACGCACAGGGTCGCAAGCTGTCTGATCGCTCTGGCGGCCTCGCTCATATACGCGCTCTACGGGCTTGCGGGCGGGAGGTATACGACATTTAAGTTTGAGATAGTCCTCCTCGTGTGCGCGATAAAGGTGCTCGAGGCGTACTGCGACGTGTACTTCTCGAGATTCCAGCAAAAGGGCAGGCTAGACGCGGCAGCCAAGGCCAGCACTTACAGGATAGTGCTGCCGATGATCTGCTGCATGATCTCTCTGATGATCACTCATGACCTTCTGGTCTCCATGATCGTATGGCTCGCCGTCACGGTCTTCGCGATACTCACATCCTTCGTGCTGATCGCGCCTGAGTTCGGCAGGGTCGGGCTGAAGTTCAACAGGGAGAGCTTCCTGAGGATCACGAGGGAGTGTCTGCCGCTCTTCGCCGGCAACTTCCTGCTGCTCTACGTGGGCAACGCGCCTAAGTACGCTATCGACGCATACCTGGATGACAAGGCTCAGGCCTGCTTCAATTTCATATTCATGCCTGTGTTCGCTATCGGCCTGCTGGCCAACTTCATATTCAATCCGATACTCGTCAGGCTCGCCGAGGAGTGGAACGAGGGCAACATGAAGGAATTCAGGAGGATAGTCGTAAGACAGATGATGGTCATCGGGGGGATCACACTGCTTGCGATCACGGTCGCTCTCACGATAGGCTGTCCGGTCCTGGGGATGATCTTCGGGGCTGACCTCAGCGGCAACCGCTTCAGCCTGACAGTACTGATGCTGGGAGGCGGCATGCTGGCGCTGGCCAACTTCTTCGTCGTGGTGGTCACGGTCGTGAGGGGTCAGAAGTATCTGATAGCCGGATATGTGCTGGGAGCTCTTGCTGCCGGCCTGCTGTCGGGATACTTCGTCAGGAACTACGGGGTGCCGGGAGCATCTGTGTTCTATACCTTCCTGATGACACTGATATCCATGTCCTTCGCCGTGGTATTCATATTGTGTGTGAAGAAGAGAAACAGGGTATACGCAGAAGCAAGCAAGTAATATAGCTATAATTAATTTGCAATCAATGCATGTAAAATTTTCTAATCAGAGGATGAAGGAAGAACGGGAAACAAATAACAAGAACTGGATCATCAAGAAGCTTATAATTCTGGCGCTGCTCCTGGCGGTGCTGGGATTTTTGTATATACAGAGGGATTCCCTGCGCGAGAGCGTCAGGCTGTACATTTATCCGGACTATGAGAACTGCGAAACCGGCTCGGTATCAATGCTCGGAAATCATGTTGTCGAGCAGGATGTCGTGATGCAGTCAGATATCCTGAGGACGGTCGGCATCATGTTCAGCAATCATGACGCGGGAAGCGCATCGGGCAGGGTCAGCGTCGCTCTGATCGACAAGGACGGCAAGACGGTCGCTGAGACGGGCCTTGATGCGTCTCTTGTGAGCGAAGGAGACATCACCAAGTTCCTGCTGAGCGGAGATTCGGAGGGGCTCAATGCCAACAGAATTGTCACGACCAATGACACGAACGTGATGGCCGGATACACGGAGGTCGTAGAGGGCGAGACGTATACTGTCAGGATCACTACGGAAGATGTACGCAGTGACGGAGCTTTCGATCTCCGTTTGAATGAATACGTTGAAGACGGAGACTACCCGCCTCTCAGGATCGACGGAGATGTCGCCGTGGGTGAATGCGCATTTATGTATGTCGCGAACAGGATGTACAACGAGAAGACTAACAGGCTCTTCCTTGCCCTGATCCTCATGACCTTCATCCTCATCCTGATACCGTTCGAGCTCATGGACGACTGGCTCGAAAGGAAGACCGGCAGGAGCAGCCTGTGCCTCAGCCCGTGGGTGCTGAGGGCGATGTTTCTCGTCACCCCGATCCTCACGTATTTTATTATTCAGAAATACGTGGGCTTCGGGCTCGGGGAATTCGTGGATCAGCTGCTCGATTCGGAAAAAAACGTGGGAGTCCTCAACCTCATGGTAATAGGACTCATCTGGTGGGCAGTATATGCGGTCAGCTGCAGCACGAGGATATCATCCATCCTGACGGTGCTCATAGGATCAGCTTTCGGCTTTACGAACTACATGCTTATGCTGTTCAGGGATACTCCGCTGATCGCTACCGATTTCTCGCAGTTCGGCACCGCCCTGCAGGTAGCCAAGTCGTACGTCCTTACGCTCGACATCAATTTCATGTGGTCATTCCTGCTGACTGCGCTCTGGTGCATCGCGTGCCTGGTGCCGGGCAGGGCGACGGGAGAGCGTAAGAAGGGAATCAAATATGCGATCAGGAGGCGCATCGTCCCTCTCATCATACTTGCGATCTGGGGAGGCGCGTTCTATTATACGATCTTCGTCAGCTCATATATCGGGGATCACAACATAATGGTATCGAGCTTCAAGCCTAAAGGCTCATATAAAAAGAACGGCTGCGCCCTGGCGTTCGTGGTCACGTGGAGGAACTCTGTCATTAGAAAGCCTGAGGGCTACGACATCGCCGGGATCGAGGCGATCGCCGACAAATATCCGTCGGACAAGGCTTCTCCGGCAGAGGGCGTCAGCAGCAGGTCACCTAATGTCATAGTCGTGATGAACGAGTCTTTTACGGACTTCGCAAAGCTCGGCGAGTTTGAGACGAATCAGGACTACATGCCGTTCTACAGGAGCCTTGAGGGAGATAATGTCCTCAAGGGAACCATGCACTCGTCGGTATTCGGCGGCTCAACTGCGAACTCGGAATTCGAGGGCCTTACGGGCTTCAGCATGAGCTTCCTGCCATACATGTCGGTGCCGTTCCGCAGCGTCATCAGGGAAGAGACTCCGTCGTTGGCTTCGTACATGAAGTCGCAGGGCTACGGCGGCAATACAGCCTTCCATCCGGGTATGGCGAATTCGTACAACAGGGATGTGGTGTATCCGCTTCTCGGCTTCGATGAGCATGTCTCGCTGGAAGACCTTGAGGATCCGCAGCTCCTGAGGGACTACGTATCTGATGAGTACGATTACGGCTTCGTTGAGAAAGAGTATGAGAAGTTCCGCGCGGAGGACGGCAATGCTCCGTTCTGGATGTTCAATGTGACCATACAGAACCACGCGGGATATATGAAGAGCTCGGGCATCGTCGATGCCGGCATAGAGATCGAGTCACCTGAGACTGCCGAGGAGCAGGCTATACAGTTCCTCAATCTGATGAAGAAGAGTGATGAGGCGTTAGAGCAGCTGATCACGTATTTCAGCAATGTGGACGAAGATACGGTTATCGTGCTCTACGGAGACCATCAGCCGAGAGTCGGCAGCACGTTCTACGATGCGCTCCTGGCGCAGCATGAGGGCATCAGCGGGATCGAGTGGTCAGAAAAGATGCACGAGGTCCCTATCCTGATATGGGCGAACTTTGATCTGAAGGGCGGTAAAGATGCCGGGTCCACGGATGATGCGGAGCATGCAGAGGATGATTTCGTGCTCAGCGCCAACTATATCGCGCCTTATCTGAAACAGACTCTCGGCATGCCGCTGACCGGATGGGACAAGTACCTGCTCGAGCTTCACAAGGAGCTTCCGGTGGTGAATTCCATCTGCTGCATCGATGCCGAAGGCAATATATATGACACTTCGGAGCCGACTCCGTACGATGAAAAGCTGAACGAGTACAGGAGGCTGCAGTACAACGGCCTCATAGATCACAACAACAGAGTCGGGCAGCTGTTTGAGCTTTCAAAATAAAACCTGAGCCTAGAAGCTCCGGATCGCATCGGCGATGACATGCATCTCTTCCTCTCCGTAGCGCTGGTCTACGGGGAGAGGCAGGATGTCTGCCGACCATTTGTATTCACGACTGCCTTCGGGCAGTTTTTTTATGAGATATGACCAGTTGGTCGGGACGAAGATATTTTGCTCCGCCAAGTATTTCCTGAGAGAAACGCCGTCCTCGTGATAGTAAGGGTAGGCGAATGGCGCTGATGGCATGCGCTTCACGAAAGGATTGCCTCCCGGCATGCTGTCCGGCAGAAGATCATTCAGGATGCGGTAGTTGTCGCATCTCTTCTGCTGCACGTAGTCGTAGTCGATGGCGCGGAGGATGTTCTCTGTCAGGAGTGACATCCTCTTAGGCTCTGAATTGCCGAATTCCCCGGAGGCAGCGAGCATCTCGCTGTAATGGTCTCTGGCATTGCCCTCGAGCCTGCCCGTTAGGTGGCCGATCCTGCCGCCCGACTTATCCGTTTCCAGGCTGCCCGGGTCGAGAGGTATGTCGCTCGCAACGTAGGCACCGTCGCTCAGACCGAAGTACTTGCGCGGCGTGTATATGGTATGCACGCCTTCCAGCTTCAGCGGCGCATCGTAAAAGGCCTGGGCGTTGTCTACGATCAGCTTCTGATGCTTCGCATGATAAGCTCTGATCTCGTCCTCCGTGAGCTGGCCGTAGAAGCTGACCAGATAGAGTATGTCGTCCGGGCCCGGCCCGCCCTCCGGTCCCCATACGGGAGCCAGGATGTCGTCAAGTCCGTATCTGACTACCCTGAATCCTGCCGCCTCCGCGCTGTCAGGCACGGAATTGCAGATGTACTCAGGTATGAATATCCTGTCGTGCTCGATGTTGCGGAGCAGCCATACGAAGGCTGTCCTGCCGAGGTTGAATTTATGAAGGTCTCCGTACATTTCCCTGCCGCGGAAATGTTCCAGCTCCATATACCCGCCGATCTCTTTAGTCATCTGGCTTCCTTTCTCTCCTTGAGATCCTTCGGGCGCCTACGCTCCCTCAGGATGACAGACTGCGGCCTCATGTCCGGGCTCCATTGCCGCCCGCGGCCATAATAAGTATAGCAAATGCAGGCTTTATAAGGTATAATTTTTGAAGTATGTAATGATCATAACGAAGGAGAAACAGGCGCAAGATGCTGATATCCATAGTCATACCGTGCTACTACTCGGAGAAGACGATCCACAAGGTAGTGGACATGGTGAGCGAAGAATTCAATAAGAACGACGGCTACGAATGCGAATTCGTGCTGGTCAACGACGGATCGACGGACGGGACCTTCGACGAGATCCGCAAGCTCAGCAGGGAGTACTCCAACGTCAAGGGGGTCAACCTGATGAGGAATTTCGGTCAGCACAACGCGCTGATGGCGGCCCTTCAGTACACGGATGGCGACTACGTGCTCGGCATGGACGATGACATGCAGACCCATCCGTCCCAGATATTCAAGCTCATCCACAGGATAGAGGAGGGCTTCGACCTCGTATACGGCATATATCCGGAGGTCAAGAACGGGCCGATCAAGAACCTCACGAGCAAGATCAACCGCAGGACTTCCCGCGTGATGCTCGGAAGACCCAAGGAGATCGAGTCCAGCAATTTCTGGATCATCACCAGGGCGATACGCGATGAGGTCATCAAATTCGATACCTTCAATCCATACATAGATGCCATCTTCTACAGGGTGACCAGCAACATCGGCATGGTGCCGGTCGAGCACTTCAAGAGGGAGTACGGTCACTCAGGCTATACCTTCAGGAAGCTGCTGAAGCTCTGGATGGCTTACTGGAACTTCTCGGTGGTGCCGCTGAGGATCTCGTTCGGCGTAGGCACGTTCTCCTTCGTCGCGGGCATACTCTTTACGATCTACATCATAATCAACAAGATACTCTCGCCTGACCTGCCCGTCGGCTGGTCATCCACGATATGCGTCATGGCGCTGCTCTTCGGAGTGGTCCTGATGATGCTCGGCGTGGTGGGAGAGTACCTCGGCAAGATAATACTGATACTCAACAACACCCCTCAGTATGTAGTCAGGGAGACTGTTGGGACGGACGAAAGCAGGGACAGGAAGTAAGAGGTAACGCGATGCAGAAGCTCATGATACTCGGAGCAAGTATTTATCAGGTGCCGCTGATCCGCACGGCAAAGGAAATGGGGCTGCAGACGATCGTGGCAAGCATCCCGGGTGACTACCCGGGCTTTTCTGATGCGGACAAAGTCTACTTCATCAATACGACAGACAAGGAAGGAATACTCCGGACCGCTAAGGCGGAAGGCATAAGCGGGATCTGCACTTCAGGCACCGATGTGGCGGTCGCGACCATAGGCTATGTCAATGAGAAGCTGGGACTTGCCGGCGTGTCAGAGGCTGCCGCGGTCAGGGCCTGCGACAAGTATGAGATGAAGGAAGCCTTCAGGAAGGGCGGCGTCGCCGCATCTCGGTTCATCAAGGTCGAGACTCCTGAGGAGGCGTATAAGGCGGCCGACGAGATCGGCTATCCCGTCGTGGTCAAGTGCGTCGACAGCTCGGGAAGCCGCGGCATCAACGTGGTAGGCGAGAGGGGTCACCTCAGGGAAGCCTACAACGAGGCCGTTAAGTACAGCCGTCAGAGTTACGTGCTGATCGAGTCAAAGCTCGGCGGAGTCGAGATAGGAGTCGACGGAATGGTGCAGGACGGCGAGATCAGGCTCATCGCGCCTCACCAGAAATATACATACAAGCATAACGGAGCGACCATCCCGGCGGGACACTCGTATCCGTATCACTGCAGTGACGAGGTGCGCGCCGAGATCGAGAAGCAGGTGAGCCTGGCTGTCAGAGCTCTCGGCCTCGACAACTGCGCGTTCAATTCGGACGTCTTCGTTGACGGCGACAGGGTATACATCATCGAGATGGGCGGCAGGGCAGGAGCGACCTGTATCCCTGAGCTCACTTCGATACATTACGGCTTCAACTTCTACGAAAAGATGATAGACAACGCTCTCGGCAGGAAGGTGGACCTCACGGGAAACGCTGAAAGGACGCCGTGTATGGCCAAGCTGCTGATGAGCCCTGTGGACGGGACGATCAGTGCGATCGACGGATCGAAGCTCGATGCTCTCAGGGCTGAGGGCAATGTGATCGGACTCGACTACGGCGTCGGTCACGCGGTAGAGAAGATGTACAACGGCACCACCAGGATAGGTCACATAATCGCAAGGACCGATGACGAGGCTGCCGTCGATGCGATAATGGATGAGATATACGGAGCGATCTGCGTGGACGGAAAGACCATGCGTGAACTCTGGAAGAGATAAGAGACATGGGAAGAATCAAAGACTACATGCTGCTTCATCTGTGTGTGATGATATTCTCCTTCACGAGCGTGTTCGCCAAGTTTGCGGCAAATGCGTACAATGAGGGAGGATTCCTTAATGTGAAGCTCTTTGTCTTCGTGTTTCTGATGCTCTCGGTATGCGTGCTCTACGCTTTTTTCTGGCAGAAGGTCATCAAGAACCTCGATCTCCACGTAGCCTACGCCAACAGGAGCGTCTATCTGGTGTGGGGCCAGATCTGGGCGGTCGCCATATTCGGCGAGCACCTCAGCATGAAGAACATCGCGGGGCTGCTCGTAGTGATGGCGGGAGTGCTGATCGTATCACTCAATACCGACTATGATGATGGAGAGGAGGAAGCCGAATGAACATCTACATGGCAGTCCTCTTCATAGCGACCATATTCTCGGCCGGCTCGCAGGTGCTGCTCAAACAGAGCGCACGCCAGGAGCACAAGAGCTGGATATATGAGTATCTCAACTGGCGGGTGATCACGGCCTACGCGATATCGTTTGGAGTGCTCTTCTCCACGACCTTCGCATACACCAAGGTGGACATGAGGTTCGGCCCGGTCATCGACACGCTGACTTACGTATTCGTCATGGTCTTCTCGTATCTGCTTCTCAAGGAGCAGTTCACGAAGGGCCAGCTCATAGGCAATCTGATAATCATAGCGGGAGTGCTGATATATACGCTTTGATGCGCTGTAATGCGCTGCGGCGTTAAGGCGCGGGATCCCGCCGAGAGGTAATACAATTGCTCAACGATAACAAAAGATATCTGAGAATAATCACGGATCTGTTCTATCTGGCGGTCATCATATACATCTCGTACATATGTTATGACCTCTTTAGCATGATGGCGACGGCACACAAGCACGAGCCGTACTGGTCGGACCTTCCGTACTACATCAAGACGGCGATCGACGGGACCAACAGGAACCACAGGCTGGTGCTCGTTCTCTTCCGCGTGCTTTACGGGATCACGGATTCGCCTCAGGCCATCGCGGCATATCTCGGCATTGAGATAGGGCTGATATTCATCGCCAATTATTTCTTCATCAAGGTCTTCTCGGTGTGTGACACGAAGAAGTGGGGATACAGGCTGCTCGTGCAGTTCTTCTCCATCGCTGTCGTGTTCGCGGGCCCGATATACGTGCCGCGCATCCATCCTCTCTTCTACAAGGACACCTTCCCGATATTCGCCTGGCACTCGCCGACCCAGCACATGACGACACTCTTCGCGGTGATAGGCACGATGTGTCTCTTCAAGATGCTGGCGGATTACGAGGATAAGATAGGAGCGGGCTGGTGGATCGGATCCGCAATCGGCTTCTTCCTGAGCGCATACTCGAAGCCGAGCTATATCATCGACATAGTACCGGCCATATTGATCGTCTTCGTGATCGACCTCTTCGTAAAGAACAGCCTGGATCTGAAGAAGAAGTTCATCAGGCTCTTTGTGATAGGGCTTTCGGTGGTGCCGAGCGGCATCTATATGCTGGTCCTCAACTACATCATCTATCAGAGGGCTGACAGGCGGGGCGACGGAGACATCCTGGTCGACTCGGCTAAGTTCTCGGGCTACGACAATATCGCGGTCGCGATATGCTGCTGCATAGCATTCCCTCTCGTGGTCATGCTCTTCAACCTGCCGAAGCTCCTTAAGGACAAGAGGTACCAGATAAGCACTCTGGCGGCTGTCGTCGGAATGCTGCAGTGGGGGCTTCTGTCTGAGACCGGCAGGCGCGCAAGCCACGGCAATTTCAGCTGGGGCACGACGATAGGCGGCTACATGCTGTACATCACGAGCATGTCGATAGTTATGGAGAACCTGAAGGACGAGGAATTCCTCGGGGGCAGGAAGTGGCTCAGGGCCATATATTATCTGATGCTGGCCGGCTCACTCGGATTGTCACTGATGACTCAGATCTATTACTTCGTGGGTCTCTGTCACGGAGAAACGTACTGGCGCTGATTACTGATTCACTTCATATATGTCCATTTCGGAGTTCGAGAAGCAGAGCTCATAGTCCTCGTTTGCGAGGTCGACGGCCGGGCTGAAGCGCTTCGACACCACCACGTAGTCGACGCCAAGCTCTCTTGCGAGATCGCCGCGCTCCGCGTTCTCAGGATCGTAGAGACTGCGGTTGGTCCTGATCATGTCGAGCCTCAGCTCGATGTCATCGAGGTCCATGCTGAAGCCTGAGCCTTCCAGATACTGATCTCTCTGAGAGTAGACTGCATAGGCGAAGTGCGTGTTGTGGCTTCGCTGATCAACGGCGTACTCCTCAGGAGCTACGCTGAAATACCTGTCGGATGCGATCATCGCATCCCTTTTTGTATTGTCTTTTAACCACGACAATCCCTCATACTCAGCAGCAGATACGTTCTGGTAAGGGTGCTTGCCCGCGTCCCTGTTCGCATAGGTTCTCTGAGCGCTGTCGATCTGGTCGAAGGTACAGAGCACTGAGGTGCATGCCGAGAGGCAGAGGCATACTATGAAGAAGCCGCGAATGAAGCCGGAGCCGAAGTCATTCCTGCCTTCGATATCCTCGAAGTACCAGAATACGATCAGAGGCACCATCACTGCCGCCGTGAATCCGAAGTAGACCTGGCTGTGACCGCTGAAGTCGAGCAGCATCATGCCGAGGAAGCCGACGAGAGCCATGGCGTATACCGTTACCCTGCTGAATACGAAATCCCTGCGTTTTGTCAGGACCAGGAAGAGCTCGCGTATGTATCCGACGATGAACGGAAGCAGGAAGCCCATGAAGAAAATGACGGTGAATGCTCCGAAGAGTATCGCCAGAGCCACGAGGCGTGAGCCTCCGAACATATCCATGATCTCTTCCTTGAGGAAGAAGATGTCAGTTACCTCGCCGAGGTTGAAGATTGAACCGCCGGAGGTGTTGGAGTGCTGCGAACCGAGTACGAATACGTATATGAGCGTGAAGGCTATGACCGACATGAGGGTCATGCCCGCAGTACCGGTACTGACCTTCCTCATGATGAGTCCGAGCAGGAAGGTGCCGATCAGGCCGCCTATGAGTACGATGGCGACAGGGCCCTTGATGCCCGTCATCAGCATGATGAGAAGGGCGTAGAGGAACATCTCCTTAGTGGCGAATCCGGCTTTCTTATCCCAGGTCCGGATCAGCGGCATGACTGTCAGCAGGCAGGCAATGCCGAGACCGGCGTTGTCGTAGTTGCTGTATATGTGGTAGAGGAACCACGATCTCGGGAATTCCTTGAGCAGGAACATGTTGGAAAGATGGAATGCCAGGCAGTAGAGACCGGCCCTGTCCTTCCTGCCCGCGAATTCGCGGAAGAAGCTGTAGAGCGCTGTCGAGAGCACCGGTGCCACCAGGTATGGTGTGCCGGAGAGTATCATCTTCTCAGGCGCGAGTCCGAACAGTCTGGCAGGTATGGACATCAGCATCTCCGTAAAGAAGTGATAGTAGATGCTGAATCCGTTCACCCACGGGTCGTGAGGCGGGTAGTTGTCTGCCAGCGCGTTGACTATCCCCGCGTGATATGCGAAGTCTATCTTGATATACGAATAGCTGCCGAGCTCCGGCGATATGTACACGAGCTGGGTCGTGAGCATCGAGTAGAGGAATACCAGGGCAAAGAAGAGCCAGAAGCTCGCCGGGGTCCTCCTGAGGATACCGAGGATCCCGCCCGGTGCGTTCACGAGCATGCCCCTGTCCACTGAGCCGGTTCCGCGGCTGCGGCGCACGAGCTGCACTATCAGCAGGACAGACAGCAGCGGTCCCGCCACGAGCAGTATCACATCCGCCCCGGTAATGGCATTCAGATAGTAAAGTATGATCTCGAGCGCGAAGCCCGTAAAGAAGCAGCGCACGAGGTAAGTCGAGATGTGATCCGACCTGATCCCAAGATTGCTGATCACCAGCACTCCCGGCAGAAAGACGTAGATCAGCAGGAAGGAGTTGAATATCAGAAGGGAAGTCACATCAGCTTTATAAACGAAGATGCCAATAAAAGCCGCAGCGCATATGATGATCATGGCTGCGGCTCTGGCTGCATTATTAAGTATCTTTGACTGAGTCAGCTTTTCCATTGTGAATCGTCCGGTGGTTACTTTTTGGTGAGCACGGTGTTGACCATCTCACCGTCACCCTCGCGGTCCTCCTGCATGATGAGCTTGCCGTCTTCGGCGAATGACAGCGTCACGTCGAGAAGTTCACCCGTAAGATGCATGGAGCCGTCCTTGAAGTCCCATGCCCCGGCCATGTCCTCATCTACAACATTACCCGTCCATGTCCCGCCCGGGTTGATCGTCAGGTCGACATTGCCGTAAAGGAATACGGACTGGCCTGACTTGGCTTCCCATGAGCCGTAGAAGTCTTCCGGACCCGCGCTCTTGAACTTGATCTCGGAGCCCTCGGCTTCCTCGTCGTAGGCAACTCCGTTGTCTATCTCGCTGAAGTCGAAGTCCTCTTCATTCTCGGTGTCGGGCTCAGCGTAAGGCGTGCTCGTAGATGCCTTCTGCTGGGACTTCGAATGATTGACTATCAGGAACACCGACACTCCGATGAGCGCCAGGCATATGATTATGATCAGAATGCTGTTCTTTCTGAAGAATTCCATGTATGTTTTACCTCCATGAGATATGTGTTGCAGTTCGCCTAACGCTTGACCCTCGAAGCGAGTGCAGGGCCGCCTTACATGCTCCCTCACTGTATATCGCTCGTATGCTGTTGTGAGGATCGTTCAGGCTTAAGGGCTGATGCTGTATCAGCTTTTGTATAGTACCGATCAAGAGCAACACCGCTCAATCGTTCGGGACATGCTCGCCGGCTATTCACTGTTCGGTTATAGACGAATTACGTTCCTGACTCGCAGTGCGCATACGCAATCTCGTTGAAAGGAACGGTGTATTAAAGTATAATATATTGATTAGTTTTTGTAAATTCAAAGGAGACCTGCATAATTATGAAAATACTTGTGACCGGCGCAGCCGGATTTATCGGAAGCAATTTCGTATTCCACATGCTGGAAGCACATCCTGATTACGATATCGTAGGACTCGATGCTCTGACATATGCGGGCAATCTCGAGACGCTCGCACCGGTCATCGACGATCCGCACTTCAAATTCGTAAAGATGGATATTACCGACGCAGAAGCCATAGACAAGCTCTTCGCTGAGGAGAAGTTCGACGTGGTCGTTAACTTCGCGGCCGAGTCCCATGTGGACAGGTCTATCGAGGATCCGGGGATCTTCCTCAGGACCAACATCCTCGGCACGCAGGTGCTTATGGATGCTTCGCTGAAGTACGGCGTGAAGAGATTCCACCAGGTAGGCACGGACGAGGTATACGGCGATCTGCCGCTCGACAGACCTGACCTGTTCTTCGTGGAGACAATGCCGCTGACAGCATCGAGCCCGTACTCTGCATCGAAGGCATCGGCAGACCTGCTGGTGATGGCATATCACAGGACATACGGACTGCCTGTGACTATCTCGAGATGCTCCAACAACTACGGGCCTTATCAGTTCCCTGAGAAGCTGATCCCGCTGATGATAGCGAATGCGAGAGCGGACAAGCCTCTGCCAGTATACGGCGAGGGACTGAACGTAAGAGACTGGCTGTATGTGGAGGATCACTGCAGGGCGATCGACCTCATCCTCGAGAACGGCAGAGTCGGCGAGGTATACAACATCGGCGGCCACAACGAGAAGGCCAACATCGAGGTGGTGAAGATCATACTCGATCAGCTCGGCAAGCCGGAGAGCCTGATCACATACGTGACGGACAGGAAGGGCCACGATCAGAGATACGCGATCGACCCGACCAAGATCCACGAGGAACTCGGCTGGCTGCCTGAGATTAAGTTCGAGGACGGCATCAGGAAGACGATCCAGTGGTACCTCGACAACGAGGACTGGTGGCAGAACATCATCAGCGGCGAATATCAGCAGTACTACGAGAAGATGTACGGGAATAGGTAAAAGGGCATAAGCAGCACTGCGGGAAGACGTGCGGAAACAGAAAAAAGGCAAGTATAAGCAGCGCTGCGAGAAGATGTAAGGAAGCCGTTAATTAGGACATGTCATTCTGAGGGAGCGAAGCGACCGAAGAATCTCATCGAAATCGAGCAAAGATCATGAACGAGTACTACGTATACATCCTGACCAATAAATTCAATAATGTGATGTATGTAGGGGTAACAAATGATCTTGTGAGACGGGTGTACGAACACAAAAACAAACTGATTGATGGATTCACAAGCAAATACAATATTAATAAACTCGTATATTTTGAACAGACATCAAATATCGAAGCTGCGATAGAACGCGAAAAGCAACTCAAAGGCTGGAAAAGAGAGAAGAAAAACAGCTTGGTAGAGGCAGCAAATCCGGAATGGAGAGATTTGAGTACGGACCTATGAGATGCTTCGCTGCGCTCAGGATGACAGCAACTCGTTCGGGCCGACAGCAACCCGTTCAGGATGACAGCAACTCGCTCAGGATACAGTACGACATGTCATTCTGAGGGAGCGAAGCGACCGAAGAATCTCAATTAATCACAGAAGGAGACAGTTATGATCAGCTTCAATGTCCCTCCGTATATAGGGAAAGAACAGGACTACATAATGGAAGCCATCAAAGCCCACAAGATCTGCGGTGATGGCGAATTCACGAAGAAGTGCAACAAGTGGATCGAGGACAGGACCGGCGTGACCAAGGCGCTGCTCACGACTGCCTGCTCCACAGCTCTCGACATGGCGGCCATACTGACAGAGGTGGGCCCGGGAGATGAAGTCATACTCCCTTCCTTTACCTTCGTGTCGACCGCCAACGCCTTTGTCCTGAGAGGAGCGACTCTCGTGTTCGTGGACATCCGTCCGGATACCCAGAACATAGACGAGAAGCTGATCGAGGATGCGATCACGGATAAGACGAAGGTCATCGTGCCGGTGCACTATGCCGGCGTCGGCTGCGAGATGGACACCATCATGGACATCGCGAAACGACACGGACTGCTCGTGGTCGAGGATGCGGCCCAGGGAGTAATGGCCGAATACAAGGGCAGAGCTCTCGGCAGCATAGGCGACTACGGCTGCTACAGCTTCCACGAGACCAAGAACTACAGCATGGGCGAGGGCGGCGCCCTCCTGATCAAGGACGAAGCCAAGGTGGACAGAGCCGAGATCATCAGGGAGAAGGGCACCGACAGGAGCAAGTTCCTCAAGGGCGTGATCGACAAGTACACCTGGGTGGACATGGGCTCATCCTATCTGCCTAGCGAGATGAACGCCGCATACCTCTGGGCCCAGCTCGAGGAAGCGGAGATGATCAACGAAAACAGGCTCGCGAGCTGGAACGCTTACTACGAGCTGCTTAAGCCTCTCGAGGACGCGGGACGAATAGTTCTCCCGGTGATCCCGGAGGAGTGCAGCCATAACGCCCACATGTTCTACATCAAGACAAAGGACATCGAAGAGAGGACGGCGCTTGCAGCCCACCTCAAGGAGAACGGCATACTCGCCGTATTCCATTACGTACCTCTCCACAGCGCGCCTGCGGGCTCGAAGTTCGGCAGGTTCCACGGAGAGGACAGATATACGACCAATACGTTTGAACGTCTGCTGAGGCTGCCGATGTATTACGGTCTCGGACAGGACAACGTCGAATTCATCTGCGACAAGATTAAGGAATTCTATGCAAAGTAGGAACCCCGCAATGACCAATGACCTGCCTAAGCCGTGGCTCGGGCTGCTGACAAAGAGAATACGCGAGGAGGAGGGCCGCATCGTGGTGAGCGGACGCTGCCTGATCAGGTTCCCGCGCGGGGGCGAAGTCATCGACACCGATCAGATACGCATCGACGTGCCGATGAAGAAGGGCGCCGCAGATATTAGCTTCGGCATGAAGCATGGGATACCGGGGCCTAAAGGCAGCCGCCTCAACAGCTACAGGATGTCCATAGATATCAGCGAAGCGAGGGGCTTCGATATCCAGAACAAGCTGATAGTCAACTACAAGGACAAGTACGACGGCTACATCGTATACGACGTGCGCGACATGCGCACCGGGATGAACAAAAACAGCGAGCTCTTCATACACGACGGAATCACCTGTTATCTGCGGCAGAACATCCTCAACAGGATGGTGCTGACGGTGAGAGATACCAACAGGTACGACTATCCGGAGGAACAGGAGAGGCTCGCGCGGGCGGTCAGGAATGCCGCGCAGTACAGGGACCGCGACATCGTGATGATGTACGAGAAGCACTGCGCGAGGTACGAGGAGAGCGCGTCCGTGCTCTATGAGAAGCTGATCGACCTGGGCTACGACAACGTTTACTTCGTATGCGATCTGTCGTCGCCGGCGGTGCGCGGGCTGGATGAGAAGTACCGGAAGAACCTCATCGCCAAGGACAGCGACAGGCACCTCGAGTACTTCTTCGCAGCCAATAAGTTCATATCATCCGAATCGATAGACCACGCGCTCCAGCTGAGGATAGCCAGCAAGGCAGCGCTCGATAAGATAACTAAGGAGCCTCTTGAGTACGTCTTCCTACAGCACGGGCCGACCTACATGATATCGCTCAACAAGGACCTCAGGAGGGCCTTCCTCAAGAAGCCTCAGTACAGGCTCCACAAGACGGTGGTCTCCTCGGAGCTTGAGGCTCAGCACTTCATCGAGCTGGGCGGCATGGAGAGGGACGATCTCTACATCACGGGCATGGCCAAGTTCGACAAGGCCTGCCGCAACGAGGGCGCCGATAAGATAATCATCATGCCTACGTGGCGCAGATGGGAACTCAATCAGGCGAGAGAGGACATCACTCAGACGAACTACTATAAGATGATACGCGTGATGTACGAATCGGTGCCGGAAGAGCTGAGAGACAGGGTGATCATCCTGCCGCATCCTCTGATGGCTGAGAAGGTCAGGGCGATCGCGGGAGGAGATGCCGCTGCGGACGCCGGAGCGGACATCGACGCTGAGATGTGCAGCCGCATACTGATGGCCGACAGCTATGACAAGGTCCTCAGGGACTGCGACATGCTGATCACGGACTATTCTTCGATATCCTACGACGCCTACTACAGGGGAGCCAATGTGGTCTTCTACTGGGCGGAGAAGGACGAGTGCATGACTCACTACGGCGAGGGCACGAAGCTCATGCTCAACATGGACAACGTATTCGGACCTGTTGCGATGTCCGGGGACGAACTGGCGGCGATAGTCAGGGAGACCTACGGGACTGAGCAGAAGCAGGCGGATATAGAAAGATACAGGAAGATAGTCGAGTTCCACGACGGAAGGAACACCGACAGGATAGTGGAGCACCTGATAAAAGACGGGGTGCTCGCAGACAGAAAGTAAGAAGAATTCAGTTAAAGGTAACGGACGGGAATCAACAGCGCAGGGGAGGAATTCAAAATGATCAACATCAAACTCGATCTGGACCGTGTAAAGGAGGCTGTTTACGCAGACAAGGCTCTGCTCGACAAGGCTCTCGCTATCAGGGAAGAACTCAAGGAAGACAAGGAAGCATTTACGGGATGGGTCAACTGGCCGACTGAAATGCCGTCTGAGTGGATGAGCGACATGAAGAAGGTCGCAGATGACATCAGGGGCAAGTGCGACAAGCTCATCGTGATCGGCATCGGCGGCTCATATCTGGGTACTGCCGCAGTGCTCGAGGCCCTCGGCGGCTCGAAGCCGGGCTGCCCTGAGATACTCTACGCGGGCAATAACATGAGCGGACACTACCTTGCGGATTTTAAGAAGATCGTCGAAGACAACGACGTCTGCCTCTGCGTGGTATCAAAGTCCGGCGGCACTATGGAAAGCCGCCTGGCATTCAGCGTGCTCAAGGACTGGATGTATGAGAAGTACGGCAGAGAAGAGACCGCTAAGAGGATAGTGGCAGTCACTGACCCTGTAAAGGGCGTGCTCAGAGAAGAGTGCAATCGCGAGGGATATGTGACATTCGAGATCCCGGGCAATATCGGAGGCAGGTACTCCGCATTCACACCGGGCATCATGTTCCCTCTCGTAGTCGCGGGCGTGGACATCGATGAATTCGTGAAGGGCGCTCTCGATATCTCAAAGGACGAGGGCTTCTGGAAGGACGGCATCAAATATGCCGCTGCCAGGTTCGGCCTCCTCGAGTCCGGCAAGGAGATAGAGGTCTTCGAGTATTACGATCCTTCACTGAGACTTATAGGCGAGTGGTGCAAGCAGCTCTTCGGAGAGAGCGAGGGCAAGGAAGGCAAGGGACTTTTCCCTGCTTCACTCACATTCTCGACAGACCTGCACTCGATGGGGCAGTTCCTCCAGGACGGCAATCCAATCGTATTTGAGACTATACTCAACGTGCTGAAGAGAGAGAAGGATGTAGTCGTTCCTGAATCGGCAGGAGCGGATCTCGCCGGCAAGTCGCTCAACGAGATCAATGCGATGGCCGTAAAGGGAGTCATGGCAGCCCACGCTAAGGCTGACGTCCCGATGATTAAGATAGATATCGCAGACATGAAGGAGTTCTCGCTCGGTCAGCTGCTGTACTTCCTGATGATGACATCAGCAGTAACGGGCAAGCTCATGGGCATCGATCCGTTCAACCAGCCGGGCGTAGAGGATTACAAACAGGAGATAAGGAACCTGCTCGGACAGTAGAGAAGCCGTTCGGTGACTTCTTGATACGAGGAGTCCTCTCGGTACGGTTCAGCAGACAGCACTCTTAATCTTTATATAGTAAAGACGCATTTCACTCACTGTTCCTGTAGAATATACGCGTATAAGTATCCGTGATATATGCAATGCGGGACAGAGAGAAGGAGCAGAATGAGTGTTAACGACCTTAAAAAGAGAATAACGGCACTGATACTGACGGCGGTAATGACACTGTCCATGTCGGGCTTCGCCTTCACGGAAGCGTTTGCTGACGATGAAGCGAGCGGAGCGTCCACTCCGGAGACCTCCGCTGAGGAGGCTGCCGGTGACGCAGTGACTGATGAGGATGCGGATGTGCAGGATGATCCGGCTGCTGTTGATGCAGACGATGAAACTGCTGAGGATATAGCCGCTGAAGATAAAGGCGCTGCAGACAAAGCCACTGAGATCTTCGCGGAACCTGAAGCTAATCTCGGGAAGGATTCTGCGCTGAACAGCGCGGGCGATCCGTCTCTTCCGCTTGATCCGACTCCGATAGAGATACGGACAGCTGCCGAAGACGGAAGGATGCTGGTAGTCTGGAAGGCCGTAGCCGGGGCAGAGTACTACATGATATACCTCGATGCTGATGAAACGGGCACGAGGGTAGCTGCGACAGAGGGCTGCAGCAAGATCTTTGAGAACGTGGCTGCCGGAACGGCGCACAGCATCACGATCAAGGCTTTCAGGGCAAAAACGCAGCAGGAACAGGCTGATGAAGGAAGCGAAGTGGACGCAGACGTGCTGCTCGCAGAGGGCACGATCGCGAACGTAAAGGCCTCGAGCCGCAATGCCATCAGGATCAATTCGAGAGGCGGGGCCAATATAGGCATCAACCTCAGGACGCTTCTGGGCGAGGCTTATAACGGATACGCCGTATCTCAGGGAAGCTGCACTGACGGTAAGTACGCTTATTATCTGCTGGTAAACTCCTCCAATCAGAAGGGAAGGATACTGAAGACCCAGGCCGGCACCGGTAATGTGATCAACGCTTCGGGCGTGATAAACGTATGCCACGGCAACGGCATGGCCATGGATACCAAAAACAATCGTATCGTAGTGGTCGGCCGCAAGGAGGGCAACAGCGACAGGCGCAATGAGCTGACGGTGATCGACGCAAACAATTATCAGTATTCGCACGTAGCTGTCAATTACTGCTACAGCGGATCCTGGGACAAGACCAGGGGCAACGGTCTGTCTGCGATCTCCTACATAGAGAAGTATGACTGCTTCGTAGCTCTTCAGAGGGAAACTCACGAGATCCTCGTGCTCGATTCGGATTTCAAGGTGATCGGACAGGTAGGCACGACAATCACCGGCTCGTATCCCGGCACATATCAGGCCATGGATGCAGATGAGAGATATGTCTATCTGCTCCTGAGCGCTTATCAGAGCAATCCATCGAGACAGCCGCACAACCTGATACTCGTGCTGGACTGGAACAGCGAGAATCTGCTGCAGCTGGATCCGGCCGCCGGCAGGAACCACATAAGTACGAGGTGGATGTGCAATAACAACGGCTCGGGAAGACCGGATACGGTCGTGACCCTCAATACGCCTTTTGAAGCGGAGAGCCTCTATCATATCGATCAGGGCAACGGCACATCCAGATTCTATCTGGCTGAATACCACAACAACCCTCAGTATGTCTGGAAAACCAAGAAAAAGACCGTCAAGGTCAAGTGGAAGAAGGTCAAGAAGAGAGTAAAGTGGAAGAAGGTCAGGGTAAAAGGTAAAAAGGGAAAGAAAAAGTGGAAGTGGAAGTACAAGACCAAGAAGGTCTGGAAGTATAAGAAAAAGAAGAAGAAAGTAAAGGTACAGGTCTACGATCATCTGAACAGAGATAACTATGTATATCATCTCGATGTCATGTAGACCGCATGCAACGGGCCGTATAAGGCAGAAGGACAAGAAAGTATTCCGTTGAAAGTAGATTATTTTCTCATAAGAATATTCGAAGCATTCATGTTAAGCGTCGTGGTCGCACTCGCGGCCTCGCCGCTCAGCATTAAAATCGCCCACAAGCTGGGAGTCATCGACAAGCCCAAGGACAACAGGAGGGTACACAAAAAACCTATCCCCAGATTTGGCGGCATGGCGATATTCCTCGGCGCAATGGCGGGTATGACTATCCCTGCGGGCATGAATCACAAGATCAAGATCGCCATGCTTGGCGGTCTTTTGATGTATCTGCTCGGCATCTGGGATGACATCAAGGATATAAAGCCGGTAGTCAAGTTCAGCGGACAGCTTCTGATAGCTACC
>JAZUNV010000110.1:0-47558 GCA_045604305.1 Anaerovoracaceae bacterium | reverse complement strand
GTCTGCTCTGAACGGTCTGTAGAGTCTTACCTTGATCAGGCCGACCTTCTCGCCCTTAGCTATGAGGTAGTCGATGACTTCCTCAGCAACGTCGCAGATGGAGCCCATAGCGATGATGACTCTGTCAGCATCAGCAGCACCGTAGTAGTTGAACAGCTGGTAGTCAGTGCCCAGCTTGGCGTTGATCTTGGCCATGTACTTCTCAACAACTTCAGGAACTGCATCGTAGTACTTATTGCAGGCTTGTCTGTGCTGGAAGAATACGTCGCCGTTCTCGTGGGATCCTCTCAGGTGAGGGTGATCCGGGTTGAGGCAAGCGTCGCGGAACTTCTTGACTGCGTCCATGTCGCACATTTCCTTGAGGTCCTCATAGTCCCAGACAGCGACCTTCTGGATCTCGTGGGAAGTTCTGAATCCGTCGAAGAAGTTGAGGAAAGGAACTCTTCCTTCGATAGCTGCGAGGTGAGCTACAGGAGCGAGGTCCATGACTTCCTGAACGTTGCCCTCTGCGAGCATCGCGAAACCTGTCTGACGGCAAGCATATACGTCGGAGTGGTCTCCGAAGATGTTCAGCGCGTGAGTCGAGACTGTACGAGCCGATACATGGAATACTGCCGGAAGAAGCTCACCGGCGATCTTGTACATGTTCGGGATCATCAGGAGCAGTCCCTGGGAAGCTGTGTAAGTCGTGGTGAGTGCGCCGGCACCGAGTGAGCCGTGTACAGCACCAGCAGCACCAGCCTCAGACTCCATCTCGACTACCTGTACAGTAGATCCGAAAATGTTCTTCCTGCCGGCGGCCGCCCACTGGTCTACATAGTCAGCCATTGGCGAAGACGGAGTGATCGGATAGATGCCCGAAACCTCTGTGAACGCGTAGGAGACATGAGCAGCAGCGTTGTTGCCGTCCATAGTTTTGAATTCTCTCTTCATTTTTTCATCTCCTCTTAAAAAGATTGATTAGAAGTTTAGTGATAAGTAAAAAAGTACTTTTTTGAAATAATATATGGTGAAATAATTATTTCCGTTGTTATGAGATTCTTCGGCACTTCGTGCCTCAGAATGACATAGCCTTGTCATCCTGAGCGATACGACATATTTCTGTCATCCTGAGCGAAGCGAAGGATCTCGTCGATGTGAAGGATCTTAGCGAGCTGCGTGATTTCTCGCATCGGCCTCTATCGGCGAAGAGATTTTGTGTCAGACGAGGCGACAAGCGGCTGAGGAGCGGAGCGTACCCGGGAGTACGTGAGCACCGAAGACGCGCAGTCAACAAAGTCTGACGCAAAATGTCGAGCCGTACTACAGAGCTTCGACAATTGCTTTTGTATCACGTGCGATCATCAGCTCTTCCTGAGTCGGGATAACGAAGACGCGGACCTTGGAATCCTTGCCTGTGATCTCGATTTCTTTGCCTCTGCAGTCGTTCTTTTCCTTGTCGATGGTGACGCCCATGAATCCGAGATAGTCTGTGACCTTCTCTCTGAGATCGATGTCGTTCTCACCGATACCGGCTGTGAAGACCATTGCATCGACGTGACCGAGCTCTGCAGCGTATGCACCGATGAATCTCCTGACGGATCTGAGCAGCATCTCTCTTGCGATGTGAGCCTTCTTGTTGCCCTTGGCTTCTGCCTCACAGATGTCTCTGCAGTCGCCGGAGATCTCGGATACTGCGAGAAGTCCGGACTTCTTTGTCATCATATCTGTGATCTCTTTTACAGGCATGCCGGTCTGCTCATAGATGAAGCTGACTACTGTAGGGTCGATCGATCCGCAGCGCGTACCCATTACGAGTCCCTCGAGCGGCGTCAGACCCATCGAAGTGTCGTAGCACTTGCCGCCCTTGACGGCACTGATGGATGAACCGTTACCGAGGTGGCATGTGATGATGTTGAGGTCCTCGGCTGGTTTGCCCATGAGCTCAGCGCATCTCTCAGCTACATATCTGTGGCTGGTGCCGTGAGCTCCGTATCTCTGGACATGATACTTCTCGGCGTATTCCCATGGGATGGCGTAGTACTTGCACTCATCTGCCATTGTCCTGTGGAATGTCGTATCGAATACAACGACGCCCGGAGTGTTAGGAAGAACCTTCTTGCAGGCTCTGATACCTACCAGTGCTGGCGGATTGTGGAGAGGTCCGAGCGTGCAGAGCTCTTCGATGCCTGCCTCGACCTCGTCTGTGATGAGCTCGGACTTGTCGAAGAGATATCCGCCCTGTACGATCCTGTGACCTACAGCGCCGATCTCTTCCATGCCTGAGATAACACCATGCTCCTTATCTGTAAGAGCGTCGATTACTAGCTGCATTGCAACTCCGTGATCAGGAAGTGCGATATCCTTGTCAAAAATCGTACCCTCGTCGGTCTTGTAATTCATGTGACCGTCAAGGCCGATCCTCTCGCAAAGGCCCTTTGCGAGCACCTTCTCACCGTTCATGTCGATGAGCTGATACTTGAGCGAAGAGCTTCCTGTGTTTACTACCAGAATGATCATATCTTGACTTTCCTTTCATTGATTATTATGTGGGATAAACCTATTCGGCACAGCCGAAATAATCCGCATATAGTATATCACAACAGCCTGCATAAATCGTTAACGTTTTATGTTCTTTTTCCTCACTCTTCCAGTTTCTGCTTCTCGGCTTCTGCTTCGGCCAGGGCCTTGCGGAACATGCTCGTGTTGTACCTCTTGGTATCGTACTTGCCCTCGCTGTTCGAGCCCCATGCCGGCGCACTGATATCGGTACCCGCCACAGGCAGGTAAATGCGGAATTCAGTGCCGCTTCCCGGCTCAGATTCCACGTATATGCGCCCGCCGTGTGTCTCGACGATCTGGGCCACTATGGCGAGACCGAGGCCTGTGCCCTTGCCGGATTCCTTGGTCGTATAGAACGGATCGAATATGCGTGATACCGTCTCCGCGTCCATGCCGCAGCCCGTGTCTCTGAACTTGATGATGACCTCATCGCCCGAGCGCCTTGTTGAGACTCTGACTTCGCCGCCTTCATCCCTCAGCGCATCGTATGCGTTAAGCACTATGTTCATGACGAGCTGGGATATCTGTGTGCTGTTCGCCCTGACATCAACTTCCTTGGCGCCGAAGTTCGCCTTCACCTCGACATTCTTCGGCTTGGCCGGGAGCGTCACCTTGAGCGCACTGTATATGACTTCGTCTATCCTGATCTCCTTGTAGTCATGCTCATTGCCCTTTTTGGTCAGCTCAGCAAGTCTCGTGACTATGTCCTTGGCTTTGACCGAGGCATCGTATATCTCAAGGAGGTTCTCCTGGATGTCCGTGGCGTCGGCAGGAAGCATCTCCATCGTCATGATGCTGTAACCCATGATAGGGGTCAGCAGGTTGTTGAAGTCGTGGGCGATGCTGGCCGTCATCGTGCCGATAGTCTCGAGTCGCTGATGGTGGGCCAGAGCCTGCATCTTGCGGTTGATCTCCTCCATCGCCTCGTTCTTCTTCTTGAGGGCACGCAGCTCAGCCGAATTCGCGGCGTTGGTGCGTCTCATGAAGATGAGCATGAAGAGCAGAGCTATGACACCCGCCATGGCGAGTCCGCCGTAAAGCAATATCTCCTTCGCCGCTGTTCTCGAAGGCTCGATCGCATCCTCGTAATTGGCGACTATGCCCATAGCGAATTCGCCGTTGACAGTGCTCTCACTCGGGAGCACCACCATCCTGGCAGTGTACTTCTCTCCCTCGGCATCTGTCAGGCCGAGCGACATGCCGTCAGCTATGTTCTCCTGCTGGCAGCTGACAAGGTAGTCCCTGCAGATCGTGGTATTCTCGTCGACCGGCTCGTCGACCGGCTTCACCATGATCCCGTCCGGGCCCGCGGTCAGCATTACAGTCCCGTTACCGTCGATCAGCATCACGTCCCTCTCCGGCTTGTTGCCGAC
Source organism: Anaerovoracaceae bacterium (assembly GCA_045604305.1). GTDB lineage: Bacteria > Bacillota > Clostridia > Peptostreptococcales > Anaerovoracaceae > Crickella. The sequence continues at coordinate 43,644 of JAZUNV010000110.1, read as the reverse complement.
CGCAGTGCTGTATAGGCGCGTAAGGTCTATCAGGGCTGCGAACCTGACGTTCTTGGATACATCGTGCTCGTAGGCCATGAAGTACGTATTGCTGTCGTTCCTGCATATGAGCATGCCATTCGGGTCGCGGCCCGTCAGGAAGGTATAGTCCTTATTGCCGCTGGCCGAGCGGTATATCTTATCCTTGTTGATCATGACGAGGTCTGCATAGACCGGGTTCGTCGTGAGTGTGTTGTTCTGTATGAAATCCTCCAGGCCCGAGGTGTCTCCGTCCTTCTTCCACGACGACAGTTCTCTTTTGAGTCTCTCCCTGGCGAGGAAGGTCTCGGCTTCACGCACGAAGGAACTGATCGAGTTCTCGATATTGATGTCATCCGAACGCATCAGGCTGTAGAACTGGGTGTCCTTCTCCGTGAGGATGCTGTTGTCGAACCTCTCGAAAGATCTCCAGACGTTGTACACACCGAAGCCTATCAGTGCCACCGCCACCACGATCGCGATCACATATAAAATTTCTCTGTTGGAAGATCTCTTATCCAAACCGTTTCCCTCCGATTTTCAACCAACATTCTACCACGATGGCCGACAAAAACCTACATATTGTGGCTCAAGTGTGCTAATATTAAATATGTATTGTGGCTGGAAACGTATACAGATTCCAATGTCCACCCGCCGGTATCCCGGTTCGGAATGAGGAGGAAAACATGGCAGATAAAGTCCTTGTAGTAGATGACGACAAAGCGATACTGACGATGCTCCACAAGGCTCTCAAGAGCAACGGCATCGACAATGACCTAGCCATCAGCGGTGAAGCTGCTCTTGAGCTGCTCGAGGTCAATCAGTACGATCTCATACTGCTGGATATAAACATGAGAGGCATCAACGGCTTCGAGGTCATCCAGCGCATCAGAGCCAAGGGCCTGACCACGCCGGTAATGGTGGTGAGCGGGCGCAAGGAGGACCAGGATGCGCTGTACGGACTCGAGATCGGCGCTGACGACTACATCATCAAACCGTTCAATCCGGTCACTCTGGTCGCAAAGGCCAAGGCTCTCATCAGGCGCAGCCGCGAGGCTTCTCCTCAGAGCCGCAGCAATATAATCGAGGCGGGTCCGTTCACGTACAACACATCTACCCTGAGGTTCTACAAGAACGACGTCGAGATACCTCTGTCCGCCAAGGAGAATTCGATGATCAAGCTCTTCATCGACAATGTGGATCACATCTTCTCCAAGGACATGATATACAGCGTCATCTGGGGCGAGACCATCATCGACGAGAACGCGATCATGGTCTACGTCAATAGGCTGAGGCAGAAGATCGAGGATGATCCTTCGAATCCGAAGTACCTCATCACGGTCCGCGGCCTGGGTTATCGCTTCACAGTCCGCTAGCGCCCCGAGTCGCATGACCACAAGCAGGAGTTTTTGACAAAAATGTACATATTTTCGATAATTCTCGAAAATATGTACATTTTTTGAAGCTCTGATCCTTAGTGATAAGATAGATACAGTATATTTCCTCTGATTTGCTTTACAATAAGCACGAAATGGCTGGTTATCGTTAACAGCTTCTCCATACATCAGAACATACGAAATGAAAAAATGTACATGAGCCGGCGAAAATTGCCATTTCATGTACACTTTTCTTAAAAACTCCTATTTGCGGGGGCACACCTCTTTAATGGAGGTCTGCTTTCTTGCCGGATCCCGTTACTCTTCAGCCCCGGTATCCGCTTCGGCACCAGAATCTGTATCAGCTCCGCCATCGCCTTGCTCCTGCTCCTCCTGAGCCTTCTTTTCGGCTTCCTTGACGAACTTCTTGGCCTGGCGGTAAGTCATCTTTGTGGAGTTGATCTTCTCGTCGCCCTTCTTGACTACTATCTTGCAGTCGCCTGTAAAGCCTCTTGTCTCAGGCTTCCAGGTGGTCAGGAAGTAGGATGCCATCTCGTCGAGCTGCTCCTTGCCGTCGTCTCCCTTGTAGGCCTCGACCGCTTCCTCAGGAGCGTCCTCTGCGATGTTGAGCACCATCTTGACGGTGTTGCCTTCAGCCTTGAGCTTGGCCGTTGTATACTCATCGATCGCGAAGCTGCTGTACATCTCTGCCATGCCCTGATCTTTGAGGTACTTCTCGATCGAAGCTGCTTTCTTGTAGTAATTGTATCCCCAGATGAATGCGAACATTCCTACCAGGACACCGAAGATAAGAATAGCGATGAGCGCGTTGTTAGGTCTTCTCTTCTTCTCCTCAACTACGTTGGCGGCCTTGCGGGCTGCCTTCGCCTCTCTTCTCTCGGCTTTCTGCTGGCGGTTCCTCTCGGTGGACTCCTTCAGCTTCTTCGCTTCTTCAGTCTTCCCCTCTTCCGCCTTTACTTCTTCTGGCTTGGTTTCCTTAGCCTTCTTGGTCTCTTTGACTTCTTCGGTCTTAACTTCCTTTACTTCTTTTGTTTCTTTCTTCTCAGCCATTTTATATTCTCTTTCTATTAGTATTATTATGGTCAACACACCTATTCTAACTCAGAACCGCACTCCAGGCAATAAGGAGTTCCTTTTGGATTTAGCATCCCGCACTCCGGGCACACTGTCATTTCGGATTCATCCACAGCATCGGTCAGCTTGATCCTGACACCGTCGTTCAGCTTCTCAGCGATCGACCAGGCGTAGCTGTTGATCTTGAGGTCCCGTCTGTACAGCCTGATGTCCGCCGTACTGACAAGTCTCGCCCTATCCTCGGCGTATTCCGCTTCGTCCTTCCATATGACTCCGATCACTTTGTGTTCGCCCTGGCGGTCTGTCACCATCATGATCAGCCTGACCTGATCGCAGCTCATCATCGCATAGATCGAGTCCGTGAGCGGCAGCACTCCGAAGTCTATCGGCCGTCCGTCATCATCTACGAAGACCGCCGTCCTGCCCGCGAGCTTCATGGAAGCGAACTTCCGCGGCTTCTTATTAATAATGAGGTAATTGCTCTGAACCATGATCATTCACCTAAAACGTGATGCCCGCCATGTCGATGACACAGCCCCACGCGACACCGAGCACCAGCATCGCAGCAACGATGGCCGCATTCTCCCTGTGGTGGTTGTTGGTCCTGAACAGCACGAGCAGTCCCACTCCGGCTCCCACCAGGAGCCCCGACAGGAGCTGGCCTGCAGTCAGCAGTCCCTCGAGATACATCTGAGTGATCACGACCGATGCCGCGCAGTTAGGCACGAGGCCGATGACGGCCGTTATTACAGTAGCCGCGAACGGCGATGCTGTAAGCAGAGCCTCGAGAGTCTCCCTGCCGATGAAGCCAATTAGGAGGCTCAGCACGAGTGAGATCAGAAATATGAAAGCCGTGATCTTGAGCGTATGGACAAGGGCCGAGTGGAATATACCTCCCTCCTCATCCTCGCAGCCGCAGTGCTCGCGCTCGCAGAGATCGTGTATGTGCTTGTCCGCATGTAGCCATTTCCGGGCCACCCCGGACATGGCATCGATCAGCACTCCCGATACGAAGGCTATGACGAACTTCGCCAGAAGGATCCTGCCTATGGTCGCAGGCGCCACCTGGGAAGAAACAAATATAGGGATCATCTCATCGGAAGTCGAGAAGAAGACCGCGATCAGAGTTCCCACGGTGATGACTCCTCCCGAATAGAGGCTGGCCGCAGCCGCCGAGAAGCCGCACTGAGGTATCAGGCCTATCGCCGCGCCGAGCAGGTGACCGAATCTCCCTATACGCGAAAGCAGGGCGACAGACTGCTCTTCCGTCCTGCGTTCGAGCCACTCCATCGCCAGGTATGTTATGAAAAGGAACGGGATCAGCGTCACCGTATCCTTTAATGTATCCAGTAGTGAATCAATTATGATTTCCATCGCTCTTATACGGCCATATGGTCACTATGGCTGTTGTCCCCTTACCCGGTTCACTTGATATAGTCATGTCCCCGCCTATCTCGAGCCTGATCCTCTCTCTCACATTGGCGAGTCCCTCATGCGATTTGTCAAGCTCCTTGAGCTTGTCTGTGTCGAAGCCGACTCCGTCATCGCTGACTATGATCTGAGCTCCGCCGTTGGCTATCCTCCTCGTCATCACGCGGACAGTGCCGCCCTCTTCCTTGGGCGAGATGCCGTGCTTGACAGCATTCTCCACCAGAGGCTGTATCGATAGCGGAGGCACCATGAAATCATCGCACTGCACATCGACCTCTATATTGAGCCTGTCGCCGAAGCGTATCTTCTCCAGCGAAAGGTACTGCTCTATCTCAGTCAGCTCCCGCGAGAACGCGACGAGCTCGCGGTTCTCCATGGTCTCGAGAGTAGTCCTCATGTACTCGGCGAAAAGCCCTATCGCATACTGGGCCTTTGGGGGGTCCGTCTCGCACAGATAGTATATCGTGGTAAGCACGTTGTAGAGATAGTGAGGCTTCATGCGGTCGGTCGCCACATTCAGGCGAAGGCGTATCTCGTCGTTCTCCGCGCTCTTCTCCCTGTTCTCTATGCCCAGGTAGTGCTGGGAGTAAATGACTATTACCTCAAGCATTATTGCCGGATATCTTATCTCGATACCATTGGCGAGAGGCTCGAAGTATGTAAGCGCCAGCATCAGCACGGGCATGGATGACAACAGCGCCGCCTGCTTCACGCCGAGAGCGTCGTAGTGCCTTATGATGAGCACCAGCGAGATCGCGATCAGGATGAGACTTCCCGCATTGCCTACGGCAAATGTGGAACCGAGGCTCAGCACAGCCTGGAGCATGCCGCTCGCCCTCTTGGCGAACAGTGAGAATGCCCAGAACACAGCGCCGAGCACGAACAGGATCAGCGAGATGTATGTGACGCTCCTGGAGACCATCTGCTCGTGTTCCATCTGGTTGATCTGCTCCGTTATGTACAGAACATAAAGGTAGTAGACAGTGTATACGGTGAAGTAGGAAATGGCAAGCGCGGTCGTACTGAGGACATAGTGCGATGCCGAGTCATATATGAGGCTGATGGTATGGAGGACCATCGAGAAAAACATGACTGCAATGATATTAAAAAGTAGGCGCGTCGAGCGCACCTGCATGCTCTTCCTGCGGAAGCATAATAACAAAACCACAGCCAGTACGCTGCAGAATGAAAGCAGAGCGATATTGACAGCCCGCAGTATCTCCTGGCTCATAGGGACATGCTCTCCAGACATCCGTGGGTGAGCTCCGACCAGCTGTACTGCTGCATGTACTCTCCGTGATATGCGTTGATCCCCTTAGGGTCGCCCGCAAGATAGTCGAAGTAGTCACACTTGATCTTCTCCGGCACGACGCCGAGTCCTCCTCTGACGCTGACGATCGCGTCCTCCTCACCGACACCGCGGAGGGTATCAAGGAGGTCCTTGCGGATCTGTTTAACATAACTGGTACGGTCCTCATCATCGTCCCAGAGGGTCGTCCTGATCTCGCCCACGCTCACGACGGCACAGTTGCGGTCTATGAGGTATGCAAGGAGCTCTTTGGTCTTGGCGTACTTGAACTTCAGCGGCAGGCCGTTGTAGAACACTTCAAAATTACCGAAGGCCTGGGCGCGGAGTCCCTTGTCCTCGCGGCTGTCCACCGGGTTCCTCAGCTCTCTGAGCTCAGCCATCACCTTTTCCTTGTTGATAGGCTTGGTGATGTAGCCGCTCGCATGGAGAGCGAAGGCATCGCCCGCATACTGAGGATAGGCTGTCGCAAAGATGATATTGGTATCCGGCGCGATCTTCTTGATGCGCTTTGCCAGCTCTATGCCTGACATCCCGGGCATCTCAATATCCAGAAAGGCTATGTCGAACGGCTCCCTGTCTACCGCCCTGATGGCTTCGTTTGGAGTGGCGCAGACCGCCATCTCCGCATCAGGCAGACAGTCCTCGATCACTCTTGCCTCGCCTTCCCTTATCAATTGTTCATCGTCTACTACTAATACTCTGATCATGCATTCATTTTACTACAACAGGCAGATCAATGCCAACTGATCACTGATCATAACTAGCAGCGGCGATAAGTCCCGCGGCGAGAGTCCTCGCCTCCGGACTTATCGCCGCTGTATTGACAGACAATATAATTTTGGATATTATTATGATATCAAAATGATATCACTCGAAAAGGAGGTAAGATACATGGCAGACATGAATGTGGAATTTGAGAACGTACAGGAAGAATCCGCCGAAAACAGATCAACAAGGTCGACACCGGTGCAGCAGAAGATCATCAACCCGCCGAGCGGCATACTCGTGCTGGTCATACTGATCATACTGTGCCTGATGGTACCGGTCCTCTTCATCAGCGGCGCGACAGCATGGCGCGGAGGCGGCCTCAGGATACTACTCGCCTTCCTTCTCTGCTGTATACTTCCGTTCATGTTCGGAGGACTCAGAAGCGTCAGGCCTAACGAAGCTCTCGTGCTCACACTCTTCGGCAAGTACTACGGCACTATCGTAAAGCCGGGATATTTCTTCGTGAATCCTTTCGCGAGATACAACAACCCTGCTTATGAGACTCAGACCGCAGCCGATCTCGCAGAGCAGGCGGAGGCAAACAAGACAGGACGTAGGAGCCGCACCGGCGCGACCAAGTTCAGGAAGACCGTATCGCTCAAGAGCGCCACTCTCGACAATGGCACCCAGAAGGTCAACGATGCCCTCGGCAATCCTATCATCATCGGAGCCGTCGTGCTCTGGCACGTCGAGGATCCGACTAAGGCGGTATTCAATGTTGAGAACTACATCGAATTCCTCTCGATCCAGACTGACTCTACCATCAGGAACATGGCAAGGCTCTATCCTTACGACGTGTTCGATGACGGTCTCGAGGAGGATACCTCCGGCAAGGCCGAGCAGACTCTCCGTGGAAGCTCGCAGGAGATCGCAGAGAAGATGCAGGTGGAGCTCGCTGAGAAGGTCGCATTCGCAGGTCTCGTGATCGAGGAGGTCCGCATCACTCACATCGCATACGCAGAGGAGATAGCAGCGGCGATGCTCCAGAGACAGCAGGCTTCGGCTATAATCGCAGCCCGTGCCAAGATCGTCGACGGAGCGGTCAGCATGGTCAAGATGGCCATCGATAAGCTTAGCGACGAGGATATCGTCGAGCTGGATCAGGAGCGCAAGGCTCAGATGGTATCCAACCTGCTCGTAGTGCTCTGCGGCAACAAGGACGCCCAGCCGATAGTCAACAGCGGTTCGATCTACTGATCTGAAACATGAACGAAGCATAACTTAATTGATTGAAACCCAATGGACAAGAAGACAAAAGCAGACATGGCGAATATGGATGAGCATAGTCTCGATGCCCGCGAGGAGAAGCTCCTGAAGCGCAAGGAGAAGCTCGACGCGCTTGAGGCGGAGCTCAGGGAGCGCGAGCGGGAGGTCAGGGCCAGAGACGCAAAGCGCAAGCAGATCATACTGCGGCTGCCTGAGTCGCTTTGGGCGGACATCGCGAAGTGGGCCGAGGATGACTTCCGCTCCGTCAACAGCCAGATAGAATATCTGCTGACCAAAAGCGTACGCGAACGCCGCCGGACGTAACACAAAGGCCGGGTCAACTCATGATGAGCTGACCCGGCCCGTTTTTTATGCAGTTATACGTCCTCTGTCTCCGCTTCGTATATGAGTTCTTCGAGCGTCTGATAGAGGCGCTCGGATTCCACAGGTTTGTTAAGGTGAGCGTTCATGCCGGCCTGCAGCGAGCGCTGCACGTCTTCGTCGAAAGCGTTGGCCGTAAGCGCGATGATCGGTATCTTCTTAGCATCCGGCCTGTCCATTGCCCTGATCGCTTCTGTTGCCTCAAGGCCGTCCATCTCAGGCATGCGTATATCCATCAGTATCGCGTCGTACGCTCCGACTTCACTGTCTCTGAACATCTCGACTGCGATCCTTCCGTTCTCCGCGTGATCCGCTTCCGCCTCCTTCATCTCGAGTACGTCCATCATGATCTCGGCATTGATCTCGGTATCCTCCGCCAGCAGTATGCGGCGGCCCGCCAGATCGGCGCGCTTCTTGTCATGGAAGAGATCCATGTCGCTGCGGTTCACTATGTGGTCGAACTCCGCCAGTATGTTGGACGCGAAGAGCGGCTTGTAGAGGAAGCCGTCCACGCCCGCATCGAGCGCCGCGTCGTGTATCGTATCCCAGGTATACGCCGCCAGGATGATGACGGTCGTCTCCTTGTCGTAGCGTTCACGGATCTTTCTCGCCGTCTCGATGCCGTCCATCTCAGGCATTCTCCAGTCTGTCAGCACGAGATTATAAGGCTCATGCTTGCCGTACTGGAGCTCGAGCATATGCAGGGCTTCTGCGCCGCTCGTACATATATCCGCTCTGACGCCTACCTCGTCGAGGACCATCCTCGCATGCTCTGCGGTGATCTCCTCGTCGTCGATGATGAGCACGCGCATCCTGCTGTGATCGATATAGTTCTCCGCAGCGGAGTCGCTGCGCTCACTGTTCTTGAGTGTGACTACGACCGTGAACTCGGTGCCCTTGCCCCTCTCGGATTCCACGGAAATGGTGCCGTTCATCATCTCCACTATGGCCTTGGTGATGGCCATTCCAAGGCCCGTGCTTCCGAATTTGTTCTTGCGGCTGCTGTCCTCCTGCGAGAACGCGTCGAATATCTTAGGGATGTACTCCTTGTCCATTCCGACGCCGGTGTCCCTGATGCAGAACTTCAGAGTAGTCTGATCCTCGAACTCCGCAGTCCTGTCTACGCTCAGCGTGACGCTTCCCGGCACCTCGGTGAACTTGATGGCGTTCGACAGGATGTTGATGAGGACCTCCTTGAGCTTGGTGTCGTCGCCTATATAGTATTCGCTCATGCCGCTCTCGACCTTGCACTCGTAGGTAAGTCCCTTGTCGCTGCACTGGGACATGACCATCGTGTTGATCTGCTTGAGCATGTCACCGAAGGAGAACTCCTCCTTCCTCAGCACTATGCGGCCGGATTCTATGCGGCTCATGTCGAGTATGTCGTTGATGAGTCCGAGCAGGTGCCTCGCGCTGTCGCCTATCTTCTCGAGATAATCTCTCGTCTGTTCGTTGATGGTCTCATCGTGCAGAGCCAGGGTGTCGAGTCCGATGATGGCGTTCATAGGCGTGCGGATCTCATGGCTCATGTTGGAGAGGAAGGCCGTCTTGGCTGTGTTGGCTTCCTCCGCCATCGCAAGAGCTTCTCTGAGAGCTTCGTTTCTGGCCATTGAATCGCGCATCTCGGTATCTATTACGGTCAGTCCGAGGCCTATCGCATGTACGATGTGGTCATCACGGTCTTCCACGCGGCGCACACCGGCCATTCGTATCATCTCGTAATACTCCTGTCCTTCCCTGCATGCCAGGTAGCGGTAAGCGATGATAGGCTGGTCGATCAGCGCCTCCCGTATGTTGTCGGGATCTATGAATTTTTTGAAACCTTCCCTGTAATTCTCAGTTACGCAGTTGTCAGCGTACCAGGTGAAACGCTCGAGATAAGGGAACTGTACCCCCTGCGGAGACTGGGCACTGTCGTCAGGGTCGGCACGGTAGCACACTCCGTAGTTTTCGTCCAGGCTGACGTAGTATACGCTCCGGTAATCTGAGGCCATGGCCGTGATCATGCTATTGGCCTGGGTGTTCATATGGGTGATATGGTCACGCAGGTCGTCCCTCAGCTCGGAGATCCTGTCTCCCATCCTGAGTATGCTGTCATTGTTAAGATCATCCCTGGCCCTGCCCTCTCCATTCGGATCCGCATCATCAGGCGTATATCCGGTCAGGACGTCGATGTCATTGGAGAGGTCGTTGAGGTTCGTGTTGATGCCGGATATCAGATCTCCGTACTGTCTCGTCAGGACGAGCACAAGTCCTATCCCTATGACCATGAATATCAGGCAGGCAACGATTATGATCCTGGCGTTCTGATTGATCTGGCTCTCGTACCAGGCCGCTTCAAAGTCTACGGCGATTATGCCCGCCACCTCGCCGGCGGAATTGAAGACCGGGCTGTAGGCACTGTAGAACCTGCCCCATCTGTCCTTATAAGGCTTGTCATCTACAGCCGGCACCCCTTTGCTGGCCTTATACAGCGCATCGGTATAGGCCACGTCAGATCCGAATTCTCCCGGATCTATAGGGTCGGAGTCGATGCCGAAGGTGAAGTTCTTATCGCCGTCGCTCCTGACGTAATAAATGTATGCCAGATTGATGTTGTCCCTAAAGGTGACCAGAGTATCCATTACGGACTGATACTCTTTGGTGCCCTTATCTTCCGCAGTCAGATTGTCGAGAACATCTCCGTCGATCATGGCCGCTGCAGTGTTGACTACATCCAGCATGCGTTCATCGATCAGAGTCTTCATGGCATTGCGCGACTGACGCATCAGTGCGAAGCCCAGCGCGAGATTCGCGGCGAGCATGAACAGTGATGCCGTGATGATTATCCTTGCGCGAAGACCGATTTTTTCCATAATTACCTCATTGTTTTGTCCGGGAAAAGCCCATATAGATTGATTGTACCATATACGTCTTGTATTTATTTGAATTTTCGAAAGCTGACAAGCACCATGGATACTGACAGGATGAACGCCATCGTGTCTGCTATAGGACTCGCGTAGAGTATGCCGTCTATTCCGAAGTATCGCGGAAGTATCACGAGCAGCGGGATCAGAAAGAGCCCCTGACGCGAGAGCGATACGAGCAGGCCCTGCCTGTGATTGCCGGTCGCCGAGAAATAATTGATGGATATCGGCTGTATGTTCTGAAAGAACACCATCATCATGTATATCCTCAGATATCTCGTGCCGAATTCATAGTAAAGCTCGCTTCCCGTGCCGAAGATCGAAATGATCTGTCTCGGGAAGAACTGGAACAGGAAGAAGAACACGACGCCTACCGAGAAGGCCGCAGCGAAGGCTCTCCAGTATGTGCCCTTGACGCGGTCATAGCGCTTCGCTCCGAGGTTGAACCCCCATATAGGCTGGCAGCCCTGCGATATGCCGACAGCGAACGAGACCATTATCATGCTTGCTTTCTGGACAATGCCCGACACGGCCAGAGGAATATCCGGGCCATATATCGACATGGCTCCGTATATGGCCAGCATGTTGTTGAGCACTATATTGGTGCACATCATCAGCATATGGTTGCAGAAGTTCGGCATGCCTGCCTTCATGTTGTCGACAGCGTGCTTCGCGCTGATCTTCATCTCCGAGAGGCTGAGCCTGAAGGCATGGAACCTTGGATAATACATAGCAGCGATCACGGCGCTGAGCATCTGTGAAAGCGCTGTTGCAGCAGCCGCCCCCCTGATCCCCATTCCGAGAGGGTACATGAAGAGCCAGTCGAGGAATATATTGACTATCGCCCCGGTCGAAATGCACAGCATCGAATACCTCGGGCTGCCATCGGATCTGATGATGGACGACGAGCTGTGAGCAAACATCTGGAAAGGAAGGCCAAAGGCCGTAATGGACAGATAGGACACCGCGTACGGAAAAACGGCGCCGCCGGGATCCGCTCCGCAAAGCTCCGCTATCTGGTTCCTGAACAAAAAGACCGCAGCGCCGACGGTGACGGCTGCGACGATGACCCCGGTAAGCCCCGTATGCACGTACTTCCTTGCGTCCTCGATCTTGCCGGCTCCGAGCCTGATGCTGAAGTTCGCGGCTGTCCCCAGTCCGAAGAGCATGCTTATGCCGGTAGTAAGCGTGACCGACGGGAAGGCGACATTGGTCGCGGCATTCCCGAGCATGCCGACGACACGGCCAATGAATATCTGATCGGTGATATTATAAAGCGACCCGATCAGCATGCTGACCATGGCCGGTATCGCGTAGGACACTATCAGCGGCATCAGCGGAGCCGAGCCGAGAGGGTTCTTATCTATTCTTATGTTGCCATTGATCTCATTTCCCATAATACGAAAATCAGGCCATGGGGACAGCCCCATGGCCTAAGTATCAGATGACTTTTTCGAGGAATCGTTTCAGACCTTCAGGCCAGTCCTCTTCATCCATATCGTTGAGGTTATTGTCACCCAGCGTGACGAGTTTGTTGGAACCGTGGTAGTCGCTGCCGGCGGTGACGTACAATCCGTGCTTATCAGCCATGCCCAGCATCTGGTTTGTCATTCGAGGTGAGAAGCCGGAATAGAAGGCTTCCACCCCCTGGATGCCGAATCCCATCAGTCTGATCAGCCTCTCCTCCATCTCATCTCCGAGTATGAGCTGACCTCCGTCGCCGAAGAACGGATGCGCCAGCACGGGTATACCGCCCGCTGCGATTATGCTGTCTATGGCCTCCTCCGGTCGTACGTGCTCATTTCTGAAATGAAGCTTGTCTATAAACCCGCGTATGGCCTCTTCCTTGCTGGCGGCGTAACCGTATTTTACCATCAGGTTCCCGATGTGAGGCTTGCCCGGATTGGCCATCTCCAGAAGCTTCCGTATGTCTTCAGCATTGAAGTCGAAGCCGAACTCCTCCTTCAGCAGATCCAGCCTCTTCGTCACTTTGTTCATCCGGAGCTTGTGGCTCTTGTCCACGATCGCCTGTATGTCAGGACTCTCCGGATCATAGCTGTATCCCAGGATGTGATACTTCCCTTCCTTGTCCTGACAGGAGAACTCGACTCCGGGTATGAATTCTGGATCGCCTTCCTTACGAAGGCCCGGGACTATCTTGCTCGCCGCTATCGCATCATGATCCGTCACAGAGAACAGCCTGATCCCCTTTTCATTAAGTTTGACTATGATCTCCTCCAGACTGTCTGTGCCGTCGGAGATCACGGTATGCATATGCAGATCTATCTTTTCAAAATGTCTCATCTTACAAGCTTCTCTTGATAAATAACTTCCGTTACTCGCGTATTGATTAATTATACTTCATTTTTGAGATCGCTGCACCCATTCCCGATATATCTCCGATAAGTATCACGCCTACAAGTTTCCCGTGATCGTAATAGTACTTCGAATAAGTCTTCTTTACATCATCCTTGATCTGTTCTGATCTGAACTTTCTGTCAGGATCCTTGCCGTTGGTGCCGAGCGCGAATACCGAAGTATCGCAGACCTCCATCACGAGCGAGCTTCCGATAGGCTTGTATCTGATATCATCGCCAGCGGCGTTAGCGCCGGCTATACGGCCGGTCTCCACAGCCTGGGCCCAGAATGCCTGCGGCTGTCCGTCGACGCTGCAGCAGTCGCCCGCAGCATAGACATCCGGTACATTAGTCCTCATGTGATCGTCAGCCGTGACCCACTTATCCACCGCAATCCCACTGTCTTCCGCGACCTTGGTGTAAGGTCTCATGCCGGTCGACATGATGACGAGCCCTGCTTCGTACTCAGTCCCGTCTTCCAGCACCACTGCGTTCCCCGTGATCTCCGCGATCTTCGCTCCGGTCACTATATCCACACCGGCCTCGATGCACAGCTCTTTGAGCATCTCAGAAGCGGTATCATCCAGCTGTCTCGGCAACAGTCCCGGAGCCGTCTCGAGCACCGTGACTTCGATACCGCCTTCCTTCAGGCCCCATGCGCCTTCAAGACCCATGACTCCTCCGCCGATGCATACCGCCTTGGTGACGCCGCGATCCGCTATGATCTGCTTGACGCGGTCCGTATCGGATATGCTCCTGACGGAAACGACATGATCGAGATCAGATCCCTTGATCGGAGGCACGAAGCAGTATGCTCCAAGAGCATATACCAGCTTGTCGTAGCTGACGCTGCACTCGCTGCCGTCCGCATTTCTGACGCTTACCGACTTAGCCGCCGTGTCCACTCCGAGCACCACCGTCCCGGATATGAATTTGATCTTATTTTCCTCATACCATTCAGGCCCTTCGATCACAAGGCCGTTGTAGCCGAAGTCCCTGACGATGCCCTTCGTGAGCATCGGTCTGTTGTACGGCAGGTGTTCTTCCTGAGTGATGATAGTGACCTCCGCTGTCTGGTTGCGCGCCCTGACCGCCTCCGCAGCGCTCTTTGCCGCAGGACCGCCTCCGATGATGACGAAGCTCTCATCCGAATCCTTCCTGAATTCGACCTCCTTCTTCTCGGCAGGGACGAAATTCTCAGGCCCGACCCCGCAGACCGGGCAGGCTACTGCACCCTCCTCGAATTCCGCGCCGCACACCAGGCATTTGACCATCTCGCCGCTGCCTGTCGAAGCCGGCTGTATCCTCGAGGCTAAGTCCTCTGCAGTAGCAGGCTCAAAGTACTCCGAACCGACATTGCAGACAGGGCAGGTATCCACGCCCTCCTCAAACACCGCTCCGCAAAATGTGCACTTTACCATGCCCACAGGCTCAAAACATTCGGAGCTGACGCCGCATACAGGGCATTCCTCCGTGCCTTCCGGGAGATAAGCTCCGCATATAGTACATCTAACTTTTGCCATATGTTCCTCCTGTTCTGCTGTATGCCTATTTCATTTTGATCAGCTCGTAATCACGGGACCCCAGCCCGATCTTCTCGGCCTGCTCCAGGGTCTCGGCCCACGATGCATTAGGATTATTGTTGTGCCACACATCCCCGTGATCGTGGAAGTGTTCATGCGCCATGTTATCGCCGAGCTGGCTGTTCCTGATCGGTTCCGCCTGCTGGCAGAGATCCACGCAGGCCTGATCCAGCGCGACAGGGTCGAACGAAGCCAGCATCCCGATATCCGGAAGTATAGGTGCGTCATTCTCACTATGGCAGTCGCAGTTAGGAGACACATCGGTGATCAGGCTGATGTGGAAATTCGGTCTTCCGCTTACTACGGCTGATGCGTACTCAGCCATCTTCCTTCCGAGCAGTTCAGGCGCGTTTTCATGGATGTTCTCTATGGCATCGAAAGCGCACGCCCCTATGCAGCGTCCGCAGCCTACGCACTTGTCCGGATCTATCCACGCCGTCCTGTTCTCATAGCTGATCGCAGAGGATCCGCATTCTTTGGCGCACCTTCCGCAGGCTCTGCATTCCTCCTCTATGACGTGCGGATTGCCGTTTTTATGCTGATGCATCTTGCCTGCCCGGCTGCCGCAGCCCATTCCGATGTTCTTGATCGCACCGCCGAAGCCCGCCTGCTCGTGGCCCTTGAAGTGGTTCAGCGATATGAACACATCCGCGTCCATTATCGCGCGGCCTATATGTGCTTCCTTTATGTACTCTCCGTTCGGGACCGGCACGGCTATGTCATCCGTTCCCCTGAGACCATCGCCTATGATGATCTGGCATCCCGTCGTGATCGTGTTGAATCCGTTCAGGTTAGCGCAGTCAAGATGCTCAAGCGCATGCTTGCGGCTGCCCGGATAGAGCGTATTACAGTCCGTCAGGAACGGCATACCGCCGCATTCCTTAACTACATCGGCGACAGCCTTAGCGTAATTCGGCCTGAGATATGCGAGATTGCCAAGCTCGCCGAAGTGCATCTTGATAGCGACGAACTTACCATCCATGTCCATCGACTCCATCCCGGCCTTTTTGATCAGCTTCCGGAGTTTCTCCGTAAGGCTCACCCCTAATAAGGTCCTGAAGTCCGTAAAATATACCTTTGATTTTTCCATCGTCCTTATCCCTCCCATTCTGCCAGCGATCTTTATGTATCGCTGTATGTACAAGAATTATGATATCACATTGCATGGCCTTATTGTGTGTATCAGGTAGAAAAAATGGATGGCACGGGTCCAATGTCATTAAGTTAATGGCAGAAGTTGATTGCAGCGCCTTTGCTGTGTTTAGATAAAATGACATTGCCCGTTGGGGGCATTTTTGTGGAGCAGGTGTCCAACATCGTTTTTCTGGAAGCCAGCATTTTCAGCCGGTTACGGGTTCGCTGTTTTGAAAAACCCACCAAATCGCTCGAAAATCTCCAGCTCGGATGCAGAAAGTCACTACTCATCATCCCACGAAGCTTTCCTGTTCAATCTTTATCCCTGTTTCCAGCATTTTGTCAAACAGGTCCTTTTGTCCGCAGAAAAAAGGATCTTCCTCCATTGTGTTCAGATTCATCCTGTCATGCTCAGTGATTGGTTTTCCCGAGTACCGAAACTGATCGAATGTTGCTATATCCATTTTATATGTTTCGAAAGGTATCCCGGTTCCCTCGCAAAGCGATTTCCAGATCATGAAGCCACCGCAGTCAATGTCTCCGGAATGCATGAAACATGCATCCGGATACGCTTCCGCAAGTTTTTTCAGAAATTCCCTTTTCTTTCTCCCCGCATATCCTCCGATGTAGACAACCAGTGCATTCATTCCATTAACAACAGCATTCTGCTGATAATATGATGTCAGATTCTCTATGGTCAGGATGCACTCAGGCGTTATTTCAGGATCAGGCTCCAGCAATTCAAGATCGCGCACCGTGATCCCTATGCCGGTTTCAAGAGCAGGCAGCCCGATGGCAGCAGCCGCATGTCTGCCGCTTACATCAACATGATCACCACCCCCGGTATTACTGACGCGAAAGCCTGCGCAGCCTTTCAAATAGATCCATACGGGATTCCTGTATATCCCGTATAGTTCCATTATCTCATCAGTGCTGATAACTTCATCACTGTCATGAGCGTCATTGACGGCTCCAAACTTTCTTATTACAGATGCCGCTCTGTCAAGTTCCTTCTCTGCGATCTTGGAATCATTGAAAACTGCTGTTGAGAACTGCCTGAGATAAACATCCTGATCATTAGTCAGTATAGCGAGCAGAAATCTGCAAAGCCTCTCCAGGCCGGCAGGATCCTCAACATCAGCAAAAGGCCTGATCTTTTCTCCGCATGCCAGACTGTCCATCAGCCAGTCCAGAAAAGAATCCAGCACACTTATGCCCTCAGCGTACTTCTCACATCCGGCAGCGTCACTGATCTCAGCAGCTTTCTGTTTATATCGGATACATATCGCATACAGCTCTTCTTCCCTCTTCCACCTTGGAGTGCGTCTCAGATACCTGTAACAGGCTTCAGCATTATTGATTTCCAGCCCGGCTTTCTCAAGGATATGGCCCCGGGGACCACCCTTCCAGTAAAGCCTGATCAGACCTTTATGCTCCAGATCCCTCAGCTGTTCATGCAGCGTCTCATATGCACCGGAAGCTGTGTCAAAATAATCGGGAAAACTTCTCCGGTCTATATGGCAGAATACTCCACGACGATGCGCAGCTGTGTTTGCAGCCTGCGGCATTTTATCTCCCTTGCAGGAATCATCGTACTTACGAGCTGTGTAATGCTCCGCAGCATACCCGGCACTCTTTTCGAAACTGTCGAGCAGCTTATTCAGGACTATATTGTCGTATCTCTTCATTATTGCTATACTGTCACTCCCGGCTTATCATTCTTATGCCTTCAGCTTGTCGAATTCCTCTACATAGCTCATATCTCCATCCGCGAGCACCAGCAGTACGCTTTCGACCGAAGGCGCTATGTACTGTATCTTCTCCGGCGGAGCGGCAATGATCGTCTGCAGATTGGATCCTGTCATAAATGACAGGACTCCCGACATGCGGCTGTCATCCATATTATTGAATGCTTCATCCATCATAACGAGCCCTATGGAGTCTCCGCCTATACCGCTGCGGTAAAGCTGCATAAACGATGCTGCGATCGTGATATAGAACGGAGTCTGAGTCTCGCCCCCGCTCTTTTCACGACTGACCTTGGAATAAAACATATAGCTTCCATCATCAAATGTGATGCGGATGTCGTAATCCATATATGTACGATAGTCTGTATATTCTTCAAGTGTCTTTTCACTGCTTTCATCATCCAGAGCCAGCTTCTCAAACAACTCATCGATGGCCTCCCTGTGTGTCTCATTGAATGAGCTGTTGAACAGGCTCTCACCGCCAAGGATATTGAAATCGTCCATGATCATATCGTAGAACTTCCTGAGATGTTTTCTCGGCTCGTGCCTGAATTCATATCTTTCATTGCTGAAATGTATGTCGGCGAGCGCCCTGTTAAGGCTTTTGAATTCATTCTGCGCCTGTTTGATGTTCTCCTGAAGACGCGCCAGGAACTGTTCGCGGAATTCCTGCTCTGCCTTCTCCCGGGCACTTCTCACCTTATCCTCGTATTCAAGCAGCTGCGAGTTCTTCAGTTTGTCATATTCGGCGTTGAATTCAGGGAAGCCCTCCATCGAATCTGCAGCTCCGAAGTCATGTGCGGATTTGTATCTGCTCATAGCCTCTGCCATCATCCTTTCAGCCTTCTCCCGTCTGGTGTGGTTGCCCTTCCTCGCGGATTCATAATTCTGGCGATACTTCTCATAGTCATGTTCCGAAGTCTGCTTTATATAGTCTTTTTCACAGTCGGCGGCGTCACCTCCGAGCCGGTTATACAGTTCAGTCACGATTTCCTTCTGTCTTATCTGCTGATAAGACAATCTGTCCATCTGTTCTTCAGTATTACGTATCACATTTTCAAGATTTCCAATATTTCTGCTGGTCTCCTTCAGTCTGCTGCTCAGCTCACTCTTTTCGCTTTCCAGAGCTTCGAGCCTGTCCTGCTTCTGGATCATCGTCCTGCTCGCTTTGATCTCCGCAAGCTCTCTGTCGCAGTTTTCTATCTCTGTCTCATGACCGCGCATGGCTTCCAGCGAAGCAAGATTAAACCTGACCTCTCTGTCGGCATCAGCGTTCAGGCACTTTGTCATCCTGTCAAGATGAACCTGCTCGTTCCTGCGGTTCTCAATGCTGATCTCGAGTTTTCTCTTCTCTTCCCTTGCCTGCTCGAGCTGCACCGCAACGGCTCCGGCTCCTATATACGGCTTTTCGTATATCTTCGGAGAGATCGCGGAAGCGACATGATTCTGATACCTCATGCACTGCCGGGTAATCGCGACCGGATACTGCTTTAGCTCCTGATAGCTTCCGGCACAGTGAACTTTGCCAAGCACCATGTTGGCATAGCGTCTGGCCCAGATATTCTTCGATGTCACGCATTCCGCGAGACTTCCTTCCGGCGCTTCATCGTACTCCGAAAGCTTTGCTGTGTTGACAAGACCTACTCCGTAGATCTTCTTCTGCTGCCTTAATCTGTCATAGACACTAAGCGCCAGATCGAAGTCCTCCGGTTCCGTGATCAGGTAGAATCTCTGCGTATTCAGATAGCCCTCGACCGCATTGCGCCATGCGGGCTTTGTGATCTCCAGCAATTCGCATAATATCCTGACTTCTCCGGTCCTGCCGACGTTCCTAAGCTGCTCTCTGATCCCCGACTGCAGCATTTCCACCTCAGGGCGATAGACCAGCTTTTTATCTTCAAGCATCCGGATGCGGCTGTTCAGCTCTTTGAGATCGTTATCCAGAGTTCTGATGCTAAGGCTGCATTCAGCACGTCTACGGTTATAGGTATCATAGTGCTCTTTCTTATAATCCTGTACCGCCTGAAGTCCGATATGTACTATTGTCAGATCAGCCAGAGCTGATAAGCCCTTGAGTGCTTTGACATAATCCGCAAGCATACGGATCAGCTCTCCGTCGGTCTGAGTATCAGCCTCGTATTTCAGTTCTGCAATAAGCGATTCTGCACCTGAAGCAGCTTCGTTTGCAGCATCATAAAGTTCGCTGACTCTCAGCTTATCAGCTTCCAGCATATCCTCGAGATTGCGCCTGCGCTTCTCAAGCTCCAGCTTGGCCTGGAATTTCTCATCGTTCTCAAGCTCAAGACGCAGCTGTATAATACTCTCTTGTTTACTTGCAAGGAGTTTATCAAGTTTAGCCTCCTCGCTCTTCAGCTGTCTGATGCTACCCTTCGCCTGCCTGATCGTGTTCTTTGCACCATCATAATCTTCAATCAGAATATCCTGCTCGACCCTCGCCAGATAGTACTCGTGACGGCCGTCTATACGTACGTAATTATCCACCTCGGCTTTCCGGGCACGTATCTCCTCGAGTTCCTCTATCCTGCGGCGCACATCCCTGAGCATTCGTTCAAACTCCTGGAAGGTGCGGACATTCTCCCGGAGAGCATCTATATTGACTTTCTTTTCATCAAGCACATATGTATATACGAATTCCTTGATGTTGTGTATAGGTCTGAACGCCAGAGCTTTTGGTATCAGAGAGCAGAATTTCTTTTCATCCAGCCTTCCGAACCTGTTGGCTATCATTTTGCGCGCACCGGTCCTGGTTTTATCTTCCCTGATGCCCTTGTTGGTCGACAAGAACTGGGATATGCTCTTGACCTTATTCCCGGAGAAAAACAGATCATCATCAAGCTCCCTGTTCTCTGCGATATACCATCTTACTGCGGGCTCTTTTTCTTCATTTGAGGAATCCATCACAGCTCCGGCAATGAAATACTGGCTTTTCTCTTCGTCAAAAAATTCAAGCGCGATATGCGCAGAGATATTGCCGCTTCTCTCGTATGGTCTGTCTTCCTTGCCGGTCTTGCATCTTACATAGCTCCCCAGAGTACGGTCGCCTTTTTCATGCGCCGCCTTGTTGAAATTCGCAGTGGTACAGGTCAGAACGAACTGTATAGCGTCCAGGATCGTGGATTTACCTGCACCGTTCTCACCGGACAGGAGGACTGACTCGGCAAATTCTATTGTCTCATTCTCAAATCTGTGCCAGTTGATCAGTCTGACACGCGTCATGGATTTCATTACAGCTCCTCCTCCATAAGCTCGGCGTCGGCTTCATATATCTCAGTATCATCACCTTCACCGGTATTGTTGTCCTCACCCTCTGTGATCTGCCCGTCTTTACGGTATCTCTCCAGAAGCTCGCTCACCCGTTTAATGTCATCAACTCTGACAGCCATCATGATGGAGTCATAGATCAGCACCCTGGATTCTTCACGGATATTGTTCCCGTCCAGCAATTCAACGAGGCTGTATCTCCTGAATTTTTTCAGGGCATTCCCCATCACGGTCTTGCCGATCTGCTCGCTTCGTATCTGCATCGACAGGTATTTCTCCTGGATATCGCCCATATTGACCACTACATCTGTCAGAGACAGCTCGCGCTTTTTCTCATCGAACAATATGCGCAGTATCAGCAGGATGATCGACTCATGCATTGTAAGCTGCAGATGGTTGTAATTCTCACGGTTCAGCAGCTGGATCACGCCGTATTCCTCGTTGATATCTATCTGATAGCTGAGCACATCAAGATATCTCTCAAACACGCTGCGGTGTCTCAGAATGAAATAGTAATCACTCTTTGTCTGTTCTTTCCTGCGAAGAATGAAACCCGTGCTCATCAGACGGTTCATGATCTTCCTGAATTCATCCTGATCCTTCTGGATCATACCCTCGAAGAGATCCATTTTTTACTACCTCCTGCGTATTATGAAATCGCGGAACCTGAAGCCGTCTTTCTCGATTATCCTTCCCGGCTCCACGGTATATCCCATCAGCTTGCGGCTTCCATACAGTCTTATATATATCAGCTTAATGAATGTATCGCCTTCACCGAGAGGCAGTTCCGACGCGAGGAGCGCATCGTCCGCGCCAAGCAGCTCCATTACATACTCGTTTATTCTCGGCGCACTGAGAACATTTTTGATTCTTTCTTCAAACTCCGCTCTGCGCCTGCGTCTTTCAGCCTCACTTACCCGATGAGACTCCATATCCTGCGGTATGAATTCGCTCCTGCCCTGTCTCGGTGCATATAGAGAATCCATATCCAGATAATCCCACGAGAACAGCCGGATCAGACTATCCGTCTCTGCAAGCTCATATACCGTATTGTAATCGGTATACCCATCCTCGTTGAAAGCATCGTTAAGCGTGCAGATGATGCTTTTCAGTTGCCCGCGGATATCATCCGCTGATGACAGAAGGAATCTCGCTCTTCCCACCGCGGCTTTCTGATATCTGGAATTCTTGTCATTGATCTGCTCGAGGATGTCATCCATCTGCCGGAATGCTTCGATCACATTATGCAGCATATTAAGCGCTGTCTGTTTTGCTTCTTCTTCGGACTGTTCCATCATTTCCGCCAGCTCCCTAGCCGCGGAATTCAGATATCTGCCGTTCTGCGAGTTCGCTTCGAGATTGCTGATTATTTCAGGTCTGAACTTCGACACATTATCAGAGGTCATCAGCCTGTGGTAAGCCTTATCGACCACATTCGTATAATAATCGTTGAGAAGCGCATCGAGAATCTCCGATACCGTGCTGTGCTTTGTCAGATCATCGATGTATTTCTTGATATTCGCATTGAGGCTCTTGAGACCGGTGATAAGTAAATCAGTATTCTCAACGATCTGCGTTAGAGCCAGACCCGGATTTCCTTTGGCTCGGGACAGATTGTAGATCGTATAGATGTAGCCCTGATACTCCGTGGTCTTTGCCGTCTCTATCTGCTTCAGTGTGCGGATGATCTGTACAGCATAATCCCTGAAATTTACTCTCTGGACATAGCTGTAATCCACTTCTGTATATATCCATCCGCAGCTTTCTAGCCGGCGCAGCATCTGATTTGCTTTGTCTCTGCTCGATGAACCCGGCTGCTCTCCCTGCTGCATATCGCTGAGGTCACGGATATCCGCCGCGAAATCGAATTCAAAATAAAAATCCAGATCATCGACAAGAACATCTCTCTCCACACCAAAAGAAAGCTGTCTGCTTGTGATTGCAAACAGCCTCTTTATACACTCCCAGTACACCGTTCTCCCTGGTGACGAAAGCGGGCTGAAGAAATTGTCAGGTACTATATCATAAAGCATATTGAACGCTCCCACCACCTGTAGAGGTGGTGGATTCCTGCTTCCTCGAGAGCAGCGCCTCATCCGTAGACTCCGCGTCTTACATTCTCTCCACAGGCGTGAATTCCCGTGCGACCCACGGTATTGGATACTTCGATTTTACTTCAGGCCTAAGGTGATGTCATCATCTCAAGGCCTTTTTGCAATATGTTTTTTGCAGCATTGATATCTCTGGAAACAGGGGACGGTTCTCCGTCCCCTGCAATGTTTCTGACCTGTTAACAGATCTGAACCCGCCGCCTGGCGCCGGTCAGTGTATGAGCAAGCGTTTTTCTTCTTCCAGTTTAATAAACTCGTGATTATCAAAGTAATCTATAAGGACATTCTGCATGCTTGATGTCATTTCTTCCGGTTCCCCGTTTTCCAGGACTTCTTCTTGAGTAATGCCAAAGTATTCTTCTATACTGCAGTAAAAATAACTCTGCACAGCAATACTGTAACGCTCTTCGTCCTGCACCTCTTTTCCGTCTATTGTAAGTTTCAGTATCTTCCTGGAAGACTGATCGTATTCACAGAAAAAGCCATTGGAGAACTGGAACAACTCAGTCCACACATTCACATCAATAGCATCGTCACGCATAAGATGCATCACGACCTTCCTGAGCTGGCTTCCTGTCAGATAAAATCCGATCATGGAACTTTCGTAAGGGAACGCGAGCATCAGATCCTGCAGTGTTACGATCGGTCCCAGCGACTCCGTCCTGATGGATCCAGACGCGATCAAGACCAGATCAGTAGCCAGCTGCGATCTCATGCATTCTGCGATCAGATCGCCGAGATCCGTTTCCATGTCATAGCGCGAATGAGTGTATTCCTTAGCGAATCGCGTCAGAATTCGCAGATACTTGGAGTCTGTGATTTCCTTGTATTTATCTATGACCTCTTCAAGAGCGAGATCACGCGGACAGTTCTCCTCCGTGACAGGGATCAGTTCCCAAGTATAGGAAGCGATCTGTTCCCTGAGTTCATCAAATACGATATCGAAACGCCCTATCTGATCAGTACCGACAGCTGCCTGCACGATCGGTATACCGGCAACAACACATGGTTCTTCCATATAAGTGTGACTGTGTCCGCCGATGATGATATCTATATCACTGTCTGGGCCAAGCTCTTCAGCCAGCTTCTGATCCTGTTCAAACCCTATATGAGTCAGCAGAACAGTCAGATCAATATCTGATGTTCTATAGGCATCTGTTGCTTTGCGTACCTCCGACGCTACTTCCCTGACGTCTATCAGCGTTCCGATCAATTCTTCCGCTTTTGTGCTTGACAGAACTTCTTCCGTTATTGCTCCGATGAACAGTATCTTAATGCCGCCGGTTTCCATGACAAAATGCGGTCTGAAAAGGTGTGACTCACTGAGCTTTACATACATGTTCGCGTTAATGACCGGAAATCTTGCGCATTTTTCAAGAAAGAGCAGATGTTCAAGACCATAGTCGACCTCATGATTGCCCACGGTCACTACGTCAGGCGTAAGGAGATTCATGATCTCAATGGTAGAGATCCCTCTGAACTCACTGTCGATGAGCGAGCCTCTGAACATGTCGCCTGCGATCGCATATATAACATTCTGTTCTTCATTTCTGACCTTGCTGACATATCCGGACAGCATTGAGATGCCTCCGAGCAGCTTAGAATCGACTTCTTCCGCCAGAAAATCGCCGTGAAGGTCATTCGAATGCAGAATGGTCAGTTTTTTCATATGCCTACTCTTAAGCTTCTCAAACTCCGGACGCTTTAAATAGGTCATTCTCTTATTTCTGCGCTTTCTGATTTCCTTCAGACGGCTGTTCAAAACCTCTTTCCGGTGTTCCCGCTGCTGCTCACGCAGCTCTATTAATTCATGCACATCTCTGATATCTCTTCGCTTCATGAGGAAACAACTCCTTATATAGGCTCAACTATCGTTTTTTACCTTTTGCATAGAATGCAAGCATCAGACACGGAATAACAGAGGCAGCTGAAACTCCGTTGCTGAAGGCACCTGCCCTCACCGCATTTACAAAAGTATACCATTCTCCTGTTTTGCGACTCAAGAATATCTGCATCACAAAAGCAGCTCAAACTTCGTAATAAAACATTGCCGCAATGGCGGCATTGTTCATCTGAGGTATAGTATTTTTGATCTTCAGGATGCCTTTTTACCCTTTGGGGCCGCATTCTCTTGCCGGGCCTTATCGTCCATACGCGAGTGATTTGTTACCTTGCTGATGTGGCTGTTGCGTATTGAGAAGGTCTTGCCGTTATTCGAAACCAGCTCCGTCTTCCTGAGCCCCATTTTGGTGATGGTTCCTGCACTTGCATCCCTGATCTCGATATAATCCCCTATAAATAATCTATCTCTCTGGATTTGTCCTTGGCCTTTGGTGCAGCTCAGGCCATTTCAATACTGTTTATACATTAAAAGTCCCCACCGGTTAAGGCAGGGACTGACAGTTTGTTTCAATTGTCTTGCTGCAGATACTATTCAAGCACCTTATTTTGTGAAGTTCTGTCTCAGGATCTCGCTGTTCTCTTCGAGTTCCTCGATTTTCTGCTCTCTCTTCTCCTGCATTCTGGCAAGTCTTGCCATCTCAGCCTGCTTCTCGTATGCTCTGTCTACCTCATCAGCTACCTTATCGGCATCGAAACGTGCTATAACAACGTCGAATCCTGACAGCTTAGCGTCTAGTTCTTCTTCAGCTCTGCAAGAGCCTGATATCCTTCACTTTCTACATTAAATACTGCTACCACTACGTTTGTTTTCATAATAGCTCTCCTTTTTCTAAAAAATGCAACACTTACATATGTCTCAGCGCCACTCGCAGACCTATTTCGCGATTGTCAACAAACAGTATCACTATACCATTATAGTTATTCCGGCAATAGACATTTGGCCGTTTTTTTCCATTCACGGCAGAATCGTATCGCAGGAGTATTTTACTGACTCCTATTTATTCTGCAGTTTCAGTTCCTGCAGCCGGATACAGTTCTACCGGATCCCATCCTTCGTCCTGATAGTATTTGAACTCAAGTCCATTAAGATTTACGAAATCAGAAACAGTGACCTTTCTGAGCTCATTGCGCGCATCGCTGTCGCCGTATACTTTCATGAAGTCTTCATAGGCATCACCGAAGATCTCCCTTGCGCTCGAATCCCATGACTCTCCGTCTGCAACAACATCAAACGCCGTCACACTGTAGTCGTCTTTGCTGATATGCATGCATCCCGGATAATTGCCTCCGGAAGCGCACTTGAGGACATCACCCTCTCCATTGTAGTTCTCGATCCAGAAGTCTCCGTATACGAGATATTCATCTTCCTTCGACAGGTCTTCATGTACTATGTTGACAGTCGGAATGTGGTATTCAGCTTCTTCGTAATTCTCGTTGTATGCCTCTGCCATGTACTTATAGCATGCAAGCTCGATCGGATCATCACCTGCATAGCCATATGCAGCACCGTTCGCACCGGCCTCGTCTTCTCTTGTGAAACGCATCTTTACGCCAAAGAGGTTTGCTACGATCCCATCTCCATCATCCTTGAAAGTCATTTTGGCATCGCCTTCGGTCTTGAATCCGTCATCGGTCAGAGACCATGTGATGTTTGAAACTTCTTGGTTCCCATCAGCATCAGTTCCTTCAAGAGTTCCGGCGCCGTCACCGTTCAGAGTGAGCTTGAAAACGCTGTCCATCTCCCCCGTCTCACCGGCAAATGACAGTTCGTTCGTGACCCAGGTTCCGACATACTTGCTCTCCGAAAGATCTTCACTTCCACTTCCGCAGGCTGCAAGCGCAAATGCAAGAGCCAGTGTCAGGCTAAGCAAAATAGCCAATTTCTTTTTCATATGATTAAATCCTCCCTTTTTCGGAATTCTATACATTAATGGTAATCCATAGCCATACATAGTTATTATATCACGACCTCCACAACTTTGAATCTGCATAAGATTCCTTTTGACGATTTTCATACCGTACAAGAGTACTACCGGAAACTCTTTCCGTGCAGTACTCCATAAACTTCATTAGTGCATCGCCCCATGCTTCTGCCCAGGTCTCCCTTCCCTGCTTGCTCAGCAGTCTGCACATCTCTGCAACTATCGCTATCGCCCTTACGAGTATGCTGTCCATATCTTTTTGTTCCACTCATCCTTTAGCCGGTTGGTCTCTTTGTAAAACTTCACTTTATTTGATGCCGTAATTTGCAACCTCAAATCGTTACAACCTAGAAAAGAGTGTCTTTCAAGCATCATACAAAATGCTGGTCATCTTTCTCCGGAAAATGCCAGACACCATCTGTCTCTAGATTCATTATCTGCTTCTCTCTGCCTGACGCTCCATGTCGATGGTTTCAAGATTCTCTCTGACGTGCTCCGACCGCTCCTTCACCCAGCCGCATACCTTCAGTTCGCGCCTCAGCTCCTTGATCTCCGCTGTGAGTCCCATAGCCTTCTCCCTGGCATCTTCCATCTCAGCTTCAGGAAGCTTGCGCCTTGCTTTGTTTCGCATCTCATTTCTATCACCTGAGAGTTCTGTGATCTTCTCTTCTATCTTCTCCATAAGGTACGAAAGATCCTCATTGGTGTTTACATGATACTTAGCAAGCAGCTTTGCCTGCTCTGAGTATTGATCGCACTTCAGAAGATCTTCTTTAAGGAGTATGTGGAGCTTTGTCGGGTTCTGCCTGTACTTCGGAAGGTAACCGAGTTCTGGAGTTGTAACAAAGCAAGTGAATCTGAGCAAAATAAAGGACTCCGTGGGTATGCCGGATTCGAACCCTCTTCTTCTTTGATTAATCTTACGCCTCGGTTTCGTTCCTTTATTTGCTCCATGCAAAACGCCCCGTAGAGGGGCGTCTTTGCATGGAGCAGGTGAACATATTCATTTTTGTAGACTCCAGTAATTTCAACGGTTCCAGTGCCTCTGTTTAGTTTTTCTCCAATTATTAATCTCTTTCCTCCAGCGGGATGCTCAGCGAGAATGTGCTCCCCTTTCCCGGAGCGCTCTCTACCGACACGCTCCCACCGTGGAACTCCGCGATCTCCTTTACCATGGCCAGACCCAGACCGCTGCTGCCGTTTTCTCCCCTCGAAGGGTCCGCCTGCCAGAACCTCTGCCATATCTTGTCCTGATCTTCCGGAGCGATGCCTATTCCATTGTCTTTAACGCTCATGATGGCCACTCCGTCTTCCGTTGCGAGCGACAGCCTTACATATCCGTTCTCACTGCCGTATTTATACGCGTTCTGGAGGAGGTTATATATGGCGCGCGAGATGAGCGACGCATTGAAGCTGCAAAAGATCCCGTCTTCGATGGCTGTTTCGAACCGGATCCCTCTGTCATCCTGCGGAACGAAGCCTTCTGCAGTAAGGCCGACGAACTCGCTGAAGTCGCCTTTTCTCAGCGGATACTTTTCCGTTCCCTGCTGGAGTCTGGTAATGCCGAGCAGCTCCTCGATAAGCGCAGACATGCGTTCCCCCTGCACCTCTATGTGTCCGATCGACTCGAGGTATTCTTCTGCCGTCCTGTCCTTGCGTTTCGCGTGATCGCATTCAGCGAGTATGACAGACGTCGGAGTCCTGAGCTCGTGCGATACGTCAGAGGTGAACTGCCGCTCGGCTTCAAACAGCTTCTCGAGCCGTTCAAACATCCTGTCGAACGATCCCGCAAGCTGCCTCATCTCCTTAGGCCCCCTCGTGAGGTTTATCCTGTCCGTGAGATCGTCGGCGTCATTGATCGAATTGGCAGTCTCAACTATCTTTTCGATCGGCCTGAATGTGCGGGATGAGATCCAGAGCGCGCCGAGGAAGGTGATGATCAGTATGGCCGGAAGCAATATCACGGTGAGCCTGAGTATTATGGCGCTGATCCCCTGGTGACTGTCGGTCATGGTCACGCCCCTTATCCAGAGCCCCGAGACCTCCATGTCCACATAGGTATCATATATATAGAATTCACGTCCGCCGGAGCTGACTGTCCTTATCTTGTTTGCGATGAACGGCTCAGAGGAGAAATCCATGCCCTCCTTGTTTGCCGAGAGCATCAGATCCCCGTTGGTGTTATAGAAGGAGCAATAGACGCCGCGCTTGTAGACCGACAGGTCGTCCCACTCAAAGGTCCCCCGGTCAAATTCGACATCGTTGGCATTGTCTATCACGACATCGACAAGATATGCCGCCGGATCCTCGGGCAGGCTGTGCCTGTTTATTACCAGCACAAACACAAGCACCATGACCGATACCAGCATCACCATGAATGTGACCCACAGGGCCAGTCTTAGTTTCGCAGACATTCTCAATCATCCTCCCTGAGGACCCAGCCGGTCCCCCTCACCGTGTGGATGAGCTTTTTGTCAAAGCCTTTATCTATCTTGCGGCGGAGATATCCTATGTATACGTCGACCACGTTCGTCCCGCCTTCATAGTCGAAATTCCAGAGATTGTCTTCTATCATCTCTCGCGAGAGCACCACTCCGCGGTTGCGGATCATGTACTCGAGCAGGGCGAATTCCTTCGACGTCAGCTCGATGGTCTCTCCCGCGCGGGCCACGGTCCTTGCGGCCGTATCGACCGTCAGGTCCGCAATGGAATACTCGTCGGTCTTGTTGCCGGTGTACTTACGCGCCATCACCTTTACCACGGCGCTGAGCTCGTCAAAGCTGAACGGCTTGGTAAGATAATAGTCGCCACCGGCGCCCAGGCCGGTCACCTTGTCGGCTATGCTGTCTCTTGCAGTCAGAAAGAGCACCGGAGAAATACAGCCCTCGGCTCTTAGCTTCTCAACTACGGCAAAGCCGTCCATCTTAGGCAGATTCACATCGAGTATTATCACATCGTAGTCCACCGCCAGCGCGTAGTCCAGAGCTTCACGCCCGTCAAAGCAGCTGTCGACGCTGTACTTTTCATCCTTCATCGCCTCAGTGATGAGGCGGTTCATGTTTTTCTCGTCCTCTACTACCAGTATCCTCATTTTTCCCTCTCTGCGTATCGCGCAGGACTTCATCATTCAGCGGCGAGGTCGACCTCGCTCGCTCCCCTCTCCGTCTTGCAGAGGATCCTACGGCAGGGCGGCGCCGTACCGCCCGGTCACAAAATAATTCTACCTTATAATTCTAAGAATTCAATTAGCCGGATGGTGTTTGTGAAGTTGCGAAATATTTTTCCAAAAATAACCGGTTTCTAATAATCTTCTTAATTTTGGACCCTATACTACAACCATCAGATGAAAACAGAGCACCGGCAGCACGGACCGGATCTAAGAGGATAAACAACATCTCATATATAAAAGGAGGAAAATGAAATGACTAACAGCTTCACAACGATCTATACAATCATCACAAAGGCAGCCGCTGAGGCAGGCATCAGAGAAAACGAGAACTACAAGGTAAGGATCATCAGCAGAGACAACGACATGCTCGAGTTTGAGCTGGAGACCGAATGGGCCTTTACCACCTGCTTCGCAGATATGGAGTCCACACAGATCCTCGGCCTCATGACCGAAAACAAGTCCCTCGAAAGACTTCTCGACGGGACCATCGAGGCAAGAAGAACACAGCGCACGCCTCTCAAGGCTGCTTAACAAGCCAGCATCACAGTCACGCATAATGGAAGATCCCTGCCGCAGGCAACAGCCCGGCAGGGATCTTTCGTTTACAGCTTCCCCGCTTTTATTCTTCCGGCTGCGGAGGGACGCATTTGAGCGCCTCCGCCAGGTCCTCATCTGTCGGGATATAGTCAGTCATAGTGCCGTCATTGAACTGCTGATAGGCGGCCAGATCGAAGAATCCCGTTCCTGAAAGACCTACAAGAATAGCCTTGCTTTCTCCGCTCTCTTTGCATTCGAGCGCTGCATCAATTGCAGCTTTGATCGCATGGCTGCTCTCAGGAGCCGGAAGTATGCCTTCTGCCCTCGCAAAAATTTCAGCAGCCTCGAATACTTCTGTCTGCTCATAAGCGACTGCTTCCATCATGCCTTGATCATACAGTTCTGAGATTATCGAGCTCATTCCATGGAACCTCAATCCGCCTGCATGTATCGGTGATGGGATGAATTTATTGCCAAGAGTGTACATTTTGGCAAGCGGGCAGACATTGCCTGTATCACAGAAATCATACATATACTTGCCTCTGGTAAGACTCGGGCAGGATGCCGGCTCAGCTGCTATGAATCTGTAGTCTTCCTCACCTCTTAGCTTCTCCCCCATGAATGGTGCGATCAGTCCACCCAGATTGGATCCGCCGCCGGTGCAACCAATGATGATATCCGGTTTTACGCCTGCCTTCTTGAGTGCCGTGTATGCCTCCTGTCCGATCACGCTCTGATGTAGCAATACCTGATTGAGTACGCTTCCGAGAACATATCTGTACCCCTTCGTTCCTACCGCGACTTCAACAGCTTCTGAGATCGCGCAACCAAGGCTTCCACTTGTCCCCGGGAACTCCTCAAGAAGAGCACGCCCTACATTAGTGGTATTAGACGGAGAAGCGAAAACTTCCGCTCCGAAAGTACGAATCACCTCGCGTCTGAACGGCTTCTGCTCATATGAGCCTTTTACCATGAAGACTTTACACTCAAGGCCGAAGTGAGCGCACGCCATCGACAGCGCTGTTCCCCACTGGCCTGCACCTGTCTCAGTTGTAATACCTTTCAGCCCCTGCTTCTTGGCGTAATACGCCTGAGCAGCAGCAGAGTTCAACTTGTGTGAGCCCGAAGTATTGTTTCCCTCGAACTTGAAGTAGATAGCCGCAGGTGTTCCAAGCTGCTTCTCAAGGTTATAGGCTCGAACAATAGGCGAAGGTCTGTAGATCTTGTAATACTCCCTGATTCCTTCAGGGATCTCGATGTACCTTGTGTCGTTGTCCAGTTCCTGAGCTACGAGTTCCTCGCAGAAAACACCTGCGAGCTCTTCAGCAGTCATTGGCTGCATCGTGCCCGGATTGAGCAGTGGAGCAGGCTTCTTTTTCATATCTGCTCTGAGGTTGTAATAATGTGTAGGGATCTCTTCTTCTGTCAGATAGATGCGATAGTTTTCCATTGTTTTCTCCTTTTCTCCAGTCTCTGATATTGTGAGTCAATGTACATAGACAGGCTTTACCGAACCTGTCCGCATGCCTGAAAGGGAGAAAGAAAAATGCTCCCGTCCCGGCAAAATACATGCTGGGACAGAAGCATGATAATACATAACTTCTGCGGTGCCACCCGGCTTGGCAGAGTCGCCCCTGCCCACTCACTGCATACCATCATATGCATCATTTGTTAACGAAGTTTTCTCTCCGTCTCCCATACTCAGGATATTCATCCTTTTCCTGTCGCCCTCAGGAGTCCATTCAGTCACGCCTCCGCATGCTGCCCTCTCACCGCCGGCAGCTCGCTCATATGTAAGCATCGTGGCCTACTCACCCTCCTTCAAAGGTTTGTTGGTATTGAATTTACTGACAGAATAACACTGAATTTGTGGAATGTCAACAAGTTTTGACTAATAAGTTGCCCGTTTTTTGTATTAAAAGCGAATTATTATATATTGAGTTCATAATCAGATGTTAGGGTTGGGGAATACTAGCCGTTCTACAAAGATTGTCGTCCGACGCTAACACAGTCCTGTTGTAGGAGTCAGCCCTGCTCACTGCTCTGTACAACGGATGTGGCGTCAGTGCGTCCTGAGCTGCCGTTTTCGGGGCAAAAAATGGAGCGGATGAAGGGAATACTACGCAGTCAAGGCGCATGCCCGCTGCGCGGTGGCTTCGCCAGCCTTGACTGCTCGTGATACGGGTGTGTTTTACACCCGTATGCTGAACCCTTTCGTTCTATTTCACTGGTGTCGAGGGTTCGCTCTGTTCATATCTGCTCCACGCTAAAAGCCCCTTTTCAGGGGCTTAGCATGGAGCGGATGAAGGGAATCGAACCCT
The DNA here is from genome assembly GCA_045604305.1 of Anaerovoracaceae bacterium. Taxonomy (GTDB): domain Bacteria; phylum Bacillota; class Clostridia; order Peptostreptococcales; family Anaerovoracaceae; genus Crickella. The sequence goes on along the minus strand of JAZUNV010000110.1, from coordinate 11,088 downwards.
CGACCAGAGCTTGGGAAGCTCTTATTTTGCCATTAAACTACATCCGCATTGCGTACTATAGGATTATACTACTTTTGGGCGGGGTTGGGAACCCCGCCCGCCAATGCTTTTCATGCTTCCTGCTTTTCTTTGAGCGGCTTCCACCACAGGAAGCCTTTCACAAGGCACAGCGGAAGTGCTTCCTTCACAGGGATGCCCTCTTTCTCCGCTACCTTCCTGCCTACGAGGAACCACTCTGCCGTGTGCATCGCGCAGAGCAATGCTGCACATCCGAACAATACTTTGAATAACGTCTTCATCTCCGCCTCCTTTACACTTCTCCTTACAGTTCTTCCATTGCTTCTTTTATGATCGCCGGGAGCCTGCGGCACTTGTCCTCAGAGCTCGAAGCCACCGATACCCTGACGCCCCTGTCAAGCGGGATCAGAAATACATTCTTTTCATTGAGCTTCTCGCAGAGCCTGTCAGGATCGTCGCACGGCACGGTCACGAAGAATCCCGCTCTGAACGGCACTATCTCAAGTCCGCATTCTGCGGCCGACTTTTCGAAAGCACGGCCTCTTGCCAGCAGCATGTCCCTTGCCGCCGCCCTTTCGGCCTCGACTTCAGCGAGCAGGCTTTCATCGGCGTATATGCGCTCTATGACTTCCTGAGGCGCCCTCGGCGAATTGGACCATGTGGCTCTGGATGAGAATGAATTCACCTTGACGAATTCTTCGGCGACCTCAGGGCTGTAGGCCAGACAGATCATGGCTGCACATCTGCCCCCGTAAAGCGTGAAGGTCTTCGAAGCACTATACGCTATGATCGGCAGTATGTTGGCTCTGAGATTGTCTACGACTTTCAGGAAACCCCTGACTTCCTCAGGCTCTCCTGCAAAATCGATGTACGCAACATCGAGCACGAGGGCTATCTTCTTTTCCGCAGGTACGGCATCAAGCACTCTCTTGACCTCATACCAGTCATCCATGCTGAGCGAATATCCCGTAGGATTATTGGCCGGGGTGTTGAGGATTATTACCAGATGCTCCTGATTCCTCGTGAGCTTCTTTACCTTGTACTCGAAGTCTGCGATGTTGAAACTGCCTCCATCGTCGAACATCTCAAAGCGCTCGATCCCGCGGTACAGCTCGCCCGCGATACTCTTGTACGGAGCCCAGTGCCAGCTGTGAGTCAGTATCCTGTCGCCCGGCTGCGAATAATTCGCTATCGCGTTCCTGATCGAACCTGTGCCGCCCGGCGTGCCTACGACTGCTACATAGCTTTTAGGCTCATAGCTCCCGAAAGCCGCTTTTGTTATCGCCTTTTTGAAGCCCGGCGTGCCCGCTATCGGTGCGTATGCCGCGAAGCTCTTAGCCGGCAGGCTCTTCATAGTATCCTCAACGGACTTAAGCACGAGCAGCTCCCCGCTGTCATCGTAAAGAGCGCCGACCGTTGCGTTGATGACCTCGGCCGGTCCGTACTTTTCAACTGCTTCAAGCGCCTTGCCGCTAGCCGCAAAGACCTTGTCTTCCTTTGGTATCTCTCTTCCGTTAAATGCCGCCATGCTCTTCATGTTTTTTATTCCTCTTTTCTATTCTTTCAATATGATCTCTTCGTGTCAGATCCGTCCCTCAGCCTTGTCGATCTTCAGGTTCCTGAAGTAAAGCATCATGTCGGTGCTCACCATCAGAATGTCCAGGATGTAGAACCAGAACGAAAACTGCAGTACCCCTGTCCTGTTGAAAATGATCAGCTTGGCCGTAAGGCCAAACAGATAACCGATAACTATCAGTATCTCAAACAGCAGGCTCTTGCCGAGGGTAGTCCTGCTCGTTATCGATTTATAAATATTTGCCGGCCATGAACATCCGAATATCACCAGCATCATTGTCTCACATAATACAGCTGCATCCATTATTCTATTCCTTCTTTTCTTCTTTGTTCTTTACCCGTTCGCTGTTTATCCCCGCTGTCTGCGGCCGATAACCACTCTCTTTATCTTCTCTCCGTACCCGCTGTACTTGGCTTCGTATTCAGTCTCAATATTGTCCTTTCTCAGCTCCGGATCGGCATGGAGATCCCTTGTGATATCCAGTATCCTGAGATCCGCCGCCACGATCTCGAGCACCGACCATTCGAAGAGGCCGGTGTTGTCGGTCTTGAAGGTGACCGTGCCGTCCTCCGCCAGCACCCTGAAGTACGACCTGAGCCTGTCCCTGTAGGTCAGCCTCCTCCTGTACCAGTAGTTCTTTGGCAGAGGGTCGCTGAAGTTGAGGTAGATCCCTTCGACTTCCCCGTCTTCGAACCATTCCGACAGGTCGCCCGCGAGCACAGGCACGAAGGTGACGTTCGTGATCCCTCCCGCACGTATCTTCTGCATGGCTCTGAGCATCACGCTCATGTTGCCCTCTATTGCGACGAAGTGATGATCCGGCTCACGCGCTGCGAGCTCCGAGATGAACTTGCCCTTGCCGCAGCCTATCTCGAGATAGAGCGGTGCGCCTCCCGACAGCTCGCTCCACCTGCCGCGCACGGACGCAGGCTCATATACCAGCAGATCCTCATACGCTTCGTATTTTTCGTCCAAATTCTTAAGTCTTCTCTGTCTCATAAGTATCTCGATGCGATTATCAATGCGAGGAAGAGGACCATCAGCACTGCCGCGACCGCGTCTCCTCTGTGGAATCTTATCTCATTCATGCGCGTCCTGCCTTCTCCCCCGTGGTAGCACCTCGCCTCCATGGCGAGCGCCAGGTCCTGCGCTATCCTGAAGGAACTCACGAAGAGCGGTATCAGGATAGGGATGAGGCTCTTGGCCCTCTGCATCAGGTTGCCCGAATCGAAGTCGGCGCCCCTGGCCTGCTGCGCCTTGATGATCTTGTCGGTCTCCTCCATCAGAGTCGGGATGAACCTGAGCGCTATGGTCATCATCAGCGCTATCTCGTGGCTCGGAAGCCCGATCTTTGAGAACGGTTTAAATAGCTTCTCGAGGCCGTCCGTCAGCTCGATGGGCTTGGTCGTGAGCGTCATGATCGACGAGCCGATGATCAGCAGCACGAGCCTGACAGCCATGAAAAAGGCTCGGCTTACGCCCTCATATGTGATCGTGAGGAACTTCCACTGCCAGAGCACCCTGCCTTCCACCATGAACAGATTGATGAAGAAGGTAAAGGCGATTATGAGGAATACCGCAGTGGGGCCTCTGAATATGAATTTCACCGGCACTCTGGACAATGCGATCACCACGGCGAGCGCAGCGGCTGCGATGAGGAAGCCGTAGAAATTATTCACGACAAAGAGCTCTATCACGTAGAGCAATGTCGCGATTATCTTGGTCCTCGCATCGAGTCTGTGGATGACCGATCCGCCCGGATAGTATTGTCCCAGGGTGATATCTCTGATCATTTAAGGTATTCCCGTATATCCTCTGCGGCCTCGTCTATGGTGAGCGCTTCGCTCCTGAAGTCAGGCAACTTAGCCGCTATCTCATCCGTTATCTCTCTGGCAGGCGGTACGCTGAGCCCCATCTCAGACAGTCTCTCCCTGTCCGAGAAGACCTCCCGCGTCGTGCCGTCGAGCGCTATCCTGCCCTCGCTCATTACTATGACCCTGTCGCACATGTCTGCGATGTCCGCCATGTTGTGGGAAACGAAGATCAGCGTGATCCCCATCTCGCTGTGGATGCGCCTGATCATGCTGAGTATCTCCCGGTGGGCGCTCGGGTCGAGACCCGCCGTAGGCTCGTCCAGTATGAGTATCCGAGGCTCCATTGCGATGACTCCCGCGATGGCTGCCCTTCGCTTCATGCCTCCCGAGAGCTCGAAAGGCGAATGATCAGCCACTCTGTCGTAGCTGAGTCCGACAAGCTCTATAGCCTTCCTGACCCTCCTGTCGATCTCCTCAGCGTCGAGGCCGAGGTTCTTCGGTCCGAAGGCCACGTCCTTAGCGACAGTCTCCTCAAAGAGCTGGTACTCAGGGTACTGGAACACGAGCCCCACCTTGCGGCGTATGTCGGCCATTCTGACCTTGCCGTCGGTGATGCACTCGCCGTCGATGTATATCTCTCCCGATGTCGGGCTGATAAGACCGTTCAGATGCTGGAGCAGCGTCGACTTGCCAGAGCCCGTATGGCCTATGATCCCGAGGATCTCGCCGTCCGCCACATCAAAGGACACTCCGTCAAGCGCGGCAGTCTCTCCCGGCATCCCCGGCTCGTATATGTACTTCAGATCCTTTACAGTTATCGACATCTTAGTTTACCAGTGTTTGATCCCCGCTATGTGATCCGCGATCTCTTCTATGCTTGCGAGCGTATCAGGCAGTCCCGCCTTGTCCCGCAGCTCTATCACAGGCGGAAGCTCGAGCCCCGCCTCGTCTATCATGGCCCTGTCGGCGAAAAGCTCCTTAGGCGTCCTGTCGCAGAGCAGGCTGCCATCCTTGAGAACTATCACCCTGTCCGCTTCTGCGGCTTCATCCATGAAGTGGGTGATGAGTATGCACGTGACGCCCTCTGAGTTCAGCTCGCGTATTATTTCCATCACGGTCTTCCTGCCGCGCGGATCGAGCATGGCCGTCGGTTCGTCGAAGACTATGCACTGAGGCTTCATCGCCACGGCTCCGGCGATCGCCACCCTCTGCTTCTGGCCGCCGGACAGCATATGCACACCCTTATCCTTGAGCTCGTACATGCCGACCCTGCGGAGGGCATCGTCTACCCTCCTGCGTATCTCAGGCGGATCCACGCCGAGGTTCTCAGGGCCGAAGGCCACTTCGTCCTCGACTATGGAGCTGACTATCTGATTGTCCGGATTCTGGAAGACCATGCCGACCCTGCGCCTCACGTCCCAGAGGTGCTCCTCGTCATGTGTGCTGAAGCCGTCCACTCTCACATCGCCCGCGGTAGGAGTCAGCAGACCGTTGAGGCACTTAGCCAGAGTAGATTTGCCCGAGCCGTTCATCCCAACGACCGCGACAAAGCTGCCCTTTTCGATATCCAGATCGATACCTTTGAGGGCCTGACTGCCCGCGACCTCATTGCCGCTCTCGTCTATCCTGGTGAACTCGATAGTGAGCTCCCTGACTTCAATAAAACTCATACGGTCCTTCCCGGCCTCCAAAAAGCCTAACATTATAAGTATATTAGCTGAGACCGGCAATTACAAGAATCAGCTCAGCGAAAAAGCCGGGATGACCCGGCTTTGACAAAAGTGCTTTTCTGAATTTTTGAATGAAAAGTGTCCCAATACCCTTTTCAGTTCGAAAAATCCTATGTAAAACCCCTTTTGCTCAGCTTGTATTCTACCCCCAGATTGTAAACCGGTCAATAAGGAGTTGTGTTTTTTAACAAAACAATCCGGATTTATTTGTCATCTGTTCCAAGCCAACACCGGTCTACTTGTTCTCAAATACCTCGCCGGCATACACTTTGGAGCTGTCGACCTTATCGTGGACCTTCTCATTCCACTCCGCAGGATCCACATCGTGTATGGCGACCGAGAGGTGGCTCCTCTGGCATCCCAGCGAATTGATCATCGACTCTACTACGGCTTCTGCGACCTTCTTCTTGGTCTCCTCGTCTCTTCCCGAGAACATACTGATGTCTACATGTGGCATTTTCTTACCTCCTTTAAATATAATAATATTGCGATTATTGTAATTAACTTCTGATGACAGCTTCATCGAAGCAGGCAGCGGGTCCAAGGGCGGAGCCTCGCTACCAGTTCAGTCCAACGCCTGCGGCAGTCGCCCTGTCATATACCTTCTGTGCAGTATAGAGATCGAGCGCGCCGATGCCGACATTCTCAAATACTATGATCTCATCGTCCGCTTCCCTCCCCGGTATCTTTCCGAGCAGGTATTCTCCAATATCTCCCGTGAACTGCTCCTTACTGAGAGTTCCCTCATCGAGAGGCCTGAGTATATCGCCTGATTCCGAAAGCACGGCGTCTACCGAATCGAAGTATATCTTTCCGCATCTGTCGAACACCTCAGGGTCGAGCTCCTGCATGTCGTAGGTGTAAGCGCCGACCGCACTTATGACTGAGCCCGGCCTGAAGGATGCTGCGCTGCATACCGGTTCAGGTGATACGGTCACGAGGGTCACCAGATCGGCTCCGTCGACAGCCGCATCAGTATCGTCCATCGCGATGATCTCCGTGCCGAAATCAGCAAATTCCTTATTGGCCTTCTCGCAGAAGTCCATGGTCTTTGCCATATCCCTTGCCGCGACTCTCACTTCCCTGAGACGCCTCACCGTCAGCAGAGCCTCGAGCTGGCACATCGCCTGGCTGCCCGTTCCTATCATGGCTCCTATGCTTGCATCCTGCGATCCGAAGAGGTCGAATGCGGCGCCGCTAGCAGCGGCTGTCCTGAGGGCCGTGATATAGGTCCCATCCATCATCGCCTTCACTTCGCCGGTCTCACCATCGATCAGGAGGACCTGCCCGATGGATGCCGGGAGCCCCTTCGCCGGATTTCCCGGCATGATATTGACCATCTTGAGCCCGGCTGCCTTCATCTCCTCGCTGTAGGCCGGCATGAACAGGAAATTTCCTTCGCTTCCGTTGATCACGGCTCTCTGCGGTACATCAAATTTACCTTCGCTGAAGGCCCTGTAGCATTCCTTGTCAGCCTCTATCGCGTCTCTCATCGAGAATACTTTCTTTATGTCTTCTTTAGTAAGCAGCAGCATCACGCACCTCCGTCTTTACGCTTTCATAAAATCGCTGATGATCACCGCATCTTCATATCCCTTATGATACAGCCTGTCTATCGCATCTCTGTCTCTCTTGAGCGTCTTCATCCCGCCTATGTCGTCCGGCGCCACGATCAGGACCCTGCCCTGCTTCTCGTACTGCTTCGCAAGCCACAGCTCGGTGTTATATGTAAGGGCCCTCTTCCTCATCGTCTCGGCCGCCTCAGGGAATTCCCTTCTCAGAAGTGTGGCTGCCGGGAGGTCCTTCCTTGAGTCCCTCTCGAAATCCTTCGGCCTGGTCAGGATCACCACCACTCTGTCGCAGCCGGCTTTGAAGCAGGTCTCGAGAGGGATCGGATCCGACATGCCACCGTCAAAATACGGCACTCCATCCACGTCGTACGGTCTGTTGATGGCCGGCACGCAGCTCGAGGCCTTGATCGCACCGTAGTCGTCCTGCTTCATGTCCGTTACGTCGAAGTAGTGCGCCTTGCCCGTCAGTGCATTGGTCGCTACCACTTTGAATTCCGCAGGGCTGGCCAGCGCTGCTTCGAAGTCCAGAGGATATTCTCCGCCCGAATTCGAGAGCTTGCCGTAGGCATACTCCAGATCCACGAAGCTCCCGGTCTTAAGGTAATTCTTATATCCCATGCACTCCTCGCGCAGATCGTAGTCCGTGTAGAACACGTAATTGCGTCCGCGCTGGCCAGCGAGATACGAGACAACGTTGGCGCTTCCCGCTGACACTCCTATGCAGTAGTCGAAGCTCACGCCGTTATCCATGCACCAGTCAAATACTCCCGCGCCGTACGCAGCTCTCATCCCTCCTCCGACATCTATCACTCCGTATTTCATTTCGTCATACCTCTTTTCTCCAGTATCTTAGCGGCCATGCGGCGGGCCTCGCCGAAGCCTTCGTCCTGCATCTTCTCAGCCGCCTCGCATAGCGCAGCCGGGAAGCTCTCTTCCATGTGCCTCAGCCTGTCCATGAACATTCCCCTGTTGAGGTCGATCTCGCGGCAGGCATTCTCAAAGCATTTGTGGTCTATCCTCTCCCACTCTATCTCGCCTCCGATCGAGAAGGCCATCTCTGACGAATGGGTGTCATAAAGTATCGTGCTGATGATATCGTATGCAGGCGCCAGCCTTACCGCCTTGAGGTTCCTGTCATATATCAAGGACAGGTTCTTGATGTGACCGTCCGTATTACCTATCAGCCAGTAATAGACGATTATATCCCACAGCTTTATCTGATCTTCAATAGGCGAAGCCGAGCATCTGCGTATCAGATCGAACATCCGCTTCATGTGGGCCTCTCCCGGGCGCTCGTACTTGCCGGCCGCCGGTATCCCCAGGGCCTGGCCCATGTCTTCCTGGTGAAGCCTCAGAGGGCAGAGCAGTCCGTCGATCATCTCATCTGCCCCCTCGAAGGTCCTGTCGTAGCGTTCAGTGGCGAAGAGCACATTCTCCGTCCTCGCGTTCACCCCAGCCGCTCCGGCTTCCTCCTCATCAGTCTCGACTATCTCACTCCTCGGGATGTCGATGCCCATGAGCTCTGCAGTCCTGAGTGCCAGCTGCTCGTTCTGAACGATATAGTCATATCTGATATGGCTCTGTTTTAGAATATGTGTGCTCGGTGCGCTTCCCACCGGCAGGAACCACCTGCCTTCCGGATCCCTGTAGGCTCCTATCTTGCCCGAAGCCCCGGTCAGCGAGAGGTGGGCTTCCACCACCAGATCCGCAGACCTCGTCGCTCCCTCCGCTGCCAGCTTGAACATGGTCTCCGGATCGAGGACCTTGTAGGCCGGCTCGATCAGCCTGAATTCAGGGCCCTTTATCTGGACCGCGCCGAGGCATTCCGACCCGAGCATCTCGAGTATCGACAGATAGTCCCCGTCGTCAGTACGGTTCTGCTCTGCGACAGTCCGTCTCATGAAGCCCTCCGGCAGCAGTCCCTCGAAGAACCTCCTGGTCGACTCCGGATCATAAGGCTGATCCGTCAGAGGCAGGCTGATGGATATAGGTCTTGCGGTCTTCGAGTCCAGATAATCTTCCGAATATGCAAAGCAGGCATCGTAATCAGAGCTGCCGGATATTGTACCGACCTCTCTCTGCCTGCCGTTTATCTCTATGGATACATCCAGAACTTTCACTGCCTCACTCCCCTCTCCTGCAGACGCAGATATCCATGCCGAGCAGGCTGATGACATACATCATCTTGCCCACCTGTATGGTCTCCTTGCCGTTCTCGAGTTCTGACAGGAAGCTGGTGCTGATGCCGGCGTAATCGGCAAGGAAGGACTGCGTATATCCGAGCTCCTTGCGTCTCTCACGTATGGCCCTGCCCAGGGACTGCATATCCTGTACAACTGTCATAGTAGGTATCCTTTCTGTTTTGAGGACGTATCCCATTCGCAACTGCCGAGAAGCCGACTCACATGCTCCCTCGCTCATTATCGCTAATAAGCCTTCGAGAAGATTGTTTAGGCTTAAGGGCCGATACTGAATGAGCATTCGAAATTGTTTTAGATGAAGAGAAACTCCGCTCATTCGCTCACGACATGTTCGCCGGCTTTCGATCGCGACGGTTTCGAGGATCTTACTGCTCAGGCTCGCCTGTCTCCCTTCGGCATTCCTAGCGGCTCCTCCACACGCTCGCATCGCATTATGATCCCCGATAAAGGAAGAACACGTAGTCCGTCCCATTGTACACGTTCACATCGCATTACGATTCCTAAATATAGTCGTTCGGCTAAAATATACCTCTATAAGCATCAAAATAGCCGTTCGACTATATATAATGTTAACTCATTATAATTTAGCCGAACGACTATGTCAACTGTAGCCGGCAATTCAAAAGGGCGGTCACTTTGACTCATCAATGATCTGATAAATCAAATGGCTCCGCCCCTTTCATTGCTCTTCAGCCTCCGGTCTCCTACAGGAGTGCCTCCAGCTGTGCCTTCTGCATCAGGCCGGCCTGCTTGAATGTGATCTCGCCGTTCTTGACGACCATGATGGTCGGAATACTTGAGATGCCGAGTTCCATAGCAACTGCTACAGCTTCATCAACATCGATCTTGCAAACCTTCACGTCTTTCCTCTCCTCGGAGAGCTGCTCTACGATAGGGCCCTGCATCTTGCAAGGTCCGCACCAATCAGCATAGAAGTCCACGAGGACAGTGCCCTCAGCCTTCATAACTTCCTGCTCATAAGTGTCCTGAGTTACTTTCATTACCATTTCTGTATCCTCCTTTGGATTTGTTTTGATATTGTCACCCCGAAGTATAGCACATTCGTCAACCCGTTTGTGAAGGCGTCATGAAGGTGAGAAATTTGGGCCGCTCACATCTATTTTCTGTACATGAATTGTAGCCGGATTCTCCACTTCTCGGATTTGGCTACAATTCCGGTCCGATTCGGATTTCGCTTAGAGGACTTTTTGAGACTTTTGTACATCAAATGGTCATAATCGGCTTTTCATGTACATTTTTCTTTTTGTCATACTGCAGACACTAGGCAAGGAATTGACAATAACACGGTATTTCAAGCTTATTGTAAAGTGAAATCGATGATATAAGGGGCAGCTGAGTGATCATGCTAGTCTGCAGCTTCAGAAATTGTACATGAAAGGGTTTATTTCGGGGATCCATGTACAAAATCCTGAAAAACTCCTATTTTAATGATCTTAACGGGCACTGTACCCCTGATACGAGCTCCTGATGATCCGGCTGCAAGCGCTGCGGTCCGTAAGGCCGGCATTAGAAAGCACAAAAAGAGCACTGCCGAAGCAGTGCTCTCTGTGATCCTAAAACGCAGGATTTTTCGTTCGTGTCGAGGCGGCAAGTGCCTGCTACTGACGGCGAAGAGAATTCGTGCAGGACGCGAAAGAGGTCACTCGAGTGCACGCAGCGTACCTGATAGTACGTGAGTACACGAGAGTGACCTCTGACAAAGTCATGCGCGAATTGTCAAGCCGTTACTCGATGATCTCAGTTACAACGCCTGATCCTACTGTTCTTCCGCCTTCTCTGATAGCGAATCTCAGTCCTTCCTCGATAGCGATCGGTGTGATCAGCTCGATAGTCATGACTACGTTATCTCCAGGCATGCACATCTCTGTGCCTTCAGGAAGGTGAAGATCTCCTGTTACGTCTGTTGTTCTGAAGTAGAACTGTGGTCTGTATCCGTTGAAGAACGGTGTGTGGCGTCCGCCCTCTTCCTTCTTCAGTACGTATACCTGGCCCTTGAACTTTGTATGTGGATGAATCGTTCCAGGTGCTGCGAGTACCTGTCCTCTTTCGATCTCTGTTCTCTGTACGCCTCTCAGCAGTGCGCCGATGTTGTCGCCTGTCTCTGCCTGGTCGAGGGTCTTCTTGAACATCTCTACGCCTGTTACGACGACTTTTCTC
>JAZUNV010000109.1:0-2156 GCA_045604305.1 Anaerovoracaceae bacterium | reverse complement strand
CGACATGGCTACGATCCGACTTGTTCAGCAGCTGTCTGATAGATCTCCCTTTCCCTGACCATATATGACCGGATAACAGGTACCATGGCAACGCCTTCAGTTGTCAGGCTGACTCCTTTAGGCGAACGATTGAATAATTTCAGTCCAAGCTCCTTCTCGAGTGCGGAAATCAGCTGGCTTACGGCAGAAGGTGTATAGCCGAGAGCATCGGCGGCAGCAGTGACGCTGCCTCTGTCCACACACTCAAGAAAAGCCCTGCATCTTGAATTTTCCATAAGACTTCCCTGCACCCCCTTTGTGTGTATAACGCTCTTCGCTTATTTAAAATATTTAACTGCGCTTTCGAACATCTTAATGAAGTAGTTTCCGTCGACATTCCTGTAAAGGCCTTTGCCTACTCTTTCGGCGTGAGCCATCTTACCGAATACTCTGCCATCCGGTGAGGTTATTCCCTCGATGGCCTGTGCGGAACCGTTCGGATTGAAACGGATGTCTCCGGAAGCTTTGCCGGAAAGGTCGACGTACTGAGTCGCGATCTGTCCGTTAATAGCGAGTTTGTGTATCAGTTCATCCGAAGCTATGAATCTGCCTTCACCATGCGATACAGGTGCGGAATAGATCTCTCCTACATTGGTATTTCTGAGCCATGGCGATTTGTTCGAAGCGACCCTTACTCTCACTATCTTGGACTGGTGCGAACCGATCATGTTGTATGTCAGGGTCGGGCAGTCCTCATCAGTATCCATGATCTTGCCGTAAGGAACGAGCCCCAGCTTTATCAGGGCCTGGAAACCGTTGCAGATACCGCACATGAGGCCGTCTCTGTTTTCGAGGAGATTCGTTACTTCATCCTTGATCGCTGCGTTACGGAAGAACGCGGTTATGAATTTGGCCGATCCGTCCGGTTCGTCTCCGCCCGAAAAACCGCCAGGGATGAATACCATCTGGGAGTCCTTGAGTGATGCAGCAAACTTGTCGACCGATCTCTTGATATCTTCTGAAGATCTGTTCCTGATGACCATGATCTCAGGCTTTGCGCCGGCTTCTCTCATTGCACGTGCACTGTCATATTCGCAGTTCGTTCCCGGGAATACAGGAATCAGCACCTTTGGTTCAGCTCTCTTGAATACAGTCACCGGCCAGTTCCTGGTCTTGTATGTGAAGTTCTCCGGATTCGGGACTTTGTTGTCGACATTAGCCGGGAAAACGCTCTCGAGCTTTCCTTCGTACAGAAGGAGCAGGTCTCCGATGGAAACGCTTTCCTGTCCCTTTACGATCCTGTGCTCATCGATCGTGTAGCCGAGATTCTGCGCGTTGAATCCGCGTCCGAAGGTCACAGCCGGATCACTGAGTTCGAGGATCATGCTGCCGTATGCATAGCCGAAGATATCCTCTGTCGAAAGAGCCTCTGCATCATTGACGAACTCAAAGCCGATGCCGTTTCCATAGGTCATCTTCATGATAGCTTCGCCTATTCCGCCGATGCCCGGTGTATAGGCTGCAGCGGCCTTGCCCTCTCTGACAAGTTCTGCCGTCTTATTCCAGATCCTTATAAGTGAGTCTGTGCTCGGAAGCCCCTTGCCTACGCCCTTGTTGTCCTGTTCATAATTCGGTCTGAGAAGGACGACTCTGTGTCCTGCTTCCTTGAACTCAGGTGAAATGATGTTGCCGATCTTGTCTGTCGTGACTGCAAACGAGATAAGCGTCGGTGGCACATCGATATCCTCGAAGGTCCCGCTCATGGAGTCCTTGCCTCCGATGGATGCGATACCGAGTCTCATCTGGGCCTCAAAAGCTCCGAGAAGAGCTGCGAGCGGTTTGCCCCATCTCTTAGGATCCTGTCTGAGTGACGGGAAGTATTCCTGGAATGAGAGATAAATGTCCTCATAGGATGCTCCTGTCGCGATCAGTTTTGAGATGGACTCGATCACAGCAAGATAAGCTCCGTGATATGGTGAAGCTGATGAGATGTATGGGTTGTAGCCCCATGACATCAGCGAGCAGTCGTCAGTCGCTCCCTTTTCGAGCGGGATCTTGTGAACCATTGCCTGGATAGGCGTGATCTGGTTTATCCCTCCGAAAGGCATAAGCACAGTGCCCGCTCCGATAGTGGAATCGAAGCGCTGTGACAGTCCCTGCTTTGAGCAGGTGTTGAG
>JAZUNV010000108.1:0-9173 GCA_045604305.1 Anaerovoracaceae bacterium | reverse complement strand
GGCAATGTCATGGACAGAGATGTGAATGCAGCGATAAACATCAGACTGGAGGCAATGAGGCTGAAAGCCTCGTGAACTCATAAATGTTATAACCACTGAAGGAACCGTGGGGCACACGGGGATAGCTCGTTGATACTCAGGTCGTCAGGTCTGTTGAGCGAGAAGCCCCCACTTCAGGCTAAATAGCCAAGTGGTGGGAGCATGTCACTAACTGTAAAACACATATCGTTAACAGATATAGGACTGTTCTGCAAGGCTGCCTCGTTTAGTCCTATTTGTACCCACGAAATATTCGGGATTATAGGACTACGACGCGGAAAATGGATCATTAGTCCTACATCCTAATGTTGCGCTATATCGCTCTTCCTGACAGTATCCCACAGAAATCAGTTATGAACCTTTTTTCGTGAAAGGCTTTGAAATACGGCCGTTTACCGCCCTGCAGCCTGAATTACAAATAAAAATACAAAAAAGAAATACAACAACATGTTGACAGTGTCCTGAGGCGCGAATACAATATATAGTGTTCGGAGCGGGACGCTTTTTTTACGCTCCAAATTGAGAGAGGCAATAATTTACAACTATATATATAAGGTTTTATAGAGGAAAATTGAGAGATGAACAGCATTATCAAAAGAGACGGCAAGGAGATGCCGTTCGATGAATCCAAGATCTTCAACGCTATCTACGCTGCCAACAAAGCAGTAGAAGGCGAGAAGATGTCGAGCATCGACTTTACCTATCTGACCAAGAAGGTCGTCGAGCAGCTCGAGGGAGAGACCTGCACTGTAGAGCAGGTACAGGATATCGTAGAGCAGATGCTCATCAAGTACGATTACGAGAAGACTGCTAAGGCATATATTCTATATCGTGCAGAGCATGCCAAGATCAGAGAGGCCGAGTCCGATCTGATGAACATCTACAACGAACTGACTTATTCGTATTCCAAGGATGCAGATATCAAGAGAGAGAATGCGAATATCGACGGCGACACTTCCATGGGCACCATGCTGAAATACGGCTCGGAGGGCGCAAAATACTTTGTGGATAACTATGTGCTGCCTAAGGACATCGCCAAGGCGCACGTCGGAGGCGATATCCATATCCACGACAAGGACTTCTACATGCTTACCGAGACCTGCTGCCAGATCGACCTTATCAAGCTGTTCAAGGACGGATTCTGCACGGGACACGGCTACCTCAGAGAGCCTCAGTCCATCATGAGTTATGCTTCTCTCGCATGCATAGCGATCCAGGCCAACCAGAACGAAATGCACGGCGGACAGTCGGTACCTAATTTCGACTACTCGATGGCGCCGGGCGTCGCGAGGACATATATAAAGGAATACTTCTCGGCTCTGACTGAGATCGTTGCTGCCAAGACGGGCATGCACTATGCGGATGCCAAGAAGGTCACCGACAGGATCAAGGCTGAGGCTCCGGCACCGAATCTCGAGACCAATGGCAGATACGGCGAAGTGCTCGGACAGTGGTACGACAGGACCGGCGGGATCCCGGGCATGACGAGAGCTCAGCTCATGGGATGCAGCGCACAGGCTTCCGAGGCGGCATGGGCCAGGACTGACAAGATGACCTATCAGGCCATGGAGGCTCTGATCCACAACCTCAATACAATGAACTCAAGAGCTGGTGCGCAGGTGCCGTTCAGCTCGGTCAACTTCGGAACTGACACGACTCCTGAGGGCCGCATGGTCATCAAGAACTTCCTGCTCGCCACAGAGGCGGGACTCGGTAACGGCGAGACACCGATCTTCCCGGTATCGATCTTCAAGGTCAAGGAAGGCGTCAACTTTAATGAGGGAGATCCGAACTACGATCTCTTCAAGCTGGCAGTCAGGTGCTCGGCCAAGAGGCTGTTCCCTAACTTCAGCTTCCTCGATGCGCCGTTCAACAAGAAGTTCTACAAGCCGGGCGACTACAATACAGAGGTGGCGTACATGGGATGCCGCACGAGAGTAATGGCCAACAACTACGACCCGACCAAGGCGGTAGTGTGCGGCAGAGGAAACCTCTCCTTCACATCGATCAACCTGCCGAGGATCGCGATCGAGGCCAACAGGGACTTCGACGCATTCTACAAGAAGCTGGATGCCATGATGGAGCTCGTGTCGAGACAGCTGCTCCACAGGTTCAAGATCCAGTGCAGCAAGAAGGGCCGCAACTATCCGTTCCTGATGGGACAGGGCATCTGGATCGACTCCGACGAGATCGGACCGGACGACAGCGTTGCGGAGATACTCAAGCACGGTACACTCTCGATGGGATTCATCGGACTTGCGGAGACCATGAAGGCACTCACGGGTAAGCATCACGCTGAGGATGAGAGGTCGAGAGAGCTGGCGTTCGAGATAGTGAAGCACATGAGAGACTTCTGCGACAGGAAGAGTGCAGAGACAGGTCTGAACTTCACGCTGCTGGCCACACCGGCAGAGGGACTTTCCGGCAGATTCGTCAAGATCGACAGGGAGAAGTACGGCAGGATCCCGGGCGTCACTGACAGGGATTACTACACGAACTCGTTCCACGTGCCTGTATACTATCCGATCGGCGCGTTCGAAAAGCTCGACATCGAGGCTCCTTATCACGATCTGACCAATGCAGGTCACATCAGCTATGTGGAGCTGGACGGCGATACGGCCAAGAACCCTGAGGCATTCGAGAGCATCATCAGATACATGAAGGAAGTCGGCGTCGGATACGGCTCGGTCAACCACCCTGTGGACAGAGACCCTGTCTGCGGATATACCGGAGTGATCGATGACGTATGCCCGAGATGCGGCAGACGCGAAGGCGAGCCTGTAAGCATAGAGAGACTCAATGAGCTGCGCATGAAGTACCCTAGCGTACCGGTACCGTGCGACTGCACTCACTGACACCAGGTGTCATTCTGAGCGTAGTTATCAACATACTTATCAACAAGGTTATCCACAAGATGATGTGGTGGCTTCCTAAAAAAACATCAATATACAGAAATATAGCTTCACATATGATATATGTGAGAGTATAATAAGCCTGCTAAAATGGAGGTGCAGAGATGAACAATAACGTAGTAAAGAACGTCAACGGTAAAGTTGGGGAAGGTGTAGAATTCGAAAGGATCAGAAGGATCACAGGATATCTGGTCGGAACTCTTGACAGGTTCAACAACGGCAAGAGAGCCGAGGTAGAAGACAGAGTCAAGCACGGTCTTTCGAAGCATTAATTGACTTAGATCGGGTGATGTGGTAGCATCACTACAGAAAGAGCTGCCGATAGACGGTCAGCCCAGAAAAAGAAAGCGTAGCCGCTCCGATTTGCTAGGTCAGGCGGCTATTTCTTTTTATATAAACTTATGATCTCGACAATCAGCATAGCAAAGCATATACCAACCATCAAAAGTTCATAATCAGAAATAATAACCACCTCCCGAGAGTGCGATTCCCATTTTGCAGGGTAGTGCAGCATCAACGTATGGTGGCTCATGAGAAGTATAGCATATGCAACCAACAAAAAGAATATTTGTTCGTAATAGATACAATGAATAATTATGCAAAGGATAAGAAAATAAGGGTATGCGGCATCGAGCCCGAATCCATAGTGGACGGGCCTGGTTTTCGCTATGTGCTTTTTGTGCAGGGATGTCCGCACCATTGCCACGGCTGCCATAATCCCGAGTCGTGGGCTTTCGACGCGGGCGAGGACATGACTGTCGGTGAGATCTTCGATCAGATCATGGAGAATCCTAATCTCAGAGGGGTCACATTCTCTGGCGGTGAGCCTTTCGAACAGGTGGAACCGCTTCTCGAGCTGGCAGGGCTGTGCAAGGATGCGGGTCTTTCGCTCATGAGCTACAGCGGCTACACTCTCGATGAGCTCGAGGCGAGGCATGATCCGGCGACGGACGAGCTTCTTTCGATGCTCGATATGCTGGTGGATGGCAGGTACGATGAGTCTCTGCGCAATCTGACGCTCGTGTACTGCGGCTCGGAGAACCAGCGCGTGATAGATATGAACAAGACGCGCAAGGCGAGGACCGAGGGCGACCACGGGATGGTCGTTCCTTATAAGTCGGCCTTTGACATAGATATAAAGATATAGAGGAGATATACAATTGAAACTGGAACTCGTTGCGACAGCGACATTCGGGCTCGAGGCAGTGGTCAGGCGTGAGATCGAAGCGCTCGGTTACAGGATAATCAGGACCGAGGACGGCAGGGTCACATACATGGGCGATGAGCGCGCCATAGTGCGCTCCAATCTGTGGCTCAGAAGTGCAGACAGGGTCTATGTGCGCATGGGCGAATTTGACGCGACGGAGTTCGAGGAACTGTTTCAGCAGACCAAAGCGCTCGAATGGGAAAGCATCATACCCCTGGAGGGCGCTTTTCCTGTGGTCGGAGGTTCTGTGAAGTCGGCGCTCCACAGCGTGCCGGCATGCCAGAGCATAATCAAAAAAGCGGTCTCGGTGAGGCTGTCGGAATTCTACTGCAGGGAGAGCATGCCTGAGTCGGGCTCAGAGTACAGGATCAGGTTCATCGCACATAAGGACAGATTCCTCCTGCTGATCGATACGAGCGGCGCGGGCCTCCACAAGAGGGGGTACAGGGTGCGCGATGTCGCGGCTCCTATGAAGGAGACGCTGGCCGCAGCACTGGTCGCGCTGAGCTTCTACAGGAAGGACCGGATCATGATCGACCCGTGCTGCGGCTCCGGGACCATCCCAATAGAAGCTGCCATGATGGCCCGGAACATCGCGCCCGGACTCAGCCGCAGCTTTGCCTCCGCATCCTGGGACCTCTTCGCCGGCACGGACATATGGAAGGAAGAGAAAAAGCTCGCCTACGAGGAAGCCGACTTCGACAGCCCTGTATCCATAACCGCCATGGACATCGATCCGCGCGCGGTCAGGGCCGCAAAGGATAACGCGGATGAAGCCGGCGCTGCGGACGACATAGATATCATCAAAATGGACATGACGGGATGGGAGCCGGGTGCCGGCATCCCTAAGGGCGCGTCAAAGGATGATCCCGTAGTAGTGATCAGCAACTTGCCGTACGGAAAGCGTATCGGCAGCGATCCGGGCATCAAAGCCATATACAGACACATCAAAGAGATAATGGACCAGTGTCCGAACTGGTCATTCTTCCTGATCACCTCGGACAAAACTCTCGAGAAGGAGCTCGGCCGCAGGGCAGACCGCAGGCGCAAGCTGTACAACGGCACGATAGAGACGCAGTTCTACCAGTTCCACGGCACCAGACCGGCCAGAACGGTCCGTGAGGAACAAGCAAAGCAATGACTAAAGCGAAGTGTTTGTAGTATAATAGACGGGACAGATCGATGAGCCTTTCGAACGGAGGACGCTATGATAAAGAAAGATTTTTACTATCCGTCATCGGACGGACGCACCAGGATACATGCGATAAGCTGGATCCCGGATGGTGAGCCTAAGGCGATCGTTCAGATCATACACGGCATGACGGAGTACATCGGCAGGTATGACGAGTTCGCACATTATCTGGTCGATCACGGATTCCTCGTCTGTGGCGAAGACCACCTCGGCCATGGAGAGTCGGTCATCTCGGATGAATACCATGGCTTCTTCGGTGAGAAGGGCAACTCGTGGGTCATCTCAGATATACATCATCTGAGAAAGATCATGCACGAGGACTACCCGGACCTCCAGTATCTGATGCTCGGCCACAGCATGGGTTCCTTCCTGTTGAGGCAGTACATAACGGAAGAGAACTGCGATTATGCAAAGGGTCTCAGCGGAGTCGTCGTGATGGGTACGGGCTGGCAGCCTAATCTGGCGCTGAGGTCAGGTATGCTGCTGGCACAGATGCAGGGCCTCAAAAAGACGCAGAAGCGTTCCAAGATCATAGAGCTCATGAGCTTCGGACAGTATCTCAAGAAGATACCTGATGCGACCTCCTTCAACGCATGGCTCTCGAAGGACAACGACATAGTCGACCGCTACAAGGATGACCCTTGGTGTACATTCCACTTCACGCCTAATGCGTTCTTCCATATGTTCAGCGGGATGCTCAAGGCGCATGACATAGACAGGATGAAGAATCTGCCTGAAGGGATGCCGCTGCTGCTGACATCCGGCGCGGAAGACCCTGTGGGCAACTGGGGCGAAGGCGTGCGCAAGGCTTACATGGTCTACCTCGAGAATACAAAGTGCAAGGTGGACATACGTCTCTACGATGACGACAGACACGAGATCCTCAACGAGACCAACAGGGAGGAAGTCTTCGAGGATCTCAGGGCCTTCTTCGACAACTGCCTCGAAGAATACATGGAGACTTACGGCGTACTCCCGACAGACTACGCCAAGAAAGGGTCCGGCGAATGACCCGGTTCCGTGATGTGTCCTGACAAGAGTGAATGGATTACGGAAATGATCTGATACTGCGAATAATCATCGCTGCCTTTCTCGCTGTGATATTCGGGAACGGCAGCGTTGTTGCGTTCAACAGGATAAAGCCGTCGTGGTTTGAGGACGAAGGCGTGCTGCCGCCGAAGCTGATCGAAGCTGATGAGGCGGGGCGGCAGAGGCTGCCGAGCACGCCGTGGAAGTACGCTTTCACGGGATATTTCGCGATCTGCGGGCTCTGGCTGGCGATCAGGGGCGGAAGCGTGATCTTCGAGATATCCGTGCTCTGCGTGCTCTTCATAGTGCTCGAGATGGCTATCTCGGATCAGCTCTATCAGGTGGTTCCGGACCAGTTCAGCATAATGCTGGCGATAAGCGCCCTGGCATTCCTGGACTACCACGAGAAGTGGTGGGAACCGGCCGCGGGAGCCGCTCTCGGCATGGCGATATCCCTCGCGGTATTGCTGCTCGGCCAGCTGCTCTTCAGGACGGGCTCCATCGGAGGCGCGGACATCAAGTTCTTTGCCTGTATGGGTCTCGTGACCGGCAGGACAGGGATAGTGATCATATACATACTCACAACGCTGCTCTTTGCCGTATACTCAGCCGTAAAGATAGCGGGCGGGACCGGCAGCCTCAGAGACATGAACGCGATGCTGCCATCGGCATGCGCCGCGACTACGGTATACTTCCTCTTCCTCTGGAACGCAGGGGACATGCTGGTGCTGAATCTTTAATGATCTTTACGAAATGGGACAGAACGTACTTATAAGAATCGAATACGACGGCACGGACTTCCGGGGCTGGCAGATACAGCCCGACGTCAGGACCGTACAGGGCGAGATAGAACACGTACTCAAATACATCGCCGGCGGGGACGTCCACATCCACGGGACCAGCAGGACCGATGCGGGCGTGCATGCACTGGGGCAGTGTGCGAGCTTTGAGTGGAACAGCAATATGCCTGTAGAGAAGCTCCCTGAGGTGATGAACCGCAGGTTCGGTGCAGGCGGCGAGGGCAGGAGCGGCGCTCCGGGCGACATACGCATAATCTCAGCCGAGGTCGTGGATCCGGACTTCCATGCGCGGTACTCCTGCGTGGGCAAGACCTACAGGTACGTGATCGGCAAGACGGGAGACATCTTCGCGCGCCACCGCGTATTCCAGCTTCCGGGAGCGGACAGGCTGGACGTGGAGGCGATGAGGCAGGCGGCTTCCCACATAATCGGGACTCATGACTTCAAGTGCTTTGAGACCTCGGGCGGGACCCCGAGGGAGACGACGGTCAGGACCGTATCGGCGCTGGAGATCACGGACGATGAGGATCAGATCGTGATCGAGATAAGTGGAGACGGATTCCTGTATAATATGGTAAGGATAATAGTGGGGACTCTGGTGGAAGTCGGTGACGGGCGCAGATCGCCTGACGACATGCCGGGCATCATCGATAGCCTGGACAGGGCGAATGCAGGCTTTACCGCACCGCCACAAGGTCTGTATTTGAAAGAGATTTATTTTTAACGGGGATCATAATGCGAAGCGAGCGTGTTCGAGGATCTTGCCAGCTGCACCGATGGAGAGCAGCGAAGCGGCTGGATGTTTGAGAAGACGCCCCGGTACCCCCAGCGTCGGCGAAAACTCCCCGCGCTCGCAAGCGACTGAGGATGCAATGGCAGACCACAGAACCAGCGAGTCGGAGCATTATGATTCCATATGATATAAATTATCCAAGAAGGAGTTAATGTGTATAAGGTAAGGATTGATAAATTCGAAGGACCGTTCGACCTGCTCGTATACCTCCTGGAGAATGCCAGGATGGACATATACGATATCAAGGTCGCGGAGATAACGGAGCAGTATATCGACTACCTCAAGGAGATGGAGGAGCTCAACATCGAGGTCGATACCGAGTTCATAGTGCTCGCGGCCGTGCTGATCAGGCTCAAGTCGCACATGCTGCTGCCTAGGATGAATGAAGAGGGCGAACTCGAGATCGTAGAGGATCCGCGGCTCGAACTCCAGGGCAGGCTGCTCGAGTACATGCGTACCAAGAAGGCGGCCGAGTTCCTGCAGGCGGCTGAGGAATACAACCTCGCGATCCATGAGAAGCCGGCTGAGGACATGTCTGAGTACCTCGGGAACCCGGATGAGATACTCAAGGCTTCCGACGAGCAGCTCGTGAGCGCGTTCATCCTCTTCCTGACCCGCAAGAAGAAGGTCGAGGAGGTGTCGAGGCGCTACCAGAGAGTCAGGCGGCGCAAGGAATCTATCGAGGCGCGTATACGCGACATGACGGACCTGCTCGAGAGCAAGTTCCGCAACGGCAAGGGCAAGGTACTCTTCACGGAGCTCCTGCCTGAGGAGGCCGACAGATACGATGTGACGCTGAGCTTCATGTCGCTGCTCTCGATGATCAAGAATCAGGGCTACGACGCGGAGCAGGAGGAGAACTTCGGCGAGATCAGGGTTATAAAGAAAGAGAAGGAGACAGCAGATGTACAGTAAGAAGACGATGAAATCCGCACTTGAGACGATGATGTTCATGTGGGGAGAACCGCTCGAGGTCAGGGACGCAGCCGAAGTCCTCGAAGCTGAGAGGAAGGAAGTCAGAGAACTGTTCAAGGAGCTGCAGTCAGAGTACGAGCAGGAGGGCAGGGGCATCCGCATCAGAGAGGTGGATGATGCCTTCGGCTTTGTCACTCACGTGGAGAACGATATATTCGTAAGGAAGCTCTGCACGCCGGTAAGGGTCAAGAGGCTGTCCCAGGCGGCGCTTGAGGTACTCGCCATC
>JAZUNV010000107.1:0-2410 GCA_045604305.1 Anaerovoracaceae bacterium | reverse complement strand
ATTTGCTTACTAAGAGAAAGGCAAGCGCTTACTAAGATGAGGGGAACTTGGAAAACTTTCCCCTTGCTAACAGTTAAATTTGCATGTGTGGGAGTTTGTCGGCAGCTGCGCGCATGCTATCGGTAGCTACGCGCACACTGTCGGACACTGCCCGGCAGCTGCGCTTGAGGGGGATCCCAGACTCCGCCGTCCACGTATTCGCTTCTGACATATCCGTACACTCCCGTATAGTTATTGTCTACTATCGATGCATATCCGTTCTTTTCTCTTATCAGATAATCGCGTATCTCATCATTGGAGCTGCCGTCCGCGATCATCTTCTCAATGTCATACGAGCTCAGATTGACCGCATCCACAGAATGCACAAGCGTGTACTCCGTGTTCCTCGCCAGCTGTATGACGTTGTTCTCCCAGGTATTGAGGATGCTCTTCCTGGCGCTGTCATACATGTAATGGAACATGGCCACAATAATAACAGCCAGCACAGAAAGCACCAGAACAGACACTATTATACGTCTCTTGTTTGCTCTGGATCCACTTCCATCCGGCTGTTTGTGCATGTCCGACTACCCTTTGATCACTATTGATCTTACTCGTCATCTATCCATGTTTACTGTATCACGCCAATTGTATCATGATTAAAAATAAAAAACACCCTGCAACGCAGGATGTTTCCGGCTTTCAGTGCTTGCGTCTGTCCTCTTCAGGGTGGCTGCTGTAGTATCTCTTCTTGTCCTGATACATGCTCCTGTCGGCGTTCATGAATGCAGTCTTGGAATCATCTATCCCGTAATCTGACCAGTAATAACCGATAGCCAGATTGAATTCCGGATCCTTTGCCTCCGTGGCTCTCAGCGAGTTGATCAGATCCGAGAAATCCTCATATGTCCTCCCCTCGACTATGGCGATGAATTCATCACCTCCGGCTCTGTAAACATCACCTTTGCCGAATATGGCGCTCATAATATCCGCTGCATGCTTCAGATAAAGGTCGCCACCTTCATGACCGCGGCGGTCATTTATCATCTTGAGACCGTTCAGATCCATATTGACTATGCCTACGGTCTCTCTGCGCGATCCTGCAATGATAGCTTCTACCCTGTCCATCATTGCGTGCCGGTTGTTGAGCCCGGTAAGCTCGTCCGTCACGCTCATCCTCCTGAGCTCGGTCTTGAGCAGATCATTGAATATCTCTGTAGCGATAAAGAATGACATCAGTTCCAGCAGGTCCTTAGTATCCTTTACTCTTTTCGTATCGAAATTGACAACGTACATGAAGCCGAACACCTCTTCGCCGCGCCTCAGGGGCAGCATGCACACACTCTTCATTCCGTTGCGCTCGATCATCGCAGCCAGAGCCGGGGATCGTTTCGCCGATTCCTCACGCTCCTCATCATTGCTGATGATCAGGCTGTCCTTGCCGGCAAGCATCTTCTGCCAGGTCTTGACGACCTCATATGGGATGTGTCCGTCGCCCGGCATCTTCGATATGTCCATCGAGTCAGAGATGCACTCACAGTATTTGACAGCTTTTCTGTTCTCATCATCGACGAGCAGTAAGCTCGCATTCCTCGCACCGGAGATCTCTACGAGATTCTCTATTACCATATTGACGCTCTCCTTCAGATCGCCGACTCTCATCAGAGTCATGCAGTTTCTGATTATGGCAAGCGCAGTCTCAAGAGACACTGTATCCACACGTTCGTTGCCGGATCGTTCCGGCTTATTGCACTGTTCCTTCATTATTTCTTTCCCCATTCACATTCATGCATTTCGCACCTTTATTGCTGTTGCATTAAGTATGACATTTCTTACATATCCAATGCAGAAGCATCTACCCTGTCATCTATCGACTGATCCTGTGTTTCCGTTGACAGATTTCCGTCAAGCTGCCTGCGTATGCTATCGGCCCTGAGAAGGCCGAATTCCCTGAGAGTATCTGAAGCCGAAAGGAATTGTTCAGCACTGTAAAAGCAGTCGTGTCAGTCCCACATAGGTTCTACTTCAGGCTCGTCCGGGTCTTTCTTCAGCACGATGTTTAGTATGATGGCACAGATAGCTGCCGGGACGATCCCGGAGCCTCCGAAAATATAGCCGACAAAGTCAGGCATCTGAGACAGCACATTGGCCGTCGAACCAAGGCCGTAGCCAAGGCCGAGAGATACGGCGACGATCGTGACCTCGCGATTACCGATGCCATCCTTGGTGATCAGCTGTATCCCGCTTACAACGATAGAAGCGAACATCATTACCGCTGCTCCTCCAAGCACTGACTGCGGCATCAGCTGCACTATAGCGGCGAGCTTAGGACAAAAGCCGCAGAGCACGAGGAAGATAGCACCCATGGTGATCGCATACAGATTGACTATCTTGGTCATGCCTACGAGTCCGACATTCTGACTGAATGAGG
>JAZUNV010000106.1:0-12101 GCA_045604305.1 Anaerovoracaceae bacterium | reverse complement strand
ACAGGCAGGATACGTACAATACGAGCTATGATTCGGAGTGCACTTACAACTTCTCCAAAAAGCTGTGAATGTAGTCCGCCCGTTTAGTGTACGCATCTTTGCGTTCAGTTTATCAGAATCGTATATCTCCGTGCATTTATTCTCTACACTCGTGCATTTTCAACTTCGTAAATGCACATTTTGAAGTCGCTAACGCACGTTTTCGACCTCTTGGCAGGTCTGTTGCGCTTACAACTGCAAACGTGCAGTTACAATTTCAAACAACCCATTACTGAGACTGTACCCAATTGTACCCAGACTTCAGCTTAACAGAAAAAGCCTTGAAACGTTGAAATTTCAAGGCTTTCAGCTGGTGAAGGCGGTGGGAATCGAACCCACGTCCAAGAGTATTTCCGGAAAACTTTCTCCGAGCGCAGCCGATCGGTATTGTTTCGCTCACCCTTCGCCAAACGGCAAACTCGGGGTTTCGCTATCCCGTGGGTACTCTTACGCTACCGGGAGATCACGCAAGAGGTCCCTGCATGCGTGACGCCGGGGTCTCAGGCTGCAGGTGACCTGAGTCCGACGCGCGGGGCTGAACTATGCAGCCAGTGCGAAGTTGTTGTTTGTTTTAGCGTTTCTTCTTAACGGGTACTTTTAACGTGGATCACCACCACGGCTCGCTTATCTTCGTTCCACACACCTGTCGAAACCTTTACGCCCCCACAGATCTGTCAAGGGCGGCAGTTCTCTCTGCCGCCCTCTTATTATATATTTTTGAATGAATCTGTCAATAAACTGCCGGTTTACAGTACGCCCTCCAGAGTACGCACCAGAGCCTCGAGTCCGGCTTGGTCATCCCCGGTGAATCTGCCGGTCAGCGGACTGTCGATGTCGAGCACTCCGTACACCTGTCCGTCTCTGTGCATCGGAACCACTATCTCCGAATTGCTCGCAGAATCGCAGGCGATGTGCCCCGGGAATTCATGCACATCCGGGACCAGCTGCGTCGCGTCCTCAGAAACGGCAGTCCCGCAGACTCCTCTCCCGGGCTCTATCACAGTGCATGCCGGCTTGCCCATGAAGGGTCCCAGTTCAAGCCTTCCACTGCGCATGATATAGAAGCCCGCCCAGTTGATGTCATCCAGCGAATCCCATATAAGTGCGGCTGCGTTCGCCAGCACGGTTATCTCCCAGCCGACGCCTTCAGACAGGCTTTCGAGCTGTCTGTTCATCAGATCATAGTCCGTCATCCCTATACTCTTTCTCCCTGTATGCTACTTCATGCTGTCAGAACCGTACTTGTTGAGCAGATCATGCTTAAGGTTCCAGAGCGGCTTGCTGAGGTCCACATAGTAGATCTGCGGGTTCTCAAATCTGAGCATCTCGCCCCAGAGCGTGTCGACCTGAGTCCTGCAGGTCTCGCGTATGTCCTCGATATCCGGCTCCTCGTATACGAGCTCTCCCTTGTCGAAGATCTTTACCAGCAGCTCCTTAGCCTCGTAATTCTCAAGCACCTTGCGCTTCCACACGGCGTTAGGATCGAATATCTCGTATGGCTTGCCGTCAGGCATCGGCTCGTCGTGGAGCATGATGACGTCTGCGAGCGCTTTACCGGTCTCCTTGCTGAAGAATCTGACGACCTTCTTGAAGCCCGGGTTCGTGATCTTCTCGACGTTCTCTGAGATTTTCATCTTAGGCACGAGGTCATCTCCCTTTCCTATACCTGACAGCTTGTATACGCCGCCGAAGACAGGTTCGGACCTCGCCGTGATGAGCCTCTCGCCTACGCCGAAGGAATCGATCTTAGCGCCTTCAAGTATAACGTCCCTGATGATGTATTCATCGAGAGAGTTGCTGATGACGATCTTGCAGTCTGTCAGTCCCTCTGCATCGAGCACCTTGCGGCACTCCCTCGTCAGGTAGGTGATGTCTCCCGAGTCTATGCGGATGCCCATCCTGGCCGGTTTGAGTTCCTTGAACACCCTTATAGCGTTAGGAAGCCCCGACTTGAGGACGTTGTATGTATCGATCAGCAGAGTCGCGTTCTGCGGATACTGCTCGGTGTATGTCCTGAATGCCTCATATTCGCTGTCGAAGCTCTGGATCCAGCTGTGTGCCATGGTGCCAAGAGCCGGTACGAAGTGGTTCCTGTCCGCAATGGTGCATGCAGTGCCGGCGCAGCCTGCGATGTAGGCAGCTCTCGCTCCGTAGACAGCTGCGTCCGCTCCCTGGGCTCTCCTGGTGCCGAATTCCATGACCGGTCTGCCCTGCGCGGCTCTCACGATGCGGTTCGACTTGGTCGCGATCAGCGACTGGTGGTTGAACTGCATAAGGATGAAGGTCTCGACGAACTGGGCCTGGATCAGCGGTCCCCTGACTGTGATGACAGGCTCGTACGGGAATATCGGGTAGCCCTCAGGCACCGACCATACGTCGCATGTAAACTTGAAGTTCCTGAGATACTCCAGGAAATCCTCGGTGAACGAGTTCTTGGTCCTGAGGTATTCGATGTCCTCCTCCTCGAACTTGAGCCTCTTCATGTAGGCGATGATCTGCTCGAGGCCGGCCATGATCGCAAAGCCTCCTCCGTCAGGCACGCGCCTGAAGAACACGTCGAAGCAGGCCTCCGCATCGCGGTTCGGCGAATTGAAGTAACCGTTCGCCATGGTGATCTCGTAGAAGTCGGTCAGCATGGTCAGATTGTAGTCATTCAGCCTCTGATATTCTTTTTTACTCATTTCTTGCACCTCTTACTCTGCGTTCTCCGCCGGCGCTTCCGCGACCGGTGCTTCCTCTGCAGGCGCTTCCTGAGGAGCAGCCTCCTCTGCCGGCGCCGCCTCCGCAGGAGCTTCTCCGGAAGCCTCTTCAGAGCTTTCTTCCGCAGCCTCCTCCGTCACGGTCTGGTTCTGGACGATCGTCTTCGGATAGTCGAGTATGATCTGCATGCGCCAGAAAATGATGCCGGCCGCGATCGCCACTATAACTATCGCCAGTACGATGTCGTTGATGTTATGAATGAAGTTCTTGATATGTCTCATTTCAGTCTCCGGGTTCTTTGTTTTCCTCATTAAGTATACTAACAGCGCCCTTAGTTTGCAATCTCTTCAGTGTTGAGGATGACGCCCTCTCGTGGTAGAATATGTGATGTTGTACGGCACTTCGGATGTGCCGTTTGGAGGACTATGCGGGAGATAACTATCACGTCCAATGACGCGGGCAGGAGGCTCGACAGGTTCCTCAGAAAGTACCTCAGCGGCGCTTCTCTCGGGGATATCTACAAGTACGT
The DNA here is from genome assembly GCA_045604305.1 of Anaerovoracaceae bacterium. Lineage (GTDB taxonomy): Bacteria > Bacillota > Clostridia > Peptostreptococcales > Anaerovoracaceae > Crickella. The sequence continues at coordinate 8,833 of JAZUNV010000106.1, read as the reverse complement.
CCGCAAGGATGTCAAGGTCAATGCGAAGCGTCAGGGCGAATCGTATATGCTCAATGAAGGAGACGTGCTCACTCTCTACATCCCGGACGAACTGCTGGACAGGCTCACGGGGCCGGCCGGCTCCGCCCGCGGGAGCGCAGGGACGAAGCGCAGCTTTGGGATCATATATGAGGACGATAACATCCTCATAGCGGACAAGCCATACGGGCTGCTGACTCATGGCGATGCTCATGAGAAGAAGAACCATCTTGCCAATCAGGTCAAGGACTATCTGATCGCATCCGGGGCATATGACCCCCGCAACGAGAGGGTCTTCACTCCGGCGCCCGCCAACAGGCTCGACCGCAATACTACGGGGCTTGTCCTCTTCGGACGGACTTCGGAGGCGATGCGCGGGCTGAACCGCATGATCAGGGATGATGAAGTCAGTAAGTTCTACCTGACGATCGCATGCGGAACCATAAAGGGGGATCTTCATCTGACAGGCAGTCTCACCAAGGACGGGGACGCCAACAAGGTCAGCATCAGCCCATCTGATGAACAGGCGATCGACGAAGAAGGCCGGAGCGGCCACGAGGAAAGCTCATCTGTCCACCGGAAGGCTGTCGAGACCATCGTCAGGCCGCTGGAGGTCCTGCACTTCGGGGATGCACTCAGCGCCACGCTCTGCGAGGTCGAACTCGTGACCGGCAGGACCCATCAGATCAGAGCTCATCTCGCCAGCGCAGGCCATCCGCTGATCGGCGACAGCAAATACGCGATACGCAGCTCCGCTAAGGTGAACCGCTATGTCTCTTCTGAGACGGGACTCACGACCCAGCTTCTCCACGCGCACAGGATAGAGTTCCGCGCAGACGCCGGGATCGGTGAAGGCGACGGCCATGATAAGAATGCCGGGGTCCTCGGGTATCTGGCAGGCAGAGAATTCACATCACCGCTTCCGAAGCGCTTCAGGGAAGTGTACAAAAGCCTCGGAGGCAGACAAAATTTATAGATCGGAGCAATCAGGAAATGAGATCGGAAAGATACAAGACAAGCGAAATGGCATCGAACATGGACGAAGAGGACCGCAAGGATTTCTGGAGCAAGAACAGCGGTGACGAAGCTCAGGGCGGCGAACCGGAGGGCAGCTTCCTCAAGAGCCTCCTCATCGACATCGTCATCGCGGTGATCCTCGCGGCGGCGGTACTCTACTTCATCAGGCCGACCATAGTCAAGCAGTCATCCATGGAGGACACCCTTCACGAGAACGACTACATGATCATGTACAGGCAGGCCTACAGGAAGGACAGCCCGGAGCGCGGAGATATCATCATATTCCAGAGCGAGCTTCTCAATGAGGACACCGGTACGGACAAGCTTCTCATCAAGAGAGTGATCGGACTTCCGGGCGACCATATCAGCATAGTCGATGACCAGCTTTACATAAACGGCGAAGCTTATAAGGAGGATTATCTCAAGGACGGATACACTCCGGTCAGGGAGATCCCGGCCGAGGGCGAGGTCTTCACGGTGCCGGAGGGTCAGTACTTCTGCATGGGAGACAACCGCGCGGGCAGCATCGATTCGAGATTCCACGAGGTGGGATGCGTCGACGGGTCTCTGATCAAGGGCAAGGTAGTGCTGAGGCTCTTCCCTTTCAACAAGATACAGCGATTCTAGGATAGAAAATAGTAATGGGCAAACGAACACGCAGGGTAGTAGCGAATAATAAAAAGGCATTCCACGATTTCACGATCGAGGAACGCTTTGAAGCGGGCATCGTACTGACAGGGACTGAGATCAAGTCGGTCAGGAAGGGCAGCGTCAGCATCAAGGAGAGCTATGCCAAGATCACCAGCAAGGGCGAACTCATAGTGACCGGCATGCACATCGCGCCGTACGAGCAGGGCAACCGCTATAACGTCGACCCTCTCAGGCCGCGCACGCTGCTGATGCACAAGAGAGAGATAATGAAGCTTTACGGCACCATCAAGACCCAGCAGGGTCTCACTCTGATCCCCCTCTCGGTGTATCTCGATGAGAACGGCAGGTGCAAGGTCGAGCTCGGTCTCGCCCGGGGCAAGAAGATCTACGACAAGAGAGAGGCCCAGGCGAAGCGCGACGCGCAGAGAAAGATGGACAAGGCCATCAAGGCTTCACGCAATCGCTGAACACGATCAGACATAAAGTGAGATCCGGAAGCCATGCCTCCGGATCTTTTCATATCTCATTATATTCCATCAGATCTCAGCTATGTAATAGCCGCTTGCGTTTATCAGTACCGTTCCCGACGGGTGCGGTATTTTTCTCTGGAAATTACCGTATTCGCGGTGGACGTGGCCGTAGCAATGGATCAGCGGTTTCTGCCTTTCCAGGAGTTCGTTGAAACATTCGAAGCCAGTGTGCGGGAGATCCTCCATGTCTCCGTAGCCCCTGCACGGCGCGTGTGTCAGGAGTATGTCGATATTCCTTCTGCTGCTCAGTCTGCCCCTGAACACGTCCCTGAGCACTCTGCCCCTGAGTCCGGCTATGCGCCTCCTCATCTCATCCTCGGTGTACATGTCCGCAGCATCGTCCTTGTAGCGCATCGAGCCTCCGAGGCCGAGTATCTTGATTCCGCTGTACGTGCCGTCCTCTCCTTCGTAATCGATCTCCACTACTCTGCCGTCCGCATTTATGCAGCCTTCCGGAGGCTTCCTGTCGTAATCCCCGTCGTGATTTCCCCTGACATATACCAGCGGTACGTTGAGCATGGTCACAAGGAACTCAAGGTAGTCTGCGTCGAGATCGCCGGCCGAGAGTATCAGGTCTACGTCCGCAAACCTGGCGGCTGTCTCCTCCGACCAGTCGTCCCAGAGCGCTCTTTCCTCTGTGTCTGCAAGCATCAGTATCTTCATCTCTAACGATCCTGCTTCTCCTTATCCGCTCACGTTCTTATCTGCTCAGCTCTATCCTGCCGGACACGCTCTTGTCCACGCCGCTGAATACCACTGTCTTCTTCGCATCATCGACCAGCTCGTCAATCGACGGGATCGAACCTTCTATGTTCTCGCACAGCCAGTCCATCATGATGATGTCCTTGCTCGAGAGCTGCTCATCGCCCGGCCCTCTTACAAGGCCTTCCTGGCTCCTGAGCTCTCCGTTGAACGGGTTCACGCTTCCGTTGATGATATCCTTACGGACCATCTCCACGAGCTGCCTCGTGTACGGTGAGAGCTCGTCCGACATCCTTATGTCCGCCACACCGGAGATCATGCCCCACCAGTAGTTGGTGGCTCTGTCCTTGATGTCGGTCAGGCTCGCATTATAGCTGCCGTCGATGACAGTCTTGATGATGATCTCGTAGAGCTTGCCCCACTTGCGGATAGGAGTGGCAAGATGATGGATACTGCCCTCTTCGTCTATGCGGAACACCCCGTGTGCGACCTGACCATCCGCAGGCCTGGACGTGTTGGTCGAGGAGATCACCCGGATCCCCCGCTCCTGCATGTCCTTCCACCAGTCGACATCCTGTATCGTCGCCCACTTCAGGTATATCTTTACCTGAGGGTCGATCATGGCAGCTCCGATCGCAAAAGCATTGATATTGGCTATGGTGCCGTATATCGGGTAGTCGGAGCAGTAGCCAATCATGTGATTGTCGGTATGCATCGCGGCTATCATGCCTGCGAGGAACTTCGCTTCGTACAGCTTGGCGTAGTAAGTGCGGACCGCCTGATGCGCCAGATTGATCGAGCAGTTGAGGTATTTGATCCCCTCATACTCGATCGCCGCCCTGAGCGCATCGTTTATCATCTTGGGCGTAGTGGTGAATACTATGTCCGCGCCCCAGTCCGCAGCCTCCTTCGCCGCCTTCTCAAAGGCCGCGGAATCGATGCAGTTCTCAAAAGTCCTGGTCACGACAGTTCCGCCGTAGACCTTCTCCATGATGGTCCTGCCCCTGTCGTGGTCGGAGATCCAGTTTGACACGGCCGGTGATTTGTCGTATATGAATGCAGCCCTGAGAGGATTCTTGGCCGAGTAGCTTATCGCCGGGATCACCTTGCCTATCAGGGAATCCGGCCCCTTGACCAGATAGCCGGTCTTCCTGATGATCGAAGCCGCGTTGAGTACTTCGTCAGCCGACTCAAGGAGCGCGACCCTCTCGCTGCTGCTCTCGGTCAGGAATTCATTCCTGATCTTGAGTATCCTCTTCTGTATTATCTTGACAGGATAGTGCCTGAGCGCGTCCCTGACATATATCCTGAAATAGACGATGAACGCATCCCCCAGAGCGATGTCCGGCATCTTGTCGCCGAGCCCGCGCCACGCCAGCTCGAACATCCAGTATGCGTTGCGCAGGTCCTTGACCGTTTCCTCCGGCCATTCGTGCTCCAGGTCGAGGCCGAGCAGCTCGGCGATCTCGTTGTATGCGCCGCCCCAGCTGAACTCTATGTCGTAGATCGGAGCCACATCGTAGAATCTCAGGAACATCTCGTAAGCCGGGTTCTCCCTGAGTGTCTCCTCCGTCGGCATGATCCTGATCACATCCGCGGAGATCGTAGGCATGTCAAGGAAGCGGCTGACCGAGACTCTCTTATTGCCCTCCTGGACATAGAATCTGTGGAGGTATTCATACACCTTGATGGCGCTGTTGAAGCCCTCGCTCAGCTGAGCCTGATACAGATTGGACCACTTCATGGCGAATTCCGTGTCCGGCTCCAGCAGCGGCATGAAATTCGGGGCGAAGGAGTTCTGCCTCGCCATTGTCTTGGTGCCCGCTATGAGCTCGACCGGTATCTCCAGCATGCCCATAGCCCTGTGGGGCATGGTGTCGCAGTCCGGCAGTATCTCATCGAGCGCCGGCAGGAACGGATACTCTCCCGCCGCTGTCCTTGCTTTGTATTCTTTTTCTCCGGCCTTCCTGGCCTTTACATATTCATCTATCATATGCGTATTCTACCATATCGCAGCATCATAACCTTGTTGTTTTGATGACCTTTCCCTTTTCCCTAATTCCGACATAAAATCCCCTTTTTTCGACATTATTTGCATGGCGCTTGTTCGAAACAGGCCTGTACCGCCTGAAATTCCAAGCTTTATCCTGTTCTATTTTCAACTTTGACCCCAACGGCGTTTTTTGTCATACTATGGTTCCTCAAACCTCCCCGAATCTGACGCAGAGTATCGCTCATAACTTACAGACGCTCCTGTCATCCGCAGCTGTACAAACCGACCGGTAAAACATAAAGGAGAATCCATATGCTTAGTTTTTCTGAATTCAAGAACGAATTTATCAAGGGCTGTACTGACAGCCTTATCGCACAAACACATGGCCGCGCAGACGATGAGATAGTGATCGACGAGCGCACGCTTACAAAGGCACAACACGGGGACCTGACCGGGCTCATATTCAGAGCCGGCGATTCTGCCTGCGCCCCGACGATCTACGTGGAAGACTTCTACGACATGTATAAGAGAGGCAGCTCGGTAAGTGAACTGTATGAAGCTGCCGTCAGCAGCGTGCTCTACAGCATCGAGAACGCGCCGGGAATTACCGAAGAATCGTTGACATCCCCTGACAGGCTGCACGTAAGGCTTCTGAACAAAGCCGGGAACAAAGACTATCTGAAAAACGTTCCTCATCTCGATGTAGGATGCGGACTCGCTCTAATTGCAGAAATAATATCAGGAGAATTCCGCGCGGTCATTACAAATGAGCTGGCCGAATGCTATGAAATGGATCAGGAGGAGCTGCTGGAAGCGGCACTCGCCAATTCATCACTCAGCGATCCGCCCGCGCTGTTCGATCTGACTGAACTGCTCGCCGAGGGCCGCGAAAATAGCAATAATCTTCTGGCATCTGAATCGGATCCGGATCTCGAAACCGGAGACAGGGACGGATCCGCGACCGGCAAGAGCACCTACCCGGACTCCGAGTCCGACGCCAAGTCCGATTCCGGCTTCAAGTCAGGGTCACGGTCCGGTTCCGGCTTCGAGTCAGGATCACGGTCCGGTTCCTCATCAGCTTCCTCGCTTCCTTCTTCAGTATCGCTGTACGTGCTCAGCAACGCCGATTGTTTCTGGGGAGCCGCAGTCCTGTTCTATCCCGATGTCATGGCAAGACTGCACGAACTGATGCGCGGTCCGTACTACGTAATCCCTTCATCCGTACACGAACTGCTGCTTCTGCCGATCTCGGAGGGAGATCCTCAGCAGCTCGTAGCTATGATTCGTGAAGCGAACAGGACCGTCGTCAACAAGGACGAATTCCTCTCGGATGATCTGCTTATCTGCGAATCATGCCGGCTCAGGAGGATAAGCTACGGAGGCTTCATCCCCGGATCGGGCAGCCTTCCCAGCTGATATCTCTAACGGCATCCAAGCATCATTCGTATTGCCTTGATTATTATGGGAATGACAATCAATAGAAAATCCCGGCCGCGATGGCCGGGATCTTGATTTGCTATTGGTTCTGCGCAGGGCCTAAGCCTTTGGAACTTATGCCTTTGCGTCTGCCTTCGGAGCTTCGGCTTTCTTTGCTGCCTCAGCTTTCGCCTTCTTGGCGGCAGCAGCCTTCTCAGCGGCTTCCTTCTTAGGAAGCTTCCTGAAGCTGTTTATAGCGCCGGTCGGGCAGATAGCTGCGCAGAGTCCGCAGCTCTTGCACTTGGTCTGATCGATCCTTGCGAGGTTGTCCTCTACGTGGATCGCGTCGAAGTTGCAGACTGTCGTGCACTTCATGCAGCCGATGCAGGCATTGTCGCAGTTCTTGCGTGCAACAGCGCCCTTGTCTGTGGATGAGCACAGAACGTGTACCTGATTCTTCTGAGGTACGAGCTTGATGATCTTCTGTGGGCAGGTGTTAACGCACATTCCGCAAGCCACACAGTTCTCTCTGTTGACTTTAGCCACGCCGTCTACGATACCGATAGCGTCGAACTGACATGCATTCACGCAGTCTCCGAGTCCGATGCATCCGAACATGCACGCGTTAGGGGAGGAGAACCAGCCCTTGGCGCCCTTGCAGGAGCTCATGCCCTGCCATTCAAGGACAGTGCGCGAAGCCTCACATGTGCCGTTGCACATCACCTGAGCTACCTCAGGCTCAGAAGCGCCTGCGGATCTGCCGAGTATCTCAGCGATCTGAGCCGCTACTGCCGCTCCGCCCGGTGAGCACTTGGTGCACGGGAGAGACTCATCAGCTACCAGATTGGAAGCATAGTCATCGCAGCCTGCGAATCCGCATCCGCCGCAGTTGGCGCCCGGGAGCACCTCTCTGACCTGAGTGACTCTCTCGTCAACTGCCACATGGAATACCTTGGAAGCGAAGACCAGAAGGCCCGAGCAAACAAAGCCGATCACTGCTACTAACAGTACAGGTGTCATAATTCCACTCATTACTACACCTCCTTACTGGAACATACCGGTGAAGCCCATGAACGAAAGCGCCATGATGGAAGCTGCCACGAGGATGATGCCTACGCCCTTGAAAGGTGTCGGGATGCCATCCATGTTGTTGAGCTTCTCCTCACGGATGCCTGCGAAGAGGACCATTGCTACCATGTAGCCTACGCCTGCTCCGAAAGCATATACGATGGACTCGATGTATGAATAACCATAACTAATTGCATTGATAGTCGCACCCAGGATAGCGCAGTTGGTAGTGATCAGAGGGAGGAAGATACCCAGCGCCTTCTGGAGGGCAGGGAGATACTTCTTCATGAACATCTCTACGAACTGTACGAGTGCGGCGATAACGAGAATGAATACTACAGTCTGCAGATATCCGATCTCGAATTTGTTGAGGATCTGCATCACAGGCCATGTAACGAGCTCTGCGATCACCATTACGAAGACTACAGCGCCGCCCATGCCTACGGATGAGCTCATCTTGTTGGATACTCCGAGGAACGAACAGATTCCCAGGAACTGCGACAGTACGAAGTTGTTAACGAGGACTATCGCCATAAAGATCACTATAAGGTTTACCATTATGTCTGTCCTCCTTCCTATACTGCCGGTGCAGCCTTAGCTGCCTTCTCTGCTTCAACTTCCTCGTTGGCCTCAGCGGTGTTGCACGAATTGTACATCGGGCAGAGTCCGCAGCTGAAGCCCTTGGCCTTGAGAGCCTTGCCCTTGGTAGCAGCCTGCATGATCGCGATCAGAACTCCGAATACGAAGAATCCGCCCGGCGGCAGGTTGAAGAAGCCGATCGAGAAGTTCGGGATGATAGTGTGCCCGAGCAGGCAGCCTGTTCCGAAGAATTCTCTGATAGCTCCCATGCATGCGAGTGCAAGTGTGAATCCGAGGCCCATGCCGATACCGTCGAGTGCGGAATCGATCACGGTGTTCTTGTTCGCAAATGCCTCAGCACGGCCGAGGATGATGCAGTTAACTACGATCAGCGGGATGAATACTCCCAGTGCCTTATTGATGTCCGGAGCGTAAGCCTGGAGCACGAACTGCACCAGTGTTACGAAGCCGGCGATTACTACGATGTAGCAAGGGATCCTGACCTTGTCAGGAATAACCTTACGCAGCATCGAGATTACGATGTTGGAACAAATCAGTACGGCTGTTGCCGAAAGTCCCATTCCGAGCGCGTTGATCAGTGATGAGGATGTAGCGAGGAACGGGCAAGTTCCGAGCAGGAGTACCAGTGTAGTGTTCTCCTTGATGATACCGTTGGTCAGTATCGAGAGCTTACTTTTCTTTTCCATTACTTAACACCTCCCATCGCATCAAACTGTGCAAGTGCGCAGTATACAGCTTTGTGGATAGCGCCCGAGGATACGGATGCGCCTGTCACTTCATTGACCGAAGCGTCCATCTTGACCTGATCGCTCAGGAGCTCTGTGAGCCCTCTGTACTG